>NZ_JAQYWW010001221.1:0-105095 GCF_036322525.1 Streptomyces sp. BE20 | reverse complement strand
TGCGAAGGCGGCCGAGTACGGCGCGGCGAAGGTCTACGTGGCCGACGGCGCCGAGTTCACCGACCAGCTGGTCGTCCCGAAGGTGGACGCGCTGACCCAGATCGCGAAGGCGAGCGAGGCCGCCGCGGTGCTGGTCACCTCCTCCGGCGAGGGCAAGGAGGTCGCCGCCCGCGTTGCCCTGCGCCTCGGCTCCGGCATCATCACCGACGCCGTCGACCTGGAGGCCGGCGCCGACGGTCCGGTCGCCACCCAGTCGGTGTTCGCCGCGTCGTTCCAGGTGAAGTCCAGGGTGTCGCAGGGCGCCCCGGTCATCACCGTCAAGCCGAACGCCGTAGCGCCGGAGGCCGCCGCGGCCGCGGGCACCGTCGAGGACGTCACCGTCGCGTTCACCGGCAACGCCGCCAAGGTCGTCTCGCGCACCCCGCGCGTCTCCACCGGCCGCCCCGAGCTGACCGAGGCCGCCATCGTCGTCTCCGGCGGCCGCGGCGTCGGTGCCGCCGAGGGCTTCGGCGTCGTCGAGGAGCTGGCGGACGCGCTGGGCGCGGCCGTCGGTGCCTCGCGCGCCGCCGTCGACGCCGGCTGGTACCCGCACAGCAACCAGGTCGGCCAGACCGGCAAGCAGGTCTCGCCCCAGCTGTACATCGCGGCGGGCATCTCCGGCGCCATCCAGCACCGGGCCGGCATGCAGACCTCGAAGACCATCGTGGCCGTCAACAAGGACCCCGAGGCCCCGATCTTCGAGCTGGTCGACTACGGCGTGGTCGGCGACCTCTTCGCGGTGCTGCCGCAGCTCACCGCCGAGGTGCAGTCCCGCAAGGGCTGAGCCGTCGCCGCAGGGGCGCGTCCGGGACCTCCCGGACGCGCCCCTGCGCGTTGTCCGGGACTTCCCGCACGGCACGTGGTCCCCGGACCGGGGGAGCGGCGACGGGCCCGTAGAGTCGGCGGCACGAGCGCCGGCGACCGCCGGCGGCGGGGCGGCCGATCGCGAACAGGGGCGAAGGCGGACACATGACACTCTTGACGGCACTTCAGGGCGGCTTCGGGGACTCGGGCGACGCGCTGCGGATCGACGGGCGGACACTCTCCCGGGAACAGCTGCTCGGCGCGGCCACCGCCGTCGCCGACCGGGTGGCCGGCGCCCCCGCGCTCGCGGTCCTCGCCCGGCCCACCGCCGAGACCGTGGCCGCCGTGGTCGGCGGGCTGCTCGCCGGCGTGCCGGTCGTCCCGCTGCCGCCCGACTCCGGGCCCAAGGAACGCGCCCACATCCTGCGCGACTCCGGCGCGGTCCTGCTCGCGCACGCCGCCGGGGACGATCCCCGGGAGGACGGCCCGGCCGCCGGACCGCCGGTCACGGCGCTGCCCGTCGACCTGGCCGAGCGCTCGGCCACCACGTACGCCGAGCCCGGCCCGGGGGCGACCGCCTTCGTGCTCTACACCTCCGGCACCACGGGTGCGCCCAAGGGCGCGGTGATCCACCGGTCCGCCGTCGCCGCCGACCTCGACGCCCTCGGCGGGGCCTGGCAGTGGACCGCCGAGGACACCCTGGTGCACGGTCTGCCGCTCTTCCACGTGCACGGCCTGGTGCTCGGCGTGCTCGGCGCACTGCGCAGCGGCAGCCGGCTGGTGCACACCGGGCGGCCCACCCCCGCCGCCTACGCGGCCGCCGGGGGGAGCCTCTACTTCGGTGTGCCGACGGTCTGGTCCCGGCTGGCCGCCGACGAGGAGGCGGCCGGGCAGCTGGCCCGGGCCCGCCTACTGGTCTCCGGCAGCGCCCCGCTGCCCGTCCCGGTGTTCGAACGCCTGGCGGCGCTGACCGGCCACGCCCCGATCGAGCGGTACGGGATGACCGAGTCGCTCATCACCGTCTCGACGAGGGCCGACGGCGAGCGCCGCCCCGGCAGCGTCGGCCTGCCGCTGGCGGGTGTGCGGACCAGGCTGGTCGGCGAGGACGGCGGCCCGGTCGCGCACGACGGCGAGAGCGTCGGCGAGCTGCAGGTCGCCGGGCCGACCCTGTTCGGCGGGTACCTCAACCGGCCGGACGCCGACGCCGAGGCCTGGACGGCGGACGGCTGGTTCCGCACCGGGGACGTCGCGGTGATCGGCCCGGACGGCTTCCACCGGATCGTCGGCCGCGCCTCCGTCGACCTGATCAAGAGCGGCGGGTACCGGATCGGCGCGGGCGAGGTCGAGGCGGCCCTGCGCGACCACCCGGCGGTGGCGGACGCGGCCGTGGTCGGCGCTCCGGACGAGGACCTCGGCCAGGCGGTCGTCGCGTACGTCATCCCGGCCGGTCCCGTGACGGGGGAACAGCTGACGGCCTTTGTGGCGGAGCGGCTCTCGGTGCACAAGCGGCCCCGACGGGTGGTCCTGGTGCCCGAACTGCCCAGGAACGCCATGGGAAAGGTGCTGAAGAAGCAGTTGCTCGCGGACTCGGCACACGGGTGACGGGCGGTCACCCGGCGGGTGCCGGGTGACGCCCGCTCACCTTCCGTGAGCCCTTCCTTTGGCGCACTCCACTGCGCGCTGTGAGCGGACGCGTGCCTAACGTGACACGCAGGCAGAACTGAATCCCCGGGCTCCACGCCGCAGCTTCCGGCCGCACGGCCGGAAGCCGCGGCATGTCGGCCGCGGATCCGTTCCGGCCTTCGTCCAGCGTTCCGCGATCCGCGTTCCGCGTTCAGTGCTCAGCAAAGGAAGACAGCAGGATGACGACCGTCAACACCGGCGCACCGGGTGCCGCCGACGAGCCGACCGGGCAGCACGCCGCCGCCACCGCCTCCCAGCCGGCGGAGGGTGCCCGTACCTTCCGTCCCTCCCGTGCGGCGCGGGTCCGCCGGGGGATAGGCATGGTGGCCGTGATCGTGGCGGGTACGGGCGTGCTCGGCCTCGGTACCGGGGTGGGCAGCGCCGCCGCCGAGCCGGCGCCCGCCCCCGCGGGGTGGGACGGGTCGCGGTACTGGTTCAAGAACAGCCAGGGCCAGTGGCGCTGGACGACCCACTACGACGTGTACCTGGCGCGGACCGGGGCGTCGGCCGGAACCGCCACCGCCACCGCCTCCCCGTCCGCGACGACGGCGACCACGTCCGGGGGGATCACCCAGGGGTGGGACGGGTCGCGGTACTGGTTCAAGAACAGCCAGGGCCAGTGGCGCTGGACGACCCACTACGACGTCTACCTGGCGCGGACCGGAGGGTCGTCGGACGCGGCGCCCTCGGCCTCCGGCGCGTCGTCCTCGCCCCAGTCCTCCGCCGATTCCGCGGTGCCGGCGGCCGACGGTGACGTCGAGACGGCCGTGTCGTTCGCGCTCGCCCAGCTCGGCAAGCCGTTCAAGACGGCGGGGAACGGGCCGGACGGCTACGACTGCTCGGGCCTCGTCCAGCAGTCCTTCCGGCGCGGGGGCATCGAACTGCCGCGCGTCGCCAACGACCAGTACGCGGCCACCACCCCGGTGAAGGCGAGCCAGCTGCTGCGCGGCGACCTGCTCTTCTGGTCGGACGACGGCACCGCGCGGGGCATCCACCACGTGGCGATCTACCTGGGCAACAACCAGTACGTGGAGGCTGCGCGACCCGGCACCCTGATCCGTGTCTCCCGGATCAGCAGCGGCTACTACCCGACCCACATGGGCCGGCCCTGAGCCGGTCCTGCGGACGGACGACGCCCGGGCCGGACGGTCCGGGCGTCGTCGTGGGCGGCGGTGCGGGCGGTGCCGCCGAGGGGGGCTGCGGGGGTGCCGGGGTGGTGCCCGGCGGCGGTGTCCGGGCAGGTCAGGGGCGACCGGTGCCGGGGGCGAGACCGAGATCGGCCGGCCGGGGGAGGGCTCCGCGCGCGCCCGGGGCGGTAACGGCGAAGGCACCGGCCGCGGCGGCGGTGGCGGCTGCCGCCGGGAGGGACGCGCCGTCGGCGAGTCGCGCCGCCAGGGCGCCGCAGAAGACGTCGCCGGCGCCGGTGGTGTCGACGACGGTGGCCTCGGGGGCGGGGACGTGGTGGACCGCGCCGTCGGTGGCGACCAGTGCGCCGGCCGCGCCGAGGGTGATCACGGCGCCCTCGCCGAGGGCGGCCAGGGCGGTGGCGGCCGGGGCCGCGTCGGCGGCCTTTCCACGGGTCTCGCCGTGGGTCTCGTCGTGGACCTCGTCGTGGGGCCGGCCCGGGGCGCGGGCGCCCGCGAGCTGAGCGGCCTCGACGGCGTTGGCGACGATCAGCGGTCCCCGACCGGCAGGGCCCGGCCGGTCGGGGAGCCCGCCGGCCGGGGCGGCGTTGTGGATCCAGCGGGGGCCGCTGTCGCGAAGGACGGCCGCGGTGGCCAGGATGCACTCCTCGGGGACCTCGCCGCTGGTGAGGACGACGTCGGCCGGGGTGAGGGCGAGCGAGGCGAGCGCCTCGGTCACCTCGGCGCCGGTGAGCCGGGCGTTGGCACCGGGGACCACCAGGATGCTGTTCTCGCCGGACGGGTCGACCATGACGACGGCCTGTCCGGTGGGGGCGTCCGTGTCGACGAGCACGGCGCCGATGTCGACGCCCGCCCCGCGCAGGTCGGCCAGGGCGGCGCGGCCGTCGGCGTCCGCACCGACCTTGGCGACCAGATGGGTGGGTGCGCCCATGGCGGCGGCGGCCACGGCCTGGTTGGCGCCCTTGCCCCCGAAGCCCGGGGCCGAGTCGGTCACCAGGACGGTCTCGCCGGGCGCGGGCAGGGCGGGGCAGCGGAGGATCCGGTCGACGTTGACGGAACCGACGGCCACGACGCGGCCGGGTCCGGTGGGTGCGGTCACCGTTCATCTCTATGCGGTCGGGCCGCGGGAGGCAACCGACGGGCGGGGAACCGGTGCGGCTTTCCCGTGCGTCTGTGGCAGGGCGCGCGGGGTGCGGAGGGGGCGCGTGGAAGGATGTCGGACGCCGGTGGTCCGGGGTGCGCACTCCGGCGTGTCGCGGGTTGTACGGGCGTCGCGGCCAGGCCGCTGGCCTGGGCACATGCCTCTGTCATCCGGTGCGGCCGGCGGCCGCGAGCAGGGCGGTCGGGGAGGCATGGGGACCGGCGCGGCGGGGGTACCACCTCGGGTGGCGCTGGTTCGGCTGACGGGGGCGCCGCCCGGTGCGAACGGCGCCGGGGGAGGTCGAGGGGCAGGGGACGTTTGTGATCGTCTGGGTCAATGGCACGTTCGGGGCGGGCAAGTCGAGTGCCTGCCGCGAGTTGGTGGAACTGCTGCCCGGCAGCACGCTGTTCGATCCCGAGCTGATCGGGTTCGGGCTGCGCGCGATGCTGCCGGCCGACCGGATGGCGGCGGTGTCCGACTTCCAGGACCTGCCGGCCTGGCGCCGGCTGGTGCCCGAGACGGCCGCCGCACTGCTCGGCGAGGTGGCCGGGCCGCTGGTGGTCCCGATGACGTTGCTCCGGGAGGACTACCGGGACGAGATCTTCGGTTCGCTGGCCTCGAACGGCATCACGGTGCACCATCTCGTTCTCGATCCTGAAGAAACGATCCTGCGCGAACGCATAGCGCAGCGTGAGGAGTGCCCGGACGATCCGGAGCGCAGCGCGCGGATCCGGCAGTGGTGCCTGGACCATCTGCCCCGCTACCGCGCCGCCCGCCGCTGGCTCGGCCGGGACGCGCGGCTCGTGGACACCGCGGGCCTCACCCCGCGCGAGACCGCCGTCCGGCTCGCCCAGCTGGTCCGGGACGGGTCCGCCCGCTGCCCGATCGTCCAGAGTCCCGACCCCACCGGGGACACCGTCGCGGCCGCGGTCCTGCTCTTCGACGAACAGGACCGGGTACTGCTGGTCGATCCGGTGTACAAGCCGGACTGGGAGTTTCCCGGCGGAGTGGTCGAACGCGGCGAGGCGCCGACCGACGCCGCCCTCCGGGAGACGGCCGAGGAGCTCGGCCTGCGGCTCGACCCGTCGGTGCTGCGGCTGCTGGCCGTCGACTGGGAGCCGCGGACCGGGCCGCGCCGGGGCGGGCTGCGCCTGGTCTACGACGGCGGGCTGCTGGACGCCGCCGGCCGGCAGGGGCTGCTGCTCCCGCAGGAGGAACTGCGCGGCTGGCGGTTCGTCAGCCTGGAGGAGGCCGCCGGGCTGCTGCCGCCGGGGCGCTACCGGCGGCTGGCCGCCGCGCTGGACGCCAGGCGGTGCGGGGAACTGCGGTACCTGGAGGCCGGGCGCCGGGCCGGGGTGGGGCTGGCCAGGACGGCCGACGCGGCGTAGGCCGTCCGTCGTCGGTCGGTCGTCCACCGCAGGCGGCTGAGCGGTTGGGCCGCGGCGTGCCGGCGGGCGGTTTCTGCGCGTGGGGCGGGCGAGGCCGGTGCGGCGTGTGCCGATGACGGCACGACGGCGGTCGGGCGGCGGCAGGATGAGGGCATGCCCTTCACACTGAGTCACCCGGCCGCCGTGCTGCCCCTGCTGCGGGCGGCGGGGGAGCGCGGGCCGCTGGTCGCGTCGGCCCTGGTCGCCGGGTCGCTGGCGCCGGACGTGCCGTTCTTCGCCGAGTCGCTGCTGCCGGGGGTGTACCGGCACGGCCGGCTGACCCACCGCTGGTGGGCGGTACCGACCGTGGACGTCGCGGTCGCGGCCGTGCTGGTGGCCGGCTGGCACGGGCTGCTGCGCGGGCCGCTCGTCGGGCTGCTCCCGGAGCGGTGGGCGGGCCCGGCCGAGGCGCTGACGGTCCGCCGGAGTCGGCGGGCGGACCGGGCACCCCGGGTCGTGAGCGGGGCGGACGCCGCCTGGTTCGCGGCCTCGGCGGCGCTCGGCGCGGCCAGTCACGTGGGGTGGGACGCCTTCACCCACGGGGGCCGGCTCGGTGCCCGGCTGGTACCGGCGCTGGAGCGGCCGGTCGCCGGTGGGCCGCCTCTGTACACGGTGCTGCAGTACGGCACGTCGGTCCCGGCGCTGGCAGCGGTGGCGGGGTACGCGGTGCGTGCGGCCCGGGCGGTGGAGCCGGTCGCGCCGGCGGTCGTGCTGACGGACCGGGTGCGGCGCTCCGCCGTCGTGGGGCTCGGCGCGGCGACGGCGGCCGGGGTGGTGCACCGGCTCGTGCCGCTGCGGCGTCGGGTGATCCCGGAGGTGTGCTTCGGGGCGGGCGCCGGGCTGGCGGTCGGTGCGGTGGGGTACGCGCTGGTCCGGGCCGCGGTGGCCGGGGTCCGGACGGCGCGCGGGTAGTGCCGGGGCGGCGTGTGAGCCGGGGCGGGGGAGCGTGGGCCCGGCGTGCACGGCGGCACCCGAGGTGTTCGTCCGGCGTGGGACGGACGGGCCGCGCCGTCGTGGTGGACGGCGCGGCCCGGTAGTGCACCGGTGGTGACCCGGGCGCTGCCCGGCGGTGGCTCCTCGTCAGACGGATCGCAGCTCGGCGTAGCGGCGCAGGAAGAGCGCCTCGGTGAGCGCCATCCGCTCCAGCTCCAGCGGGTCGACGCTCTCGTTGACCGCGTGGATCTGGGTGGTGGGCTCCTCGACGCCGATCAGCACGATCTCCGCCTGCGGGTAGAGCGTGCGCAGGGTGTTGCAGAGCGGGATCGAGCCGCCCTCGCCGGAGGTGACCATCGGGGTCCCGAAGGCCTCGGCCATCGCCTCGCCCATCGCCTCGTACGCCGGGCCGGAGGTGTCGGCGCTGAACGGCGCGCCGTTGCCCTGGCGCTCGACGGTGACCCGGGCGCCGAACGGCACCTGGGCCTCCAGGTGGGCGACCAGCGCCTCCTGGGCGGCGGCCGTGTCGGTGCCCGGCGGGACGCGCAGGCTGACGGACGCCTTGGCGGAGGCCTGGACGGAGGAGGTGGCGCCGATCACCGGCGGGGCGTCGATGCCGAGGACGGTGACCGCCGGGCGGGCCCAGAGCCGGTCGGCGACGGTGCCGGTACCGGTGAGCGCGACGCCGTCCAGCACCTTGGCGTCCGCGCGGAACTGCTCGTCCGGGTACTGCACGCCGCTCCAGGTCTGGCCGCCGGTCAGGCCGGCGACCGCCACGTCGCCGTGCTCGTCGTGCAGCGAGGCGAGCACCTTGACCAGGGCCTGCAGCGCGTCCGGGGCGGCGCCGCCGAACGCGCCGGAGTGCAGGTTGCCGGCCAGGGTGCGGACGGAGACGTCCACCACGGTCATGCCGCGCAGCGAGGCGGTGACGGTGGGCAGTCCGGCGGCGAAGTTGCCGGTGTCGCCGATGACGACGACATCGGCGGCGAGCAGTTCGGGGTGCGCCTCGGCGTAGCGCTCCAGACCGCCGGTGCCCTGCTCCTCCGAGCCCTCGACGATGATCTTCAGCCCGACGGGGTACCCGCCGTCCACCTGGCGCAGCGCCCGAAGGGCCGTCAGGTGCATCAGGATGTTGCCCTTGCAGTCGGCCGCGCCGCGTCCGTACCAGCGGCCGTCACGCTCGGTCAGCTCGAACGCCGGGCTGATCCAGGCGTCCTCGTCGAGCGGCGGCTGGACGTCGTAGTGCGAGTAGAGCAGGACGGTCGGCGCGCCGGCCGGGCCGGGAAGCTCGGCGTAGACGGACCGGGTCCCGTCGGGGGTGTCCAGCAGCCGGACGCCGGTCAGGCCCTCGGCCGCGAACGCCTCGGCGACCCAGCGGGCGGCCTTGTCGCACTCCTCGACCGGGAACTGACGGGGGTCGGCGACGGACGGGAAGGCGACCAGGTCGGCGAGGTCGGTCCGGGCGCGGTCCATCAGGGACCGGACGGCGTCGGCCAGGCGCTGCTGCTGCGGCATCGTGATGCTCCGGGTAGGGCTGGTCCGTCCGAGGGATGGTGCGGGCGAACGTCGTTGACGGGGGGTAGCGCCGATCATAGGCGGACACGAACGGTCGACCGGCCGGAGGCGGCCGGCGGCGGCACCGGGCATGGCACCGGCCGGGGACGGGGTCCGGCGGGCACGGGGCGGCACGGGCGGCGTCGAGCGGTGCGGCGGGGGGATTCGGCCGCGCGTTCGGGGCGGTGCGGCCGACACCGGGGAGGTCGGCCGCACTAGGATTGCTGTCCGTGACTGACTCCGGAAGCCCTGATTCTCGTAGCCCGCACAATGCCAGTAGCCCGCACGACACCAGTGGCCCGCAGGCCGAGCGAGGCCCGCTCGACGCCGAGGCGCCGGCCGAGGCCGCGATCGAGGCCGTGATCGAGGCCGAGGCCGACGCCGTGGTCGGCGCCGAGGCCGACGGGCCCGGCCGGCTGGACGGCGTCTGGGACGTCGTCGTCGTCGGTGCCGGGCCGGCCGGTTCCTCGGCCGCGTACGCCGCCGCGGCCCAGGGCCGGCGGGTGCTGCTGCTCGACAAGGCCGAGCACCCCCGGTACAAGACCTGCGGCGGTGGCATCATCGGCCCCTCCCGGGACAGCCTCCCGCCGGACTTCGAGCTCCCGCTCCAGGACCGGGTGCACGCCGTCACCTTCGCGTACCGCGGCCGGTTCGCCCGCACCCGGCGTTCGAAGCGGATGCTGTTCGGGCTCGTCAACCGGGACGAGTTCGACCTGCGCCTGGTCCAGGCGGCCAAGCAGGCGGGCGCCGTGCTGGTCACCGGAGTGACCGTCACCGGGGTGGAGCAGCGCGGCGGCGAGCACCGGACGGCGCTGGTCACCGCCGCCGACGGGCGCACCTTCGAGGCCCGCGCCGTGGTCGGGGCGGACGGCAGCGCGAGCCGGATCGGCCGGCACGTGGGCGTCTCCTTCGACCAGATCGACCTCGGGCTGGAGGCGGAGATCCCCGTCCCGCCGGAGGTCGCGGCCGACTGGGCGGGCCGGATCCACCTCGACTGGGGCCCGCTGCCGGGAAGCTACGGCTGGGTGTTCCCGAAGACCGAGTCGGGCAGCCTGACCGTCGGGGTGATCTCGGCACGCGGTGACGGCGAGCGGACCAAGCAGTACCTCGCCGCCTACATCCGCCGGCTGGGGCTGGCGGGCTTCCCGCCGAGCGTGGAGTCCGGCCACCTGACCCGCTGCCGGGCCGAGGACTCGCCGCTCTCGCGCGGCCGGGTCCTGGTGGCCGGTGACGCGGCCGGGCTGCTGGAGCCGTGGACCCGCGAGGGCATCTCGTACGCGCTGCGTTCGGGCCGGCTGGCCGGGGAGTGGGCGGTGAAGGTGGCCGAGGCGGGCAACGCGGGCGAGGTACGGCGCGAGGCGCTGAACTACGCGTTCGCGATCAAGGCGGGCCTGGGCGTGGAGATGCGGGCGGGGAAGCAGATGCTGAACGCATTCGAGCACCGGCCGTACCTGTTCCACGCGGCGGTCTGCCTGGTCGACCCGGCCTGGCGGGCCTTCGCCCGGACCACGCAGGGGCACACCACGTTCGCCCAGGTGCTCCGGGACTACCGGGCGGCCCGGCGACTGGCGGCACTGGCCTCGCGCTGAGGACCGGCGGTGACGCTCCGCCGGGGAGGGGTTCCCCGGCGGAGCGTCGGCCGTGCCGTGGTGCTACTTGAGCCCGTTGTCGATCGCCGTGATGAGGGTGCCGCCCGGAGTGTCACCGGTCATTTCCCAGATCATCGCGCCGAGCAGGCCCTTCGATTTCAGGTAGGCCGTCTTCTTGGCGATCGACCAGGTGTCGTCGAAGGTCCACCACTGCCCGCCCGCACCCGTGTACCCGTAGGTCGAGACGGACTGTTCGTCGTGGTAGACGGACAGGTTGGGGAAGGTGGTGATGAGGTTGTTGTACCCGCGGGTCCCGGCCTCCTCGGCGAACTGGCCGGGGGCTGCGCCGGTCGCGCTCTGCCATTCGCCCTTGACGCCCCCGTCGGCGACGCCCTGCCAGCCGCGGCCGTAGAAGGCGAGGCCGATGGTGAGCTTGCGCGGGTTGACGCCGGCGTCCAGGTAGGGCTTCAGCGCCGCGTCCACGCTGAAGTGGTTCGGGTACGGGTCCTGGGCGTCCGGGTAGAGGTTGCCCTGGTGGCCGGTCCGGTTGGGCTCCCACGAGTTGTCGCTGCCGGCGCCGTGGAAGTCGTAGCCCTGGACGTTGGCGATGTCCAGGTAGTTGAAGATCTTCGAGAGGTCCCAGCCCTGGTCGATCTTGACCGGGTCCGCCGGGGTGAAGGCGGTCAGCAGCTTGTGCGAGCCGCCGAGCGCGTCGAGCTGCTTGCGGAACTCGGCGAGCAGCAGGGTCAGGTTGCCCTTGTCGTTGGCGTTGTAGTGGTTGCCGGCGTGGCCGTCGGGCGAGCCGGGCCATTCCCAGTCGAGGTCGATGCCGTCGAAGATGCCCGCCGCGACGCCGTCACCGCCGGCGCCGTTGTAGAGCGGCAGGTTGCCCTTGATCCACACGTCGACGCAGGACTTGACGAACTTCTGCCGCGAGGCGTCGGTCGCCGCCGCGTCCGAGAAGTACTTGGAGTAGGTCCAGCCGCCCAGCGAGACGACGATCTTCAGGTGGGGGTACTTGGCCTTCAGCTTCTTCAGCTGGTTGAAGTTGCCGCGCAGCTTGCCCCAGCCGTCGTCGGCCACGCCGTCCACCGACTGGGCGGCGCTCATCGGGCGGCCGTAGTCGGCGTCGGCGTCGCCCGCGCCGGTGCCCTGGTCGGGGTCCTGCGGGTTGGCGGTGGTGCCCCTGGTGACACCGGCCATGCAGGTCAGGTTGACCGGATCGATGTTCTCGAAGGCGTAGTTGATGACGTCGAGCTTGGCCGCGCTGCCCGAGGTGTCGAGGTTCTTGACGAAGTACTGGCGGCCGTAGATGCCCCACTGGGTGAAGTAGCCGACGCGGGCGTACTTGCCGGCGCCCACCAGGTCGGAGGTGGTGACGGAGAGCGGGGCCGAGGCCGGCGAGGCGTTGTCCGCGCCGTCCCGGGCCTTCACCGTGAAGGTGTAGTTCGTCGACGGCGAGAGGCTGCTGACGGTGGCGGTCAGCGTGGAGCCGGTCACCGTGCGGACCAGGGTGGCGCCCTGGTAGACGTCGTACGCGGCGACCCGGAGGTTGTCGGTGGCGGCGTTCCAGGCGAGCGTCACCTCGCTCGAACCCACCGCGGTGGTGCGGAGGTTGGTCGGAGCGGTGGGCGGGGTCGGGTCGGTGGCCGGGTCGAAGGTGGTGGCGGTGACGGGCGCGCTGAGCGGGCCGGTGTTGCCACGGGTGTCCTTGGCCCGGACGGTCAGGGTGTAACTGGTGGCCGGGGTCAATCCGGTGACCAGTGCGTCGGCGGTGGCGCTGGTGGCGAGCACGGTCGCCCCGCTCAGCACCTCGTAGGAGGCGACCTGGAAGTCCCCGCCGGTGGCGGCCGGCCACTTCAGGGCGAGGCTGCGCGCGGTCGAGTCGGTGACCACCGGGGTGCCGGGCGCGGACGGCAGGACGTCCGAACTGCCGTCGCACTTGTCGCCGTTGATCCGGCAGCCGGTCGGTGTGCCGACCGGCCCGTTGGCGACGAACCAGAAGCTGTACGGCTCGGTGGTGCCGCGGGCGGGCACGTTGGCGTTGTAGAACGCGTTGGTGGCGGTGATGTGGCGGCCGTTGGCCGTCGCGGTGCCGTTGTAGCTGTTCTGGATGGTCACGCCGGCCGGCAGGTCGAACTCCAGGGTCCAGCCGGAGACGGCGGCGGCGTTGTCGTTGCGGACGATGTAGGTGCCCTTCCACCAGGACCCGTTGTTCTCGGTGGTGAAGGTGGCGGTGAGCTTCCCGGCGGCGTTGGCCGGTGTGGCCAGCGCGGTGATCGCGGCCAGCGGGAGGAGCAGGACGGACAGCAGCGCCAGCAGTCTGTGGCGCACGCGCGGGCGGTGTGCCCGGGGTCGAGCGGACATGGTTCTCCCTGTGACTGTGGGGGTTGGACAGGGTGACGTAGAACCGTACGGATGGTGCGGGTGGTGCCTGGTGGGGCGGGGTGGTGCCGGATCGGACCGTGGCGCTGGGGTGGTGCGTGGCCGATCGGTGCCCGCGTTTGTGGGGAGACGGGGCATGGGAACTGTAGGAGGACTGGACCAATGCGTCAACAGGTCTGTACCAGTGGGGAGTTGACGGGCCAGGTCGGGGCGGGGCCGGCGCACGGTTCGAACGCGCCCCGGGCGGGGTCCGCCCGCGCCTCGCGCAGGACTAGGGCCGGCGGCGCGGGTCGCCGGCCAGCTCGTCGCCGAGCGGGCTGCGGGCGTACAGCACCGATCGGCCGTGCCGGGCCCGGGTCACCAGGCCGGTCGCGTGCAGCACGGCCAGGTGCTGGCTGACCGCGCCCGCGGTCACGCCGAGCCGGTAGGCGAGATCGGTGGTGGTGGCCGGCTCCGCGAGCAGCGTCAGAAGGCGCGACTTCGGCGCGCCGAGCAGCTGTTCCAGCGCGCGCGGAGTGGCCGGCGGTCGGGGGTCGGCCATGCCGGCCTGGCCGCGTGCCGGGTAACTGATCTGCGGTGCACGGTCGTTGCTGATCATCGTGATCGCGCCCCGGGCGAAGAACGTCGGCACCAGGACCAGGCCGCGCCCGTCCACGGTGATCTCGCCGTCCCCGTCCGACCAGTGCCGGTTGATCGACAGCAGGCCGTCCGCCCAGTGCAGCCGCCGGTCCAGGTCGGCGAACAGCGCCGCGGCCCCCTGCTGGGCCAGCACCCGTGCCCGGTAGACCAGGTCGGCCTCCAGCACGGCGCGGGCCTGTGGCCACCAGCCCGGCGCCAGGCAGCACTCCCAGTACTCCTCCAGCGCGTCGGTGATCCGGGCCAGCAGCCGGGCCGGATCGGCCAGTCCGTCCGCCAGGACGGCGGGCATCGGCCGGCGGTCCAGCTGGAAGGTCAGTTCCAGCTCCGGGCGCAGTTGCTCGGGCGGCAGTGCCCGGACGGTGGCCAGCTCGGTGCGGAAGTCGGGCGAGGGGGTGACCGGGCGCGGGGTCAGGAAGTCCGGGACCCAGCGGTTGGGCGAGACCAGGGAGAGCAGCAGCGTGGAGTCCAGCCGCTCGAAGGCGGGCCGGAGGCGCTCGAAGGCGGGCGACTGGAAGGCGTAGACGCCGGGATGGGTCCACATCCGCAGGCTGAGCGACGCCTCCTGGATCGGCGAGCAGGCGAACCAGGTGGTGGCCAGGTCGGCCAGGCCGAGCTTGAACCGGTGCACGCGGCCCCCTCGCCGGCTGCTTTTAGGCCCAGCCTAAATCAGTACTGCGGACGGGCCGTCTCGGGGTGTGATCGTGGGCATGACCACCTCACCGGCGGCGACCGCCGCACCCACCTCCGGCCTGCCCGGAAACGGCCAGGACGGCGAAAGCGACGGAATCGGCGCGATCGGCGCGACCGGCGGGACCGGGGGGATCGGCCGAAGCGGTACGACCGGCGCGACCGGCGGACCGCCGGGGCCGCCCGCGAAGCCCGGGCCCCGGCCGTCCCGGGCCGCCCGGCTGCTGCACCCCGACCCGATGGTCCGGCGGCTCGCCGGGATCACCCTGCTCAACACCGTCGGCAGCGGGCTCTCGCTCTCCGTCGGCGTGCTGTTCTTCACCGGTGTCCTCGGCCTGAGCGCCGCCCAGCTCGGTCTCGCGCTCACCGCCGCCGGGCTCTGCGGGGTCGTCGCGAGCGTCCCCGCCGGGCGGGCCGCCGACCGCTGGGGGGCGAAGCGGATCCTGGTGGTGCTGGTCGCGCTCACCGGTCTGGGCACCGCCGGCTACACGCTGGTGGACGGCTATCCGGCGTTCGTCGCCCTGGCCTGCCTGGTGGCCGCCGCCGACCGGGGCGGATCGGCCGTCCGCAATGCCCTGTACGCCCAGGTGCTGCCCGCCGACAAGCGGGTCGCGGGCCGCGCCTACCTGCGGGTGGTGACCAACGTCGGCATCTGCCTCGGCACCGGCGTGGGCGCCGTCGCCCTCCACCTGGACTCGCGGCCCGCCTATCTGACGGCGATCCTGGCCGACGCCGCCACCTACCTGGTGGTGTCGGTGCTGTTCCTGCGGCTGGCCGTGCCCGGGCAGGGCGGTGCTGGGTGGGGCGGCGCGGGGCGCGAGCGGCCGGCGGAGGAGGGGCTCCGGACGCCGGAGGGGGCGCGGACGCGCAGCCGGAACCCGGCACTGCGGGACGGACCGTTCCTGGTGGTGACCGCACTCAGCTCGGTGCTCGGCCTGCAGTTCGCGATGCTGGAGGTGGGCGTGCCGCTCTGGATCGTCCAGCAGACCGACGCGCCGCGGATCACCGTGGCCGGCACCCTGATCGTCAACACCGTGCTGGTGATCGCCTTCCAGGTGCGGGCCACCAGGGGCACCGAGGACCCGGCTGCCGCCGCCCGGGTCTGCGGCCGGGCCGGGCTGATCCTGGCCGCCTCGTGCCTGGTGCTCGCACTCGCCCACGGCGCGCCGGCCCCGATCGCCGCCGTGGTGCTGCTGGTGGGCGTGGCGCTCCAGGCGATCGGCGAGGTGCTGAGCCAGGCCGGCAGTTGGGCGCTCAGCTACGACCTGGCCAGCGAGCGGGCGCACGGTGCCTACCAGGGTGTCTACAACGCGGGGAACTCTGCCGCGCTGATGATCGGACCGGCGGTGGTCTCGACCGTCGTCATCGGGTACGGCCTGGCAGGCTGGGCCGCCCTCGGCGCACTGCTCGCCGCCGCGGGCCTGGCCATGGGGCCCGCCGTCCGGTGGGCCTCGGGCGGCGGCCGGGCGCGGTGACCCGAGCCGGCGCGTGCGGCGCGTGCGCCCCCGCGCCGTACCGCCCGCGCAGCGCCGCCGTGTCCGGTGCCGGAGGTCTCTCCGGCGCCGGACACGGCGGCCGTGCCGGGAACTACTCCGGCACCACCGCGAGTGCCTCGATCTCGATCAGCACCTCGGGCATGAACAGCGCCGAGACCTGCATCGCCGAGCTGGTGGGGAGCGGGATGTCACCGAAGAACTCGTCCCGGGCCTCGCGGACGGCGGGCAGGTGCCCGATGTCGGTGAGGAAGTAGGTGAGCTTGACGAGGTCGGAGAAGTCCGCCCCGGCGGCGGCCAGGCAGCGGCGGATGTTCTCGAAGATCTGCCGCGCCTGCGCCTTCGGGTCGCCGGTGCCGACCAGCCGCCGCTCCTCGTCGAAGGCGACCTGGCCGGAGACGGCCACCAGCCGGCCGGTACCGGTGACGACCTGGGTGTAGCCGGTGCCCGGGGCCACGCCGGGAGGCTCGGCGATGTGCGTGAGGTGGGCGGTCTTCCGCCCGGGTTCGGTGGTCATGGGCTCATCGTGGCCGACGGGTGATCACCGCACCAGTGCCTTTCCGGATCGGGCCCGGGCGCCCGGGCGCGACTCCACCGCGGAGGGCGGGCGGACCGCCACCGGATTTCCCGCGCCGGGCACGGGTGGCTCTGGTCGAGCGGAGGGTGGGCGTGCCAGAGTCGTCCGGGCGCCGCCCCACCGGACGGCGGGCGCCCCTCCGACCCACCCTCAGCCGGAAAGCAGGACCGCACCGATGACCCGCGAAGTGCCTCTCGTCCACGTCACCACCGAGGACGCCGTCACCACCCTCACCCTCGACTCGCCCCACAACCGCAACGCGCTCTCCACGCGGCTGATGGCCGAGCTCACCGCCGGCCTCGCCGCCGCGGCGGCCGACCCGCAGGTGCGCGCGGTCGTGCTGACCCACGTCGGCAAGGTGTTCTGCGCCGGTGCGGACCTCTCCGAGGCGACGGGGGCCGACCCGACCGTCGGGCCACGCGGTCTGGTCGACCTCCAGCGGGCGATCGTGGACTGCGCCAAGCCGGTCATCGCCGTCATCGACGGTCACGTCCGGGCCGGCGGCCTCGGGCTGGTCGGCTCGGCCGACCTGGCGGTGGCCGGTCCGGCCGCCACCTTCGCGTTCACGGAGGTCCGGCTCGGCCTGGCCCCCGCCGTCATCTCGCTGCCGCTGCGCCCCAAGCTGGACCCGCGCGCGGCCTCCCGCTACTACCTGACCGGCGAGGTCTTCGACGCCGCCGAGGCGGCCCGGATCGGGCTGATCACGCAGGCGGCCGACTCGGGAGAGGCCGTCGCCCTCGCGCTGAAGGGGCTGCTGGACGCCCTGCGGCTCGGTTCGCCGCAGGGGCTCGCCCAGTCCAAGCGGCTGGCCAACGCCGAGGTGGTGCGGTCCTTCGAGCGGGACGCCGACGAACTGGTCGAGCTGTCGGCGCGGTTGTTCGGCTCGGACGAGGCACAGCAGGGGATGCGCGCGTTCCTGGAGAAGCGACCGGCACCCTGGGCCCGTTGACGTTGACGTTGACGTTGACGTGCGGCGTGCGGCGTGCGGCGTCGTGTGGCGGGCCCGGGACCGGCGACCGGTCCCGGGCCCGCCGGCCTCAGCCGATGACGGCGGTCTCGCGCCAGAGGTCGAGCAGCGACCGGTCCCCGGAACGGGCCACGCGCCCGGAAGCTCGCCGACGAGGCCCCGGCCGCCGACCTGACGCTCACCGGCCCGGCCCGTGACCTCTACCTGCTGCTCTGGAACCGGCTGCCCGCCTCGCAGTCCTGGCGGCTTTCGGACCCGGCCGCCGGGACGGTCGGCCGGATAGGGCGGTCCGCCGGCGGCTTCCGGTGGGTGCCGGGGGCCGCGACCGGGCCGCACGGGTGCACCCTCGCGGCCGTCCTGCGGTGGCCGTGTGACCTTGGCCGCCTCGACGCCGGGGGCGTCGTACGGACCGGTAACGTGAGCGCATGCCGATCACGCGTTCCCTGTACACCGCGGCCCGGGCCGTCGGCCGGCGAGCCGCGGGCCGCGCCGTCCACCGGGGCTGGCAGTGGGTCCAGCGGGCCGGCGCGGTGTCCACCGAGAGCCCCGGGCCGTACCGGTTCGGCGAGCTGGGCGCCGGGACCAAGCTGACGTTCCCGCTCGGAGCCGTGTTCAACGAGCAGTGGATCACCATCGGCCCGTTCTCGATCATCGGTGAGCGGGTCACGATCAGCGCCGGCTTCCTGCCGGGGCTCGACCTCGGACCCGAGCCGATCGTCCGGATCGGCGGCGGCTGCGTGATCGGCCGGGACAGCCACATCGTCGGCCACGAGTCGATCGTGCTCGGCGACGACGTCTGGACCGGTCCGGGCGTCTACATATCCGACCAGGCGCACGAGTACCGGTCCACCGACCTGCCGATCGGCAAGCAGTGGCCGCGCAACGAGCCGGTCGAGATCGGCTCGGGCAGCTGGATCGGCACCGGCGCGGTGATCCTCCCCGGTGCCCGGTTGGGCCGCAACGTCGTCGTCGCGGCCGGCTCGGTGGTGCGGGGCGAGGTGCCGGACCACACGGTGGTGGCGGGTGCCCCGGCGAAGGTCGTCCGCCGCTGGACGGAGGCGGAGGGGTGGGAGCCGCCGTTCCGCAGCGAGCCTCCCCGACCGCTGCCCGACGACGTGACCGCCGCGCAGCTGCGGGCGCTGGCGGGGTGGGACCTGCGGCTGCCCGGTGAGTCGGAGGGCTGAGACCCGGGGGTGGGGGAAGGCGGCGGCGGCCGGGAGCCGTGTCAGGTCGGTTCCTGGGCGGGCTCCGAGCGGCCTGAGTGATCCGAGCGACGAAGGAGGCCCGGAGGGCCCTGGCGGCCCTGGCGGCCCTGGTCGTCCTTGGGGTCCTTGGGGTCCTTGGGGTCCGGGACGCTCGGGGGGTCGCCGCGGCCCGGTAGGCCGGCCGGAACGGCGCGGTGGCCGGTGTCGCGTTCCGCGTCGCGGGCGGCGATGGCGGCGGTGATGCGCGGCAGGTGGGCGGGCCGGGCCGGGTCCAGGCCGGTGAGGACGGCGATCCTGCGCAGCCGGTAGTCGACGGTGTTCGGGTGCAGATGGAGCACCTGTGCGGTGTGACGGCGGTTCAGGCCGCCGGACAGGTGGACGCGCAGGGTGGCGAGCAGTTCCCCGCCGTCCTCCAGCGGTGCGAGCAGCGCGGCGAGTCGGCCGCGGGCGTGGCTGGGCCGGCAGAGCTGGTACTCCAGCAGGAGGTCGTCCAGCCGGTGCAGCCCGGGCGGTCGGCCGACGGCCCGGGCCACCTGGAGCACCTCGTCGGCGAGTGCCGCCGCCGCCGGCACCCCGTCAGGCCCGGCGGCCGACCCGCCGGCCCGGACGGTGACGCCCGCCGCGCGCGCGGTGCGGTCCACCGTGTCGGCGAGCCGCTGCCAGACGGCCTCCGGTACGGCGTTCGGCGCTTGCTCCAACGGGACCAGGACCACCCCGCCGGTGACGGAGAGCGCCGACAGTGCCGACTGCCGGGTGGCGTGGTCGAGTTCGGTGCGCAGCCGGCGCAGTTTGCGGTGGCCGGCCACGGCCCGGTCGACGTCGGGAGACCGCTCGTCCGGATGGTCGGCGACGGCGAGGCAGAGCACGGCGTACGCGGACGGGAGGCGGAGGCCGGCGCGTCTCGCGGCCTCCACGGCGGGCGCGCCGTCCAGCAGCGCGGTGAGCAGGGCGTGCCGGGCGGTCTGCCGTTCGTCGGGGCCGGTGCGCCGCTCGTCCAGGTAACCCGCGCCGGCCGCGGCGGTGGCCCGGCGGAGCTGGTCGAGCAGCAGCCGGTTGAGGACCAGCAGGTCGGCCGCGTCGCCGTCGCGGGCGTGCCGGGCGACCAGTTCCCAGCAGACCTCCAGGCCGAGGTGGTGGGCGAGCAGGACGGCGTCGAGCGGTACCCCCTCCTCGGCCCGCCGCGCCGCGGCCTCCCGGACGGCAGCGAACTCCGTTGCGGGGGCGGGAAGTCCGGTCCGGACGGCCTGGGCGAGTGCGCGGATCCGGCGCTCGGTGACCTGGACCAGTTCGCCGGTGACCTGCTCGCGGGGCAGCCGGCGGTAGGCCGGCACCCGGTCGAGCAGCGCGGCGACGACGGTCTCGACCAACTCCGGAACGGCGCCGAGCAGGCGCTGGTCGGCGGGGACGCCGCCGATCACGGGAATCCGCCAATCGGTGGTGCGGGCGGGTGAATTGTGACCGGTCACAGGGATCACCGTCCAGGTCTGGGGGACACCCAAGGGCCAGGTCGGAGGGGCGACCGCATGATGGAGCCACTCGGGTTACCTGTTGGTAACAAACTTCCGCCGTGGAGGCAACAGTTGAGAACCCCACTTCTCCGCTTCGCCGCAAGACCGGTACACCGCAGGATCCTCGGTCCACTCGGCTCGGCCCTGCTGGCGGGCGTGCTGCTCGCCGGCGGGACGGCCGGGGCGGCTCGGGCGGCGGACGCGACCCCCACCGCGCCCGCCGCCGTCGCCTCCGCCGACCTCACCCCGGCCGGTGAACTCCCGCCGGACGGCGACCCGGTGGCCTCGCCGCCCGGTGCCAACGACTGGAACTGCCGGCCGGGCGCGGCGCACCCGAACCCGGTCGTCCTGGTACACGGCACCTTCGCGAACCGGTACGAGAACTGGCTCGCACTCTCGCCCCTGCTGAAGAGCAAGGGGTACTGCGTCTTCGCCCTCGACTACGGGACGATCCCCGGCGTCACCTCGTCCGGCAGCGGGCTGCTGCTGCCGATCGGCGGACTCGGCCCGGTCACGGAGTCGGCGGCCCAGCTCGGTCGCTTCGTCGACCTGGTGCGCGGTGCCACCGGCGCGGCGAAGGTCGACGTCGTGGGCCACTCGCAGGGCGGCATGCTGCCGAACTACTACCTGAAGTTCCTCGGGGGCGCGGCGAAGGTCGACAAGGTGATCGGGCTGGCGCCCTCCAACCACGGGACGACGCTCTCCGGGATCGCCAACCTGGCCCCGTACCTCCCCCGGGTCGCCGAGCTGATCTACACCGTCTGCGCCGCCTGCCGGGACCAGGTGGTGGGCTCGGACTTCAACCGGACCATGGCCTCGAAGCCGGACACCGTGCCGGGTGTCCGCTACACCGTGATCGCGACCGTGTACGACGAGGTCGTCACGCCGTACCGGACCCAGTTCCTGACCGGGCCGAACGTGAACAACGTGGTTCTGCAAGACCGTTGCCCGGTCTCCCTGGCCGAGCACGTGGCGATCGCCTTCTCGCCGACGGCGCTGCACCTGGTGACCAACGCCCTCGATCCGGGGCGCGCCACACCGGTGATCTGCGGCTGAGGCCCACGGAGGAGCGGTGGCCGGCGCGGTGGCCACCGACGCTGCGCAGGACGTCGGACCGGCCGACGTCCTGCGCAGCGGTGTGTCCGGGCTAGGCGGCGGACGTCCCGGCGGTGCGGAAGGTGACCACGGCGGTCACGCCCTCGGGTCGCAGGTCGTACGGACCGGCGGATCCGAGGAGCGCGGCGTCGTAGCGGGTGAGGAGGGTGGAGCCGGAGGTCGCGGTGCCGGACAGGCAGACCAGCAGGACGGCGGCGCCGGCCGGGACGTCCACCGTGCGGGGCGCGTCCGCGAGCAGCAGGTCGGCGGTGACCCGGCCGCGCCGGGTCATCACGTTGAAGTCGACCAGCGGGCCGCCGAGCAGCCGGCAGTCGGTGGCCGCGTCGCCGGAGAAGGCGAACGGACGGAACGGGGCGTCGACGACGTGCTCGGCGCCGTCGACGGTCAGTGCCATGCCCTCGCCCTCGACGAGGGTGATCACCCGGTCGATGCCCGGGAAGGCGGAGAACGGACCGGCCGACGCGACGTCGGCGAGGCTGACCCGCCACCCGAACTCGTCCAGCCCGGAGCCTGCGGGGTACCCGGCGACCTCCCTGGTCACCCCGCCGCCGTTCCGCCACGCCGTGGCGGGGCGCTCGGCGGCGCGCAGGAGCTGGACCGGTCCGTTGCTGCTCGTCATGGCGCGATCCTCGCACGGTGGGGGAGGGGCGGGACCCCGGGGGCGGTCCGCCGGGAGGCGGGCCCGGGCGCCGTCGGCCGCGGTGTCCACGCCGTCGTCGGCTCCGGGCCGGGCCGGGTGCGGGCGGGGGCGGGGCGAGCGGGCGGGGGTGACGGGGCGGGCGGGTCAGCGGCGGCGGGCGGTGAGGGGGAGGACGGCCGCGACGGTGGCGGCGACCGCGACGCTGGTCAGAGCGACCGGGAGGCTGGTCGCGTCGGCCAGGAACCCGATGACGGGCGGGCCGACGAGCATGCCGCCGTAGCCGAGGGTGGAGGCGAACGCCACCCCCTTCGGGCCGCCCTCGGCGCCGGCCCGGGCGATGGCGAGCGGGAATATGTTGGCGAGGCCGAGCCCGACCAGGACGAAGCCGGCCAGGGCGAGCGGCGCCGCCGGGGCGAGTGCGGCCAGCAGCATCCCGGCCGCCGCCGTGAGCCCGCCGAGGAGCATCAGCCGGGTCTGGCCGAGCCGGACGGAGAGCCAGGTGCCGCCGACCCGGCCGGTCGTCATGGCGAGTGCGTAGGCCGCGTAGCCGGCTGCGGCCAGTCCCGCGCTCGCGTGGACGTCGTCGGTGAGGTGGAGGGTGGTCCAGTCGGCGACGGCGCCCTCGCCGTACGCGGTGCAGAGCGCGGTGAGGCCGAGCAGGAGGATGAGCAGCCGGGCGTGCGTCGGGTTGCCGTCGCTCCCGTTCCCGGTGCCGGCCCCGCTCCCGGTGCCGGTGGGAACGGTGAGGGGAGCTGCGGCGACGGGCGGCGCCGCGTGTGCGGCCGGGCTGCGGAGCAGCGCGGCACCCGCGACCGCGGTGACGACCAGGCCCAGCAGACCACCGAGCGCGAGCGACCAGCCGGCGGTGATCGAACCGGCGAGCAGGCCGCCGGCGCCCGCGCCGAGCAGGCCGCCGAGGCTGTACCCGGCGTGGAAGCTGGGCATGACGGGGCGGCGGAGTTCGGCGACGATCTCGACGGCGGCGCTGTTCATGGCCACGTTGGCACCGCCGTAGCCGGCACCGAAGAGCAGCAGGACGCCACCGAGCGTGGCCACCGAGTGGGTGTGGGCGGGCAGTGGGACGGCCAGGGCGAGCAGGGCGAGCGAGGCGACGGTGACCGGGCGCGAGCCGTAGCGCAGGCAGAGCCGCCCGACGATCGGCATGGTGGCGACGGCCCCGGCGGACACGCAGAGCAGGGCGAGTCCGAGGGTGCTGTGGGAGGCGTTGACCTGGCTGCGGACGTCCGGAATGCGGACGACCCAGGCGGCGAAGAGGAACCCGTCGACGGCGAAGAAGGCGGTGAGCGCGATCCGGGCGGTGCTCCAGAGGGCGCGGGCGGAGGGGTCGGCGGCGGCGGGGTTGTGGCCGGAGCTGTGGGGTTCGGACGCTTTGCTGCGAGACTGGACGGACGGCCGGTCGGTGGGGGCGGGGGGACGGATTTTGTTTCGGAGCGGCACAAAGTAACAATAGGCGCGTGCAGCTCACACCTTCAAGTCCCAGGCCCGGCTCCGGGGCCGACTCCGACGCGCAGCGCGACGCCCACCGCCGCGCGGCCCCCGACCGTGGACGGACGCTGCTCGGCCCGGCGCTCTCGCTCATCCACACCGGTCAGACCCCGACCCGCTCGGCGCTCACCCGCGCGCTGGACGTCACCCGGGCCACGGCCGGAGCGGTCACCGCCGAACTGGAGTCGCTCGGCCTGATCACGGTCGACTCCCGCCCGGCCGGCGGAGGACGGGGGCGCCCCTCGCACCGGCTCGCCATCGACCCCGCGGGCCCGGTGGTGGTCGCCGGACAGATCCACGCGGACGGGCTGAGCGTCACGCTGGCCGGACTCGGCGGGCTGCTCGACCCGCCGGTCCACCTCCCGCTGCCCGCCGCCACCGACCCGGTCCGGCTGCTGCGCGCGGTCGCCCAGGCGGGCGCCGAACTCGCCCGCGAGACCGACCGGCGCTGCCTCGGTGCCGCGCTCGCGCTGCCCAACCCGGTCACCGAACCGGATGGCACCGCGCTCGCCGCGCTGCACTTCGCCTGGCCCAGCGGCACCCCGGTCGCCGACCTGTACGACGTCGAGGTGGGCCGTGCCGACCACGGCCCGCGCGCGCTCGATCCGCTGCCCACCGCGATCGCCAACGACGCGAACCTCGCCGCCCTCGCCGAGTACCGGCACGGCGCCGGGCGGGGGGCCCGGCACCTGCTGCTGGTCACCTCCGGCCACCGGGGCGTCGGTGGCGCACTGGTCATCGACGGCCGGCTGCACACCGGCAGCGCCGGCCTCGCCCTGGAGGTCGGCCACCTCACCGTCGACCCGCAGGGGCGCCCCTGCCAGTGCGGCAACCGGGGCTGCCTCAACTCGGAGACCGACCCGGACGCGCTCTTCGCCGCCGCCGGGCTCACCCCCGACCGCGACCGCCCGCCGCTCGACCAGGCGCGCGAACTCTGCCGGCGCGCCGCCGACGACGAGCGCGCGCGGGCGGCCGTCGAGCACGTCATCGACCGGCTCGGTCTCGGGCTGGCCGGCGTCGCCAACATCCTCAACCCCGACCGGGTGGTGCTCAGCGGGCTCCACCGCGACCTCCTGGAGGCCGCGCCCGAGCGGCTGCGCGCGGTCGTCGCCGAGCGCAGCCTCTGGGGACGCAGCGGGCGGGTGCCGATCGTCGGCGCCGAGCTCGCGCACAGCGCGCTGGCGGGGGCGGCCGAGCTGGGGTGGCTGCCGTACCTGGCGGACCCGCAGTCGGTGGTCCCGGGCTGAACGGGCAGGGCCGGGTGGTCCGGACGGGTCGGAACGGGTGGGCGGGACAGGCCGGGTCGGCCGGGCCGAACGGGCCTGGCCCGTTCGGCGTGGGGCGGGTGGGGCGCCCGGGGCGATAAGCGGAAGCTGGGGCTTCACATACGGTCACTTATCGTGACTCTCGTACACTCGTAGTGAGCACTCGAAGGGGACTTCGAAGGACTCGATCCACCCGCACGAGGAGAGTGGCCATGGGTACCCAGCCGATCGTCGAACCGGATCGCGCACCGAAGGCCGAGCCGGTCGTCGGGCCGGTCGTCGAGCCGACCGTCGACGTCGACCGTTCCGACGCGGAGTACCGGTCGTGGCTCAAGGAGGCGGTGCGCAAGGTCCAGGCGGACGCCAACCGCTCCGCCGACACCCACCTCCTCCGCTTCCCGCTCCCCGCCGAGTGGGGCATCGACCTCTACCTCAAGGACGAGTCCACCCACCCCACCGGCTCGCTCAAGCACCGGCTGGCCCGCTCGCTCTTCCTCTACGGGCTCTGCAACGGGTGGATCCGGCCCGGCAAGCCGGTGATCGAGGCCTCCAGCGGTTCCACCGCCGTCTCCGAGGCGTACTTCGCGCAGCTCGTCGGGGTGCCCTTCGTCGCGGTGATGGCCAAGTCCACCAGCCAGGCCAAGATCGACCTGATCGAGTTCCACGGCGGGGAGTGTCACCTGGTCGACCGCTCGGACGAGGTCTACGAGGCCTCCGCGCGGCTCGCCGAGGAGACCGGCGGCCACTACATGGACCAGTTCACCTACGCCGAGCGGGCCACCGACTGGCGCGGCAACAACAACATCGCCGAGTCGATCTTCGCCCAGCTGCGGCTGGAACCGCACCCCGAACCGGCCTGGATCGTCGCCACCGCCGGTACCGGCGGCACGTCGGCGACCATCGCCCGGTACGTCCACTACATGCAGTTCGACACCAGGATCTGCGTGGCCGACCCGGAGAACTCCTGCTTCTTCGACGGCTGGGTCCGACACGATCCGGACGCGGTCTGCGGAAGCGGCTCGCGGATCGAGGGGATAGGGCGCCCCCGGATGGAGCCGAGCTTCGTGCCCGGGGCGATCGACCGGATGATGAAGGTCCCGGACGCCGCCTCGATCGCCGCCGTGCGGGTGCTGGACGGCGTGCTCGGCCGGAAGGCGGGCGCGTCCACCGGGACCGGGCTGTGGAGCGCGCTGAGGATCGTCGCCGAGATGCGGGCGGCGGGGGAGTGCGGCAGTGTGGTCACCCTGATCTGCGACCCGGGCGACCGCTATCTCGACAAGTACTACGCGGACGAGTGGCTGGCCGGCGAGCGCATCGACATCGCCCCGCACCGGGCCGCGTTGGAGTCGTTCCTGGCCGGCGGCGCCTGGACGGGCTGAGGGCCGCGCCCCGGACCGGGCCGCGCGCCCTGGATCGGACGGTGCGCCGGTGATCAGGCGGTGCGCCGGCGCTCGGTGAGGCACAGCGCGCCGGTCAGCGCGAACGTGCCGAGCGGCACCGGCTGACCATCCGGACCGCACGTGCCCTCGTCGAGGCCGAGGGCTGGGAGGCGGTGACGGTCCGCCGGCCCCGCTCAGGGAGGCCGTCGCGGCCCTGGCCGGCCCGGTCACGGAGGTCGCCGGCGCCCGGGACCCGGAGACCTTCACCGAAGTGGTCCGGACCGTCCTGACCGCCCGTCCGTCACCGCCCGTCCGTCACCGCCCGTCCGTCACCGCCTGGCCGTGGGCAGGTCGTCGGGGACGAGAAGCTGGAGTTCCTCCGTCGACGGGTCGGCGAGCTGGGCGACGCGCATGGCGTGGCGCTCGACCATGGTCTCGAAGACCTGGCGGGCGGTGCGGCCGTTGCCGAAGTTGGGGCCGCGTTCGATGGCCGCGAAGTGGTCGAGGAGGGCGCTCGCGGTGTCCTCCGTGAGGGCGTACTCGTGCTCGGCGCACTGCGCGCGGGCGATCTGGAGCAGCTCGTCCGCCGAGTAGTCGGGGAAGCTGACGGTCCGTGAGAAGCGGGAGGAGACGCCGGGGTTGGCGGAGAGGAAGCGTTCCATCTCGCTCGTGTAGCCGGCCACGATGACCACCACTTCGTCCCGGTGGTCCTCCATCAGCTTCACCAGGGTGTCGATCGCCTCCCGGCCGAAGTCGCGGGCGCCGTCCTCGGGGGCCAGCGCGTAGGCCTCGTCGATGAAGAGGACTCCGCCGCGGGCCCGGTCGAAGGCGGCGGCGGTGCGGATCGCGGTGGAGCCGATGTGCTCGCCGACCAGGTCGACCCGGGCCACCTCGACCAGGTGACCGCGCTGCAGCACGCCGAGCGAGGCCAGGATCTCGCCGTAGAGCCGGGCCACCGTGGTCTTGCCGGTGCCGGGGGCTCCGGTGAAGGCGAGGTGGCGGCGGAGCGAGGGCGCCTTCAGCCCGGCCTGCTGCCGTCTCCGGCCGACCGAGATCAGGTCGATCAGCGTCCGTACCTCCTGCTTGACCGTCGCCAGGCCCACCAGGCCGTCGAGTTCGGCGAGCGCCTCGTCGGCGGGGCGGCAGTCGGGGATCGGGCCGATGGCCGAGGAGGCCGGCAGGGCGGACGCCAACGGTGCTGCGGTGGCCGTCAGTTGGGCGCTCCGCGGGGCCGGTACGTCGAGGGCCGTCGTGGGCGCCGCGACCACGTCGTCCGAGGTGCAGCCGTCCACCACCGGTCCCGGTTCGGAGAATTCGAAGCCGGCGCGTTCGTTCTGCTCGGCCCGGCACCTGGTCAGCACGGTGCGGCAGCCGTCGATGATGTGGAAGCCGAACCCCTTGCCGTGCGACACCCGGCAGTCCTCGAAGGTGCCCCGGCCCTGGGCCGAGACGTAGACACCGGCGTCCGAGCCGGCCCGGACGGTGCAGTCGCGCAGCACCGGGTCGGCGCCCTTGGTGACGATCACGCCGGTCGCCACGTCGGAGATCTCGCAGCCGGTCATCAGACCCCCGCTGCCGTGGTCGCGGAACCAGAGCCCGGTGCCCGCCTCCTGGACCCGGCAGCCGGTGAGGTTGACCGTCGCACCGCCGCTGACCGAGACCGCCGAGCTGCGGATCCGGCTGAAGGAGCAGCCCTCGGCGACGGCGGCGGAGTCGCGGTCCAGCACGAAGAGCGCGTCCGGCAGGTCGTGCAGCGCGCAGTCGGTGAGCGTGAGCCGGGCACCGTCGCTCACCCAGAGGGCCGGGTACTCGCCGGTCGAACCGTGGATCTTGCACGACTCTGCGGTCGCCTCGGTGCCCTGGTCCCAGACCGAGAGCGCCCCGCGCCCGAAGTCGCGCACGGTGGAGTGCACGAGGCTCAGCCGGGCCCGGCCGCGCAGGTCGGCGCCGTTCTCGGGCAGGGTGTGCACCCGGCAGCCGGTCAGCACCAGCTCGGCCTCGCCGTCCAGGGTGAGCCCGTTGCCGGTGACCCGGTGGATGTCGCAGTCGACCAGCCGCCCGCCCGCCTGCGCCTCGGCCTGGACGCCGCTGCCCCGGATCTCGTAGATCTCGCAGCCGGTCAGCTCGGCCGCGCTCCCCGGGTCGGAGAGCAGGACGCCGGCGCCGGAGGCGTGGTGCACCCGGCACCGCTCCAGGGCGGCGGTGGCGCCGCCGAGCACGGCCAGCCCGGCCTGGCCCGCGGCGGACACCTCGCAGTCCTCGAAGGCGGCCGCGGTCCCCTCGCCGCGCAGCCGGAGGCCGAGCCCGGCCGGGTTGGCCACCACACAGCTCTTCAGGGTCGGTCGGGCGTCCCCGGTGACCTCCACCCCGGCCGCCGACCGGGTCTCCACCCGGCAGCCGGTGAACGAGGGCGTGGCCGCCGGCCCGGTCACCAGCACCGCCGGGACGGAGCTGTCGCTGCCCTCGATCACCAGGTCGCGGACGGTCGCCGCAGCGGTGACGGTCAGCGGCACCCCGCCCGGCGGGTCGATCCGGACGGTGCCGGCGCCCTGGGCGGGGACGATCGTGACCGGCTTGTCCAGCACCACGTTCTCCCGGAACGTGCCCGGTCGCACGGTCACGGTGTCGCCCGGCTCGGCGGCGGCCAGGGCCTCCGCGAGTGTGTCGTACTCGCCGGCGCGGCGCCGCCAGCGGGATGCGCTGTCCTGAGTGACCCGGACCCTGTGCTCAGCCATGACGGTCTGTCGTCCCACCTTCATCGAGCCGGCGATCTACGGACCGGACGCGCGCGGATGCGACTCACCTTCGTGCGACGCAGACGGGAGCGGTGCACGCGGGTGTGCGGCCGTCCGCCCACCGTAGCGCGCCCGGGCGGATGCTCCCGCCCGCCCGCCGCCGCACGACCCGGGGACCGTCGCGGGTTCACCACATGCTTCAACGAGCGCGCACACTCGCGGTTCCGGGACGCGGGTACGGGCGTCGGCCCGCCCGGCCGGGCGGGCGGCGCGGGTGCCGTGCGCCGCGAAGGGGAGTCGGCGCCGACGCCCGCGACGGAGGGGTGCGGGGGTCAGACCCGCTGGTCGGCCGGCCAGTGCGCGCCGTCCTCCAGCACCTCGACCTCGTCGCCGAGCCGGAGCGTACCGAGTACGTCGCCCGCCGCGCCGGCCGGCCGCTCGGGGATCAGGTTCTGCCCGAACGCGGCCTTCTTCAGCAGCCGGTGGTGCCGGGCCAGGGTGCGCAGCGGCTCGGGGCCGCGCCGGTCGCCGCTCTCCTGGTCGGTGGTGGTGATCACGCACCGCCCGCACGGCTTGACCACCCGGAAGGTCAGCGCGCCGATCCGGATCCGGCGCCAGCCGTCCTCGGCCCACGGCTCGCCGCCGGAGACGATCACGTTGGGACGGAACCGCTCCATCGGCAGTTCCTCGTGGCCCTCCGGGTGCTCGGCGCCGATCAGCGCGTTGAGCTCGGCCAGCGAGGCGGTGGTGGTGAGCAGCAGCGGGAAACCGTCGGCCATCGAGACGGTGTCGCCGGGCGCGGAGAACGCCGGGTCGACCGGCCGGACCCGGGGGTCGTCCAGGTGCACCAGCCGGTAGTCGCCCACGTGCTCGGCGATCCACAGCTGGGCCTCCTTGGCGGCCTCGGCGGCGCGGAACCGGGTGCCCCAGACCTCCACGTCGGCGAGCGGGTCCCCGTCCGCGACGGCGGGGGCGGGGATCTCGGCGCGGCTGCCGCCGGCGACGGTCAGGACGAGCGTGCCGTCGGCGAGGAGCCCGGTGCGGACCTGGCCGAGAGTGGCGTCCTCGCGCTGGCTGACGAACCGGCCGGTGGCGTCGGTGAGCATCCAGCGCCGGTCGCCGGACAGGCCCCACGGTTCGACCCGGGCGCTGTCCGGGCTCAGTCGGTACATCGACTTGACGGGGTAGACGTGGAGTCCGGTGAGCTGCATTCCCCCATCCTGCCAGCACGGCCCGGGGCGGCGGCGGCCCCGTCGGGGGCTCGCCCGCGGCACTCCGAGCGGCTCCTCGGCCGGGCGGCCCCCGCACCGCCGGGCGACCTCTGCCCGGCGCCTCGCCGACGCCCGGCCCGGTCCGGCCCGGTCCGGCCCGCGCCCGGTCTGCACCCGATCGGCGGGGGACCCGGCGCGCGGACTCCAGGGCGCGCGGGTCCGCGAACGCGCACGGACCGCCCGGTACGCCGGTGGGGCGGCGTTCCGGGCGGTCCGTGGATGACCCGTTTCTCCGTACGCCCGACGCCTTGGCCACGCCGGGTGGTGCTCAGGTGGTGCGGGTGCGGGCCGGGTGGGGTCCGGCCCGGGTGAGCTCAGCGGCTCCGGATGGGTTCAGTAGCCCTGCCCCTGCTGCTGGTAGCCGCCCTGCTGGAACTGGGCGGGCTCCCCGTAGGGGGCCGGGCGCTGCGGCTGCATCGGACGGACCGGTGCGACCGGGGTGACGGCCGGGCGGAGCTGCGCGCCGCCGAAGGACTGGTCGCCGTTGCCGTTGAAACCGGATCCGTTGAAGCCCTGGCCGGTGTAGCCCTGGCCGCCCGGAGTCGGTCCGCCGCCGAAGCCCTGCGGGCCGCCGAAGCCCTGCGGGCCGCCGAAGGACGGCGCCCCGCCCTGCGGCTGGCCGGCCTGGTGCTGCGGGCCGCCGGGGCCGCCGGCCGGCTGCGCACCGAAGGTCTGCTGGCCGTGGCCGCCGACGAAGGTGTTCTGGCCGCCGAAGCTCTGGCCGCCGGACGGCTGGTACCCACCGGTGGTCGCCTGGGAGAAGCCGGGTGCGGGAGCCTGCGGCCGCTGGCCGGGCAGGTACGGCTGGGGGCCGCCGTAACCGGGGACGGGCGGCTGGGGCGCGGCGGCGTACGCGGGCGCCGACTGCGCCGGGATGTACGTGGTCGCGGGGCCGCTGGAGGGTGCGCTGCTCGGGCCGGGGCCCAGGGCGAGGCGGGCCGGCGGCAGCGCGGGGAGGTTGCTGCCGGGGCTGTCGTACCCGGTGCCGTACCGGTTCTCGTAGGAAGGGGCGGTGAGGCCGGATCCGTAACCGGACGAGAGGGCCGGCGGCAGGGCGGCCGGCACGTTGATGGGCGCGATCTGCGGGACACCGCGCTCTGCGACGAGGCTGTCGTAGATGGGCGTGCCGGAGGAGAAGGACGGAGGGGGGTAGCCGACTCCGTCGTAGGAGCGGGGCGAGGTCATGGGGCATACGGTAAGCCCACAATGAGCCTGCTGAGGAGAGCGGGAGGCCGAGCAGTTCGAGTGTTTACACAAGCTTCGCCCGAACAAAAGTTTCGAAAGTGTGAAGAACGGACATTCTGGCGGCCGGTTTCGGCCACTCCCGGGAAAGCGTGCGGGGTCGAACGGTGGCCGGACGGTGTCGCCGAAGGGCCGTGCGGTGACCGGCCGGTAGCCGGGTCGGGACCGGTCGAAGAAAGTTCTGCGGGCAGGTTGTGCGCCGGCGCTTTCGAGCCCCCGCCGACGGCGCGACGGGGGCTCGTGAATGTTTCGGGGATAAAGTCCAGGTGAGCCCTCCCGGGAGCCCGGCCAAGCCTCCCGGGGCGGACCCGGCACCGGACCCGTCACCGGCCCGGACACCGACCCCGATGCCGGCCCCGACATCGGGGTCGGTGCTGGTCAGCGAGGTTGCGCCGGCCCACGGGACCGGCTACGGCGCCGCCTGGGGGGCGGGCTGGTGCGCGGGCTGGTGGACCGCCTGGGCGGGGAAACCCGGCCGGCCGGCCACCTCGGAGGTGCAGAAGGAACAGCGCACCGCCGCCACCGGGATCCTGCTCAGGCACTCGGGGCAGTCCGCCTTGGGTGCCGGCGCCGTCTTGTCCCCGTCGAGCCGCGCCTGCAGGCGGCCGACCGGCACCACCACGACGAAGTAGATCACCGCCGCGACCAGCACGAAACCGATCGCCGCGTTGACGAAGACGCCGTACGGGAACCGGGTGCCGGCCACGTCGAAGGTCTTCTGGGTGAAGTCGCCGACGGCGCCGGTCGCGACCCCGATCAACGGGGTGAGGAACGCCGTGACGAACCCGGTGACCACGGCCGTGAAGGCCGCGCCGATCACGATGCCGACCGCGAGGTCGACGACGTTTCCGCGCAGCAGGAAGCTGCGGAATCCCTTGAGCACCGGGTACTCCAAATCCGTACGGGAGAGGGTGAGATGGGACTGCGGGCCCCGGCCGGACATCCTGCCGACCGGGTGGCCCCGCGGTCCAGCCGCGTTCACCCGATGTGCGTAACCGGCCGCGGCCGGGTCAGGCTGCGCGCAGGCGCTCCGCGTACGGCTGGATCCGGGCCACGGCCTCGGCGACCCGGCGGACGGTGGGCGCGTCCATCTGGGACCACAGCGGTACGGTCAGCACCGAGTCGGCGAGCCGGTCGGTGAGCGGCAGCGCGTCGGCCTGGCCGAGGTGGGCGTAGGCGCGCTGCCGCTGGACCGGCGGGTGGAAGTAGCGGCGCGAGTCGATGCCCTCGGCCCGCAGCACGTCGGCGAGCCGGCGGGCGGTGAGGCCGAACTCGGCGGCGTTCAGGATGAGCGTGAGGTCCTTGAAGGTGGAGATGTCGCCGTCCTCCGGCAGGGCCAGCCGCAGCCCGGGCAGGCCGGCTGTCACAGCGGCGAACTCGCCCACCAGTGTGCCCCGGTGGGCCACCCGATCGGGCAGTCCGGCCAGCCAGTTGAGGCCGACGGCGGCGTGCAGCTCGCTCATCCGGGCGTTGAGGCCGGGGAACAGGGTGTCGTAGTCGCCCGGGTTGCCGTAGTCGCGGGCGGTGCGCAGCCGCCGGGCGAGGTCGGCGTCGTGGGTGGCGACCAGGCCGCCCTCGCCGGCCACCGCGACCTTGGTCGGGCTCATCGAGAACACCTCGGCGTAGCCGAAGTTGCCGATCGGCACGCCCTTGCGGCGGCTGCCGAAGCCGTGCGCCGAGTCGTACACCAGCGGGACCCCGGCGGTGTCGGCGACCTCCTGGAGCCGTTCGACCTGGCAGGGAGTGCCGTAGACGTGGGTCGCCATCAGCGCGGCCGGGCGGTCGGCGGCGGCCAGCCGGGCGGCGGCGTCCTCCGGGTCGAGGGTGATGTCCGACTCGCGGGCCTCGGCGAACACCGGGGTGCCGCCGGCCCAGTGGGCGGCGTGCGCGGTGGCGGAGAAGGTGAAGCCGGGCATGACCACGGGTCGGCCGCCGTCGACCCCGGCGGCCTGCAGCACCAGCATCAGGCCGGCGGTGCAGTTGGAGACCGCCACCACGTGCGGGACCTCCAGCAATCCGGCGGCGGTCTCCTCCAGTTCGGCGACGGTCCGGCCGTTGGTGAGCTGCCCGCTGTCCAGCACGGTGCCGAGCCGTTCCAGCAGCGCGGCGCGGTCGGGGACCTGGACCCGGGTGAGCGGCAGCCCGGCCGGGAAGGCGGGGGTGCCGCCGAGGGCGGCGGGCAGGGCAAGGGTGTCAGTGGTCATGGTGCGGGTGATCCCCCCTGGGACGGTGACTGCCCGGCGACGGCGGCTGCTGAGCGAGGCCGGTCCGGTGAGTGAGGCGGGCGGCGGCGTCGGTGGAGCGGATGTCCGCCGGGTGCCCCACTGGCCCGGCGCGACCCGCCACACCGGTGGCGGCCGGCGCTTCCTTACGGCCCCGCGCGTCGGCGCGGCGGCCGGGACGACCAGCAGGACCAGCGCCATCGGCAGCACCTGGACGCGCTCCCGGGACAGGATGCCCATGTTGTTGATGGTCGAGAAGGCCCAGCAGAACAGCAGCGTGTACACGACGGCGAACGCCACGTACGAGCGCTGCACGAACTGCCGCGGGATCCGGCTCAGCCGCGGCCAGGCCCGGACGAACATGACCAGCAGGGCGAAGCACTCGACCGACTGGACCAGGTTCTGGATGTTGGACGCCTCGAACGGGAAGGGCCGGAACAGCACGCTGACCACGGCGACCGGCAGCCCCGCGGGGTTGAGACCGAACTCGGGCGAAGCGTCCTCGGGCGCGCTCGCGTTGATCATCGAGTTGCCCTGGCTGGTGCGCCGGGACGTCTCCGAGAGCACCTGGTTGACGGCGTCGCCGCCGGTGCCGTCGGTACCGAAGAAGGTGGAGACCTGCTGCAGCATCAGGACCGCCATCGCGCCCAGCACCACGGCGGTCAGGATGGTCCGCAACGGCCCCAGCGCGGTCACCTGGCGCGGTCGCCGGCGCAGCACGTACGCGACCATCAGCCCGGCTCCGGCGAGGGCCGTGACGTGTGGGCGGACCATCGCGGTGCCCAGCGAGCCGAGCACGATGCAGGCGAAGGCGCCGAACCGGCGGTCCAGCAGGCGCGCGGTGCCGTACGTGGTGAGGCCCAGGCAGAACATCATCCAGGCGTCCTTGCCGATGCTTGACGGCCAGAACAGCAGGGAGGGCAGGAAGAACACGAGCTTCGCGTACCTGCGGGTGTCCGCCTCGGGGAAGGCGATCTGCAGGGCCCGCCAGAACAGCAGCAGGCCCCAGAACCCGATCCAGGAGAAGACCAGGAAGCCGCCGATCAGCGACGGCCCGGTGATCGCGTAGACCACGCCGGTGACGATGATGACGAAGCCGGTGCCGGCCACCTTCATGCCCAGGTCGTAGTGGACGCCGGTGAGCAGGTCGGCCCGGTCGAGGTAGGCGGCGAGCTCGATGCCCTCCTGGTGGTACATCTTGGCGTCGGCGGCGCCGCCGTACAGCACGAAGGCCATCAGATAGCGGGGGAAGGCGCAGAGCAGCTTGGCGGTCATGGCCAGGAGCAGCAGCCGGAAGATGTTCCGTTCGGGATTGGCGGAGGCGACCCGGGCCAGGAGCGGCGTGCCGACGGCCATCAGCGCCGGCAGGACCAGCAGCGCGCCCCAGGTGTCGTACGAGGTGTGCGCCGAGGCCAGGACGAAGACCGTGACGTAGCCGGTGACCAGGGCTGCCGCGAGGGCGGACGGCCAGGGGACGCGGGTCAGGGCCGCCCGCGGGAGCCCGGGCCGGGGCCGGCCGCCCCGGGCGGGTGGTCGGGCGGCGCCGTGCGGGGAGGCCCTGGGCGGCGCGGACGTCCCTGACGCCCCCGGCGGACCGGGCATCAGAACACCTCCAGGTCACCGAGACCGAACCGCCAGTCCGCCAGGGTGAGCGGGGTGGGTCCGGTCGGGGTGCGGGCGGCCAGGGTCATACCGGTCCGGGGGGCGTGCAGGTAGCCGGCCCGCAGTGCGGCGCCGGCGGCTTCGGTGCCGGGGGAGAGGTGGGTGGCGACGTGGTCGCAGCCGGACTCGCGGGCGGCGGCGCGCAGCAGCCGGGCGGCGCTGTCCCGGTCACCGGGGCGGACCAGCACGTCGGAGAGGGTGAACTCGGCCAGCGGGCCGCGCCGTCGGGGGCGGCCGACGGCCAGCCCGGTGAGCTCGGCGCCGCGGTGGCAGGTGAGGACCCGGTAGTCCAGCCCGGGGGCCTCGCCGTAGCGCCAGCGCAGGAACTCCGGGGTGCGTCGGACGGCCAGGCGATGGTCGGCGGCGTCGGCGGCGGCCCGTTCGCGGAGCAGTTCCCCCACGGGACCCGCCGCCCCGCCGCCCGCGGGGTCGGCGAACCAGTCGGCCGCGGTGGGCAGTGGGCAGGTCGGGCCGACGGGTCGGTCCGCCGCCCGACCGGCCGGGCGGCGGGCCAGCGCCGCGCGTGCGCCGCGGGCGAAGGCGGCCGGCCGGACGGCCCGAACCGCGATCGGCACCCGGCCCAGCTCCTGCCAGCCCATCGTGCGGTAGCCGGGGAGGCTGTTGCCGTTGGGTGTGTTGAAGACCAGCTCGGTCTCGTCGGCGACCTGGTCGAGCAGGTCCGTGGTGAGCCGGCGGAAGATGCCCCGGCCCTGGAAGTCCGGGTGGGTGGCGGTGTCCACCGGGCGGACCGCGGCCACGGTGCGGCCGTCCCCCCGGTGCCACTGCCAGCGCAGGAACAGCCGGACGCCGACGATCCGCCCGTCGGCGGTCTCGGCGAGCAGCCCGGGGCTCGCGCCGAACGGGTTGCGCCGGTGCTTCCAGGTGAAGAACTCCGCGGTGCGGGTGCCGGTCGGACCGCCCGCGAGGGACGCGGTCAGCAGGTCGAGCACGGCGGGAAGGTCGGACTCGGCGAGCGGGCGGAAGGCCGGCTCGGCGCGGGCGGGCAGGGCGCTCACGTCCGGACTCGCTCTCCCATCGGTGGTCGGGGGCACGGGCAGATTCGGTACTCCGGCGGGGGACGGGGGAGGTCAGCGCAGCAGGACCCGCGCGTACACCGCCTCCACGGCCCGCTGCGCGCCGGCCACGTCGAACCGCTTCGACCGTTCGCGCGCGGCCGCGCCGAGCCGGGTGCGCAGCTCGGGGTCGTCGGCGAGCCGGGCGAAGGCGTCGGCCAGGGCGGAGGGGTCGCCGGGCGGCACGAGGAACCCCTGGTCGCCGTCGTCCAGCACCTCGGGCATGCCGCCGACCCGGGTGACCACGGCCGGCAGACCGCTCGTCATGGCCTCCATCAGGGCGACCGGCAAACCCTCCTGACGCGAACTCAGGGTGAACGCGTCGAAGGCGGGGAGCAGTTCGGGCACGTCGGCGCGCGATCCGGTGAAGAGGACGGCGTCCGTCAGGCCGAGTTCGGCGGCGAGGGCGCGGAGCCGGACCTCCAGCGGCCCGGCGCCGATCAGCACCAGCCGGGCGTCCGGGCGGCGGCGGCGCAGCGCGGCGTGCGCGGCGAGCAGGGTGGCCTGGTCCTTCTTCGGGGTCAGGTTGCCGACCGTGCCGACCACGAACGCGTCGTCCGGGAGCCCGAGTCCGGCGCGGGCGGCGGCGCGGGCGGCCGGCCCCTCGGGGGCGCCGGCCAGGTCCGGTCCGTGGTGCACCACGGTCACCCAGTCGCCGGGGCGGCGCCGGTCCGCCGGGATGGTCCGCTCGACGGCGTGCGAGACGGCGATCACCGCGTCGTTGCGCCGGTAGGTGAGGGCATTGGCCCAGCGGGTGGCCGTGCGGTAGCGGTCCCAGATGTTGTGCTCGGTGTGCACCAGGCGTGGCGCCGGCGCGACCGTGGGGGAGAGCAGCCGGGCGGCGGCGGCCGGGACGGGCATGTGGGTGTGGACCAGGCCGTATCGGCGGTCGGCGATCAGCCGGCGCAGCCGCAGCGGCCAGCGCGGGTCGGCCCGGCCGGGCGTGCCCGGGGCGCCGCCGAGGCAGTGCACCGGGACGCCGGCCTCGGTGAGCGCCGGGGCGAGCGCGTCCTTCCACGGCAGGACGTAGGCGACCTCGATCCGGTAGCGCGAACGGTCGGCGTGGCGGGCGCAGTTGAGCAGCAGTTGTTCGGCGCCGCCGCGTCCGAGGCCCTTGGCCAGCCAGAGCACCCGGGTGGGCTCGTCCGTCGTGCCGTGCGCCGGCGCGCTCACCGCTCCTCCGCCTCGTGCAGCAGGGCCGGCTCGCCGTGGTCGCCGCCGCGGCCGAGGCCGCCGTGGTCGCTTCCCGGGGCGCCGCTCCGTGGGTCGCGCCCGTTGACGCCGCGCCCGTTGACGCCGCGGCCGAGGCCGGGGCGGCCGGTGTGACCGTTGCCGTCGGGGCCGTCGGGGCCGTCGGGGCCGTCCGTGCCGCGGGCGCCGGTCCCCGGGCCGCGCTCCGGCGCGTGACCCGGCGTGTGACCCGGCCCGTGACCCGGCGCGTTGCCGGGTCCGTGCGGGGAGTCGGGCGTCGACTCGTGCTCCGGTCCGGGTCCGCCGCCCGGGCCGGGCGCGCGCCGGGCCCAGCTCGGTGCGGCCCGCCCGTCCCCGCGCCCGTCCCCGCGCCCGTCCCCGCGTCCGTCCCCGCGTCCGCGCTCTCCCGACCGTTCACCGGGCCGCGCGCCGTGCCGCTCGGCCACCGGCCCGGCCGCCCGCGGCACCGCGGTCGGCTGCCCGCCCCGCCCGGCCGGCACGCCGGCACCGCCCCCGGTGCCGCGCCGCCGCCGTCCGGACGGCCGCCCGGACGTGCCGAGCAGCGCCACCCCGGCCACGGGGACACCGGTTCGGGAGAGCAACTCGGCCACCCGGTCGGCCTGTTCGGGCGTGACGTTGCCGCTCCGCACGGTGACCAGCACCGCGTCCGCGTGCTGCACCAGGTCGTACGCGTCGTTGGCGTGCAGCAGCGGGGAGGTGTCGACGAGGATGACGTCCGCGTGCCGGCGGGCCCGGCGCAGCACCTCGGCGGCGCGCAGCACCAGCGCGGCCGGGTACGCCGTGGTGTTCCCGCCGGTGATCAGCGAGACCCCTTCGACGTTGGTCGGCCGGATCAGGTCGTCCAGTTCGCCCAGCCGTTCACCGCTGAGCAGCTCGGCCATGCCCGGTCCGTCGCCGACCCCGAGGTGGGCGTGCAGCTGGGGGTTGCGGAAGTCGCAGTCCAGGACCAGGACTCCGCGGCCGGTCTCGGCGAGGGCGGCGGCCAGGTTGGCGGTCGTGATGGTCCGGCCGTCGAGGCTGCTGCCGGAGGTGACCAGCACCACCGGCGCGGGCTCGGCGAGCCGCCGCGAGACGGTCTCCGCAGGATCCCGGTCGTCGCCGCCCGTCGGGCGGGCGAGGGAGTCGGGGCCGGTGAGCAGCAGGGTGGAGCGCAGGGAGCGGTAGGCCTCGGCGGCCGGGTCGGAGGGCCGGGCGCGGACCAGCGGTTCGCGCAGCCTCCGCAGGCGGCGGGAGAGTTGCGGCACCTCGCCGATCACCGGAAGGTTGAACGCCTCCTCGACGCCGTTGCGGGTGCGGAGCCTGGTGTCCATCCGGCTGAGCATCAGTGCGGCGACCACGCCGAGCGCGAGCCCGAGCGCCACCGCGAGGCCGAGCCGCACGCCCCGGCTGGGGGAGGAGAGCAGGTTGCTCGCCCCCTGCCGGGCGTCGATGCTGCCCCACTGCTGGATGGCGTCGGTCTGGGCGGCGTTCTGCAGTTTGCTGATCGAGGTGAGGGTGGTGGTCAGCGAGGTGTTGGCGGCGGTCAGCTTGGGCTGGAGCTTGGGCTGGTCGGCGGCCGAGGACCGGGTGTACTGCTGCTGGATCTCGTTCAGCTGCCGCTGCTGCTCGTCCGCCTGCGCCTGGAGCTTCTTGATGGTCTCGGAGGAGCTGCGGGCCGACTCGTCGCTGTAGCCCTTGATGATCGCGGCCGAGTAGGCGGTGGCCAGGTCGGAGCAGGACTGCCGGGTCGGCCCGGTGGTGGCGATGGTCAGCATCTGGGCGCTGTCCGCGGTGACCGTCCGGCGGGCGATCACTGCGGCGGCGTCCGTGATGCCGAGCTGTCTGGCGGTGGCCGTGGCGACGTCGGCCCCCTGGGCGTAGGAGAGCACCTGGTCGGCCCGCACGGTGTCGCCGGCCCCCGCGACCGGCGTGATGGCGACCTTGCACTTCCATCTGGCGTTGTCCACCGCGTCGCCGGCGGGGGCCAGCAGCCAGCCGACGACGAGCGCGGCGAGCGTACAACCGGCGAGCAGTCGCCAGTACCGCCGCAGGACGGTGAAGTGGTTTGCCGGTTCCACCGGTGGGATCCCCTCGCGTTCATGGTGCGGTGGTGCTGTTCAGCGCCCGTCCGGCTCCCGCAGGGGAGTACGGAGGGTGGGGGTACTGCCGACAGAGCCCGGGCCGCCGGAACGGACGGCTCCCGGCACGGTGGAATCCCTCGGACGATGTCGCAACCCGCCCCCCCCTGACGACTCGCGGACGACGTCCCGACGACGCGCTCCCCGCAGACGCGGCCCGGCCCGGCGGTGTACCGACACACACTGACCGCCGCCCCCGCCGGTCCCCCCGGCGATGCTTCCCGAGCCGCGACGTGCGGCGCAACCGCTTTGGCGATACTGGTCCGGGAGACCTCGTACAACGGGCCGCGACCGCCCGGATCCGGACAGACCGTACTCGGCCGGTCCGCCCGTCCCGAGCCTCCGGGCCCGCCCGTCCGTCACCCGCAGGGCGGTCGGAGCGGTCCGGGCGGCCCGGCCCCCGTGCCAGGCCGGACCGCCTTCAGACCGTGCGCAGCCGCAGCGAGCGCTCGTAGAACCCGACCATCTGGGCCGACACCTGCTGCAGCGTGAACGAGGTCAGGAACCGCGCCCGCGCAGCCTTCGTTCGCACCCGCGCCGCGGCCCGGTCCTCCAGCGTGTCGATCAGCGCCTCCGCCAGCGCGGCGGGCCGCTCCGGCGCCACCAACCGCGCGTAATCCTCCGAGCCGACGGTCTCGCGCAGCGCCGGGACGTCGGAGGCGACCAGCGGCACCCCGACACCCATCGCCTCCATCGCCGCGCTGCCCAGGCCCTCCCAGCGCGACGGCACCGCCAACGCGTCGGCCGCCGCCATCAGGTCGAACACGTCGTCCCGCGGCCCCAGGAACCGCACGCCGCGCGTCGCCCCGGCCAGTGCCAGCAGCCGGTCCGTCTCGCCGCCCTCGCTGCCGGCCAGCAGCAGCACCGCCTCCGGCTCCGAGCGCAGCACCGCGGGCCACGCCTCCAGCAGCACGTCCAGGCCCTTCTGGTACTGCTGGCGGGCCGCGGCCAGCACCACCGGCACGTCCTGCGGCAGCTCCAGCGACGAACGCACCGCGGCCCGCCGGTCCGGCGTCACGATGCCCAGCCGCTCCGGGTCGCGCCCGCGCGGCACCACATCGATCCGCTGCGACGACACCCGCAGCCGGCGTGCCATCGCCCCGGCCACGTACCGGGTCAGCGCGTGGAACCGCCGGGTGCCCTGGGCGGTCGCCGCGTCCACTGCCTGGGCGGCCCGCACCTTCCACGGGCTCAGCCCGCGCGCGGTGCGGTGCTCGGGCCCGTACGCCGCGTTGACCAGGCTGGTCACCACCGGCGTGCGGGCGGTCAGCGCGGCGGCCCGGCCGAGCACGTCCGACTCGTACAGGGTGGTGTGCAGCAGATCGGGGCGGCGCTCGCGGACCAGCCGGTGCAGCGCGGCGACGGTCTGGCCCCGGGAGGGCCGCCCGACCCCGAAGACGTCGGCCCCGGCCGCGGTCAGCTCCGGCTGGAAGCCGCCGGTCGAGTCCTTGAGGTACGCGATGTCGAGGCGGACACCGGCCCGCACCAACTGGGGTGCCATTGCCACCAGGCCCTGCTCGGCCCCACCGACCCGGCTCACGCTGTCGATCACATAGAGCACATGCACAGGCCAACCCCCGCCCTCCTGGGCGCGCCCGGTCTCCCGTGCCGGGACAGCGCCCTGACTGCCGCTCAGCATCGCAGGTCGCGACCGGTACCCGCCAGCGATTCGGTCAGGACGGCCGCCCGCGGTCGGCCGCGGCCACCCGGGGGAGAGTGCGGCGCCACCGGCAGGGGGCGGCCGAAGGCGCCGGGCGGGGCGCGCGGATCCCCCACCGGGCGCACCACGGCGCCCGACCGGCGCCCGCCGGGAGTATCCGCGCCGAACAGCGGACCACCGCCGGGTTGCGCGAAGGGGTCGTCCCGCGCGGGGCCCTGTGCCAAGGTCTTTCCCATGCCCGAAGCGACACCGGTCAGGACGGCCGGAACCCGCCCCCGCATCCTGCACCTCATCACCGACCCTCGCCGCCGCGGTGCGCAGAACCTCGCCCGCGACCTCCACCGCGAACTCCGCCGCCGTGGCCAGGCCTCCGCGCTGCGCGCCCTCGCCCCGCACCCCGACGCCCACCCCGACGCCGCCGACACGCGGGCCACCGCCGTGCTCGGCCCCGGCCGGCTGCACCCCCGCACCCTCACCGCCCTGCGCGCCGCCGCCCGCACCGCGGACCTCGTCGTCGCACACGGATCCTCCACCCTCCCCGCCTGCGCCCTCGCCCTGGCCGGTACCCGTACCCCCTTCGTCTACGTCTCCATCGGCGACCCCCGGCACTGGACGGCCGGTCCGGTGCGCCGGCTGCGCACCGGCGCCCTGCTGCACCGGGCCGCGGCCGTCACCGCGCTCGCCGACGAGGCCCGGGAGGTGCTGGTGGATCGGTTCGGGCTGTCCGCCGCGAGCGTGCGCACCATCCCCAACGCCCGGGCGGCCGACCGCTACCCGCCCGCCGACGGCGAGGCCGACCGGCGTGCGGCCCGGCAGTCCCTCGGCCTGCCGCCGGACGGCCTGCTGGTCGCCTGGCTCGGCGCGATCTCCCGGGAGAAGCGGCTGGACGTCGCCCTCGACGCCCTCGACCGGCTCCCCGACGTCCGCCTCGCCGTGGCCGGGGACGGCCCGCAGCGCGCCGCCCTGGAACGGCACCCGGCCGCCGCCCGGGCCCACTTCCTGGGGACCCTCCCGGATCCCGCTCCGCTCTATCGGGCCGCCGACGCCGTCCTGCTGTCGAGCGACAGCGAGGGCGTGCCCGGGGTGCTGATCGAGGCCGCGCTGGCCGGGCTGCCCGCCGTCGCCACCGACGTCGGCTGGGTCCGCTCGATCGTCCGGGACGGTGCCACCGGCTCGCTGGTCGCCCCGGGCGACCCGGTCGCCCTGGCCGAGGCGCTGGCCAAGGTGCTGGCGGGCGACCGCGCCGGGCTCGGCGCCGCCGCCCGCGTCCACGCGCTGGCCCACTGCGAGCTGGACGTGGTCGCGGACGCCTGGCAGGAGCTCTTCACCGACGTGTGCGGACACGAAGGGCGCGGCTGACGCGTCCCGGTGCGCCGGGCCGGGTGCGCCGATCGGGCGAATCCCGGCCCGACGCACCGGGGCGACTGGCCGATGACGTTCCGTCACCGTCACACTGCCCCGTGTGAAGTCGATCCTGAGAACCACTCTGCTGCTCGCCGTCGCCACCGGGATCGCCGCGTGCCCCGTGCAGGCCGGCGCCGTCTCCCACCAGCCGCCCCGCGAGGGCGCCCAGTTCGTCCGTCTCGACCAGCCGCAGCCGGTGCGCGAGAGCGCCCGCACCGAGGCGGTCGAGTTCTTCTGGTACGACTGCGGTCACTCCCAGCAGCTCGAACAGCCTCTCCAGACCTGGGTCGAGAAGCACCGGTCCGACGTCGACCTGCGCCGGGTGCCGGCCATCTGGCAGGGCAGTCGTGAGGAGGGTGCGCAGCGCGGTCACGCGCGCCTGTACTACACGCTGGAGCGGCTCGGCCTGGTCGAGCGGCTGCAGTCCTCCGCGTTCCGCGCGATCCACTCCGACGAGCAGGACCTCACCACCGAGGACCTCACCACCGACTGGGCCGCGCGCCAGGGCGTCGACGCGCAGCGGTTCCGCGAGGTGTACCGCTCGGAGGACGTCCAGCGGGCCGTGGACGAGGCCGTCGCGCTGTTCGTCCGGTACGGCATCAACGAGCTGCCCACCGTCGTGGTGCAGGGCGAGTACCGGACCTCCCCGACCAACGCCGGCGGCGTCGAGGCGATGCCGGGCATCCTCGACCACCTCGTCGCGCAGGACCAGCAGCGCCACCCCCGCACGATCCGGTTCTGACCCCGGCGTTGCCTCCCGAACCCCCGGGCGGGTCGGCCGATTTCGGCCGACCCGCCCTTTTCGGCCGCCCCCCGGGCCGCGATCCGATCACGTTCACCGAACCGACCCCCGTCGACCACACTCTGTGCCACAGTGGGGGCCGGGCCGCACCGGAGCGGTGTCAAGCACCGCCCTGACGAGCCCACTTCTCGATACCGCCGGTACCGGAGAGGGCAGATGTCCGTGGGGGGACAACGCACACAGCTCGTCGACGGGCCGGCCGGCCGGGCCGCGGACACCGAGGCGCACCCGCAGGCCGCCGAGGGGCCGCCGTCCGAACTGGTCTTCAAGCGCCGGCTCCGCCCGGCCCGGGTGGCCCGCGAGCTGTGGGGGGCCCGTGAGCTGGTCCGCGCGCTGGCCGAACGCGACCTGCGGGCCCGGTACAAGCAGGCGGTGCTCGGCTTCGCCTGGGCGGTGCTCACCCCGCTCGCGCTCTGCGCCATCTTCACGCTGGTCTTCCGCCGGGCCGTCGACGTCGACACCGAGGGCGCCGCGTACCCGCTGTTCGCCTACGTCGGCCTGATCGTCTGGCAGTTCTTCAGCAACACGATGAACCAGGGTGCGCTGAGCCTGGCCAACAACCTCAGCCTGCTGAACAAGGTGTACTGCCCGCGCGAGGTCTTCCCGCTCGCCACCATGCTGGTGGCCGGCGTCGACATGCTGATCGGCACCGCCGTCCTGGGGCTGCTCTTCCTGGTGTTCTGGACCGCGCCCGCGGCGACCCTCTTCTGGGTCCTGCCGCTGCTGCTCGTCCAGTTCGCCTTCACCTACGGCGTGGCGCTGGTCCTCTCGGTGGCCGTGGTCTACCTGCGCGACGTCCGGCACCTGCTGCCGATCATCACGCAGATGGGAGTGTTCGCCACCCCGGTCGCCTACCCGCTGGCGCAGATCCCGGAGCGACTCCAGGAGATCTACGTCGGCCTCAACCCGCTCGGTGCCGTGATCGAGGGCTACCGCAACGCCCTGCTGTACGGCCGGGCGCCGGACGCCACGCTGACCTCGATCGCCTCGGTCTCCTCGGTGGTGTTCCTGGTCGGCGGCTACCTGCTGTTCAAGAAGCTGGAGACGGGGATCGCCGATGTCGCCTAGCCCGACCGCCGCCGCCCGTGACCTCCCGCCGGGCACCATCCGCACCGACCAGGTGTGGAAGCGCTTCAAGGCGGACCAGCAGCGGATGCTGCTGCGGGACAAGGTCGACTCCATGGCCCGCCGGCTGCGCGGGGAGAAGGGCGAGGACTGGCGCTGGGCGCTGCGCGACATCTCGATGCACATCGAGCCGGGCGACTCGGTCGGGCTGATCGGCTCCAACGGCTCGGGCAAGTCCACCCTGCTCAAGATGCTGACCCGGGTGATGTACCCGTACGGCGGGGTGATCGACGTGCGCGGGCGGATCGGCGCCCTGATCGAGATCCGGGCCGGCATCCACCCCGACCTGACGGGTCGGGAGAACATCTACCTGTTCGGCGCGCTGCTCGGCCTGCGGCGGCGGGAGGTGGCCACCCGGTTCGACGACATCGTCGAGTTCGCCCGGCTCGGCGGCGCCATAGACCGGCAGGTGAAGTTCTACTCCTCCGGCATGCAGATGCGCCTCGGCTTCGCCGTCGCCGCCTACCTGGAACCCCATGTCCTGCTGGTGGACGAGGTGCTGGCGGTCGGTGACGCGGTGTTCCAGCAGCGCTGCCTGGACCGCATGCGCGAGGTCGCCGAGCAGGGCACCACCATCGTCTTCGTCTCGCACGACCTGCCCGCGGTGGAGTCGATCTGCCGGCGGGGCATCTGGCTGGAGCAGGGCTCGATCCGGGTGGACGCCGGGATCAAGGAGGCGATGGCGGGATACCGCGACTCGATCGAGGCGCAGTCCGAGGCCGGCGGCCGGACCGGGGAGCCGCTCCGACTGCTCAGGCACGGGGTGCGCGGCGAGGGCCGCGAGAGCCTCACCACCGACGAGCCGATGACCGTCGAGCTCACGCTGGGCGGCGACTACCGCGGCGACGCGACCCTGCACCTGGGCGTCAGCGAGGGCACCTCCAGCCCGATCTTCCAGATCAGCCACGAGATCCGGCTCACCGGCGGCGACCACCCGGTCTCCTGCGTGATACCCCGGCTGCCGCTGCCGCGCGGCCGGTACACGCTCTGGGCCGGCGTCTACAGCATCGGCAGGACCGACGGCGGGACGCTGATGAGCTGGCACTCGGTCGGCCAGTTCGACGTCTTCGGGCCGATGCTGGACTCGCCCCCGCGCGCCGTGGTCCTGGCCGCGCCGGTGTTCGTCCCGCACCGCTGGGAGGACTGACGCGTGCGACCGGTCCGGGTGCTCGTCCACCTCAACAACCTGACCCTGGGCGGTGCCCAGCTCAACGCGGTCGACATCGCCCGCACCCTGCGTGAACGGGGCCACGAGCCGGTGCTCTTCGCCCAGGGAGTGGCCGGCCCGGCGCCGCTGGTCGACATCGCCGCCGGGCACGGCCTGGACGTGGTCGTCGCCGGCGGGCCCGACACCCCGCACGCCGAGGTCCGCCGACGGCTCGGCCGGCTCGCCGCCGAGCACGGCAGCCAGCTGCTGCACGCCTGGGAGGTCCGGGCGGCCCGCAACGCGTACTTCGGGCCCGGCCGTTACGGCCGGCTGCCGGTGGTCACCACCTTCTACGGCATCCGGATGCTGCGGGGCCTGCCCCGGCACCAGCCGCTGGTGCTCGGCCTGGGCGCGCTGATGGGCGACGGCCGGGCCTTCGGCCACCGGGACGTCAGCCTGATCGAGCCGCCGGTCGACACCGTGACCGATGCGCCCGGTGCGGCGGACGGCGCCGCCTTCCGGCGTGAACACGGCATCCGGGAGGGCGAGTTGCTGCTGGTCGTGGTCACCCGCCTGGTGCCCGCGCTGGAGAAGGACGCCGGCGCCGAACTCACCGTCGACGCCGTCCGGCTGCTGGACGACCCCCGGGTCCGGCTGGCCGTGGTGGGGGCCGGGCCGAGCCTGGAGCGGCTGCGCGCCCGCGCGGCCGAGGCCAACGAGGCGCTCGGCCGTGAAGCCGTCCTGGTCCCGGGCCAGTTGGCCGATCCCCGGCCGGCCTACCAGGCCGGGGACGTCGTCCTCGGGATGGGCGGTTCGGCGCTGCGCGGCCTGGCCTTCGGCAAGCCGGTGGTGGTGCACGGCGCGGCCGGCTACACCGCCGTGCACGAGCCGGGGCCGCTGGTCGAACCGCACGCCTCCCGCTGCATGTACGGCTTCGGTGACGGCTCGCGCGAGCCCGCCGCGCTGGCCGGGCAGCTGCGCGGGCTGCTCGACGACCCGGTCCGCCGGGCCGAACTCGGCGACTGGGGGCGGGAGTGGGTGGTCGGCCGGTTCTCGCTGGAGAGCGTCACCACCGCCTTCGAGGAGCTCTACGGGCGGGTGCTGGCGCGTCCGGGCGGTGCGGTCGGCTGGCTGAAGGACCTTGAGCAGATGGCCCGGTTCGAGTTCGCCAAGCCGGCCGGGCTCAGGCTGCTGCGCCGGTGACGGGGGCGCGGTGCGGCGGGGCGGCGGTGACGGGGCGGGGGCGCGGTGCGGCGGGGCGGCGGTGACGGGGCGGGGGCGCGGTGCGGCGGGGCGGCGGTGACGGGGCGGGGGCGCGGTGCGGCGGGGCGGCGGTGACGGGGCGGGGGCGGGGGCGGTAGCGGAGGTGGAGGTGGAGGTGGGGCGGGGGTAGCCGTCCGGAGTGCGGGCAGGCATTTACCTAACTGGTTCGGCGGTGTTTAATGGTTAGCATGAGCGAGCTGACGATCCCGCACATCCACCACCGCCACGTCGACGTCGACGGTCTGCGCGTCTTCTACCGGGAGACCGGACCGGCCGACGCCCCCGTCCTCCTGCTGCTGCACGGCTTCCCGTCCGCCTCGCACCAGTTCCGCCGGCTGTTCGACGCGCTCGGCACCCGCTACCGGCTGATCGCCCCCGACTACCCGGGCTTCGGTCACAGCGAAAGCCCCGCCCCCGGCGCGTTCGACTACCGCTTCGACACCCTGGCCGACGTGGTCGAGGGCTTCTGCCGGACCCTCGGCCTCGACCGGTTCGCGCTCTACGTCTTCGACTTCGGCGCCCCGGTCGGCCTCCGGCTCGCCACCCGGCACCCCGAGTGGGTCACCGGCCTGGTCGTCCAGAACGGCAACGCCTACGAAGAAGGACTCTCCGACCAGGCGCGGGAGTTCATCGCCAACCGGCCCGGTGTCGAAGGGGCCGCCGAACGCGCCCGCGCCATCCTCACCCTGGAGATCACCCGCGCCCAGTACGAGGGCGGCACCGGCGACCCGGAGCTGGTCGCCCCCGACGGCTGGACGCTCGACCAGCACGCCCTCGACCTGCCCGGCCGCAAGGACATTCAGGTCGAACTCGCCCTCGACTACCACTCCAACGTCGCGCTCTACCCCGTCTGGCAGGAGTGGCTGCGCACGCACCGCCCGCCCACGCTGATCGTCTGGGGCCGCAACGACCTGTTCTTCACCGAGCCCGGCGCCCGCGCCTACCTGCGCGACCTGCCCGACGCCGAACTGCACGTCCTGGACACCGGGCACTTCGCGCTGGAGGAGAAGCTTCCGGAGATCGCCCCGCTGATCGACGACTTCCTCGCCCGTACCCAGAAGTAGCCGGAGGGGGCGGGCGGCCCGGGAGCCGCGCGTCGGGAGCCGGCCACCGGGATCCGGCCGCACCGCCCCGCCCGCCGCACCACCCCTGCCGCCGCACCCCGGACCCGGACCCGTGGCAGCCCGCCCGGGCGTCCGCGGGGACCGTTCAGCCCCGGCGCAGCAGCAGCGTCACGAAGCCGAGCGTCCCCCGGTAGCCGTGCAGCCACTCGGCGCGGTGCAGGTCGGCCGCGGCCCGGGCGGCCTCCGCGTCCGGATGGTCCGCATGGTCCAGCGCCCACTCGGCCAGCGCGCCCGTCCAGGAGAACTCGTAGTCGTCCCACTCCTGGCGGCTGCTCACGTACCCGAACACCGGTGTCCAGCCGTCCGCCGTCACCCGGTCGACGGTGGTCCCCAGGTCCGCGTAGTCGTCCCGGTCCGCACCCAGCCCGTCCAGCGCGGGCCGGTCCGGCTCACGCTCCCAGAACCCCTCGCCGACCAGCACCCGGCCGCCCGGCGCCAGGTGTTCCCGGGCGGCGTCCAGCGTCGGCAGCAGCCCGCCGAACGCATGCGTGGCACCGACGTTCAGCACCAGGTCGAACCCCGCGGGATCGGTGAACTCCCGGGCGTCCAGGTGGTGCAGGCCGAGCCGCCGCTGCACGCCGAGCGCCTCCGCCGTCTGCCGGGCGCGGGTCAGCGCCGCCGCGTCCAGATCCACCCCGACCGCCTCCCAGCCGGTCCGCGCGGTCAGCGTACGGATCAGCCAGCCGCCCTCGCCGCACCCCAGGTCGAGGGCCCGGCCGTGCTCGGTGCGCGCCGTCGCCCGCGCCAGCAGCCGGGCCACCGACTCGTCGGCGACCGGTGCGGCGATCGGGTGGTGGGCATGCGCGAGGCGGGAGATCGTCCGACGGTCCATCCGGCCAGTCTGCCGCAGCCGGGCTCAGTACGTCCGGCCTTTCCAGGCGGCCCCCCTGCCCCGCCAGTGCTGCACCGCCGAGTCCACCGTCATCAGCAGGTAGAGCGCCGCCGTGAACGGCAGCAGCAGGGCAGCCGGCGCGGGCTGCCGGTAGTACCGGAGCATCGGCAGGAAGGTCCCCGTCATCAGCGCCCACGCGGCCCCGCCGACCGCCGCCACCAGCCACGCGCCGGTCGCGAGACCGGCCACGCAGGCGAGGGGCGGCACCAGGTACACCAGCGCCAGACCGAGCACCGTGCCGAGCAGCAAGAGCGGCGAGTGCCGCAGCTGGGCGTACGCGCTGCGCGACACCATCCGCCACAGCTGCGCCAGCCGCGGGTAGGGCCGCACGCTGTCCACCTGCTCGGCCAGGCCCAGCCAGATCCGGCCGCCGGACGCCTTCACCGCCCGCGCCAGCGACACGTCGTCGATCACCGCTCCCCGGATCGCCGCCACGCCGCCCGCCCGCTCCAACGCCTCCCGCCGCACCAGCGAGCAGCCGCCCGCCGCCGCGGCCGTCCGGGAGCCGGGCCGGTTGCTCCACCGGAACGGGTAGAGCTGGGCGAAGAAGTACACGAACGCCGGCACGATCAGCCGTTCCCACCCCGTCTCCACCCGCAACCGGGCCATCTGCGAGACGAGGTCCAGCCGGTTGCTCTCGGCGGCGGCCACGAGCTCGGCCAGCGACTCCGGGCCGTGCGCGATGTCCGCGTCGGTCAGCAGCAGGTACTCGGCGTCCGGCCCGGCCAGTTCGACGCCGTGCCGCAGCGCCCACAGCTTGCCCGTCCACCCCGGCGGCAGCGGGGGAGGCGTGGTCACCGTCAGCTCCAGCCCCTCCGGCGCGGCCAGCCCGGCCGCGAGCCGGCCGGTGCCGTCCGTACTGTGGTCGTCCACCAGGATCACCCGGGCCCGCCCCGGATACTTCTGCGCCAGCAGGCTCGGCAGGCTCACCGGCAGCACCTCCGCCTCGTCCCGGGCCGGCACCACCACCGCGACCTGCGGCCAGCGCGCGGGCGGACGGCGCGGCGGAAGCCGCACGTCGGTACGCCAGAACAACCCGTGGCAGCCCGCCAGCCAGAGCCAGACCAGCAGGGAGAGCGCAGCGATCCACAGCAGGACGGTCACCCGCGCAGTCTGCCGCACCAGGGGCCCGGCGGGGGGCATCGACTAAAGTCTTGACCCGTGAAGATCGCACTGATGGACTCGGGAATCGGCCTGCTGGCCGCCGCCGCCGCGCTACGGACGCTGCGTCCGGACGCCGACCTGGTGCTCTCCTCCGACCCCGCCTCGATGCCCTGGGGCCCGCGTACGCCCGAGGAGGTGACCGCGCTCGCGCTCGGTTGCGCGCGGGCGGTCGCGGCGCACCGGCCGGACGTGCTGGTCGTCGCCTGCAACACCGCCTCGGTCCACGCGCTCGCCGCGCTCCGCGCCGAACTCGAACCCGGCCTCCCGGTCGTCGGCACCGTCCCGGCGATCAAGCCGGCCGCCGCCCTCGGCGGCCCGGTCGCCATCTGGGCGACTCCCGCCACCACCGGCAGTGCCTACCAGCGGAACCTGATCCGCGACTTCGCCGGGGCGGCGGCCGTCACCGAGGTCGCCTGCCCGGGCCTGGCCGACGCGATCGAGCACGGTGACGACGTGGCGATCACCTCCGCGATCGCCGCCGCGGCCGAGCGCACCCCCGCCGGCACCGCCGCGGTCGTCCTCGGCTGCACCCACTACGAGCTGGTCGCCGACCGGATCCGGGACGCCGTCGCCCCGACGGCCGCTCCGGGGCTCACCCTGCACGGCTCGGCCGAGCCCGTCGCCGCCCAGGCCCTGCGCCGCGTCGCCGACCCGACCCGTCAGGGCGCGGGCACCCTCACCGTCCTCCACGCGGGAGCCCCCGCCGTGCTCCCCGCCGCCGCCCTCGGCTACCCCAGGGCCCTCCTGCTCGGGTCCCTGACCGTCTGACCCAGCCGCGCCCGTGCGCAGGACATCGGACGGGCCGACTTCCTGTGCGGGAGGGTGCGCGAGGGTGCGCGAGGGCGGGTGAGGGCGAACGGACGGGCGTCAGGCGGCCTGGCCGCGCCAGCGGCGGTAGGCCGGTTCGAGGCCGGACAGGATCGTGTCGAACCTGCGCGTACTCGTCGTGGAGTCCACCTGGAGACGGCTGATCTGGAGCGGGTGGTTGGGGAGGCGGGGGCCGAGACGGTGGTCGGAGAGGAAACCGAGCCGGTAGCCGAGTTCCTGCAGGACGGTTTCGGCGCGCGGGTCGTGGCCGCCGTCCGGGTAGGCGAATGCGGTCGGCGGCTCGCCGAGCCAGCGGGTGAGGGCCTCGTGGGCGCCGGTGATCTCGGCCCGGACGGTGGCGTCGTCGCAGCGCCCGAGGCACGGGTGCCCCTGGGTGTGGTTGCCGATCGCGACGCCGCCCTCGCGGAGCGCGAGCAGGTCGGCGGGCGTGAGCTGGTCCTGGCCGGGCGGTCGGCGGTCGGCGCTGACCCGCAGTTCCTGGAGGCTGCGCCGGCGGTCCGGGTCCGGCATCGCCTTGAGCCGGCGGAGCAACTGGGAGGGGTGTCCGCAGTCGAGTGACCGGGCGCGCCCGCCGTGCCGGGCGAGGAAGTCGGCCTCGTGCCACCAGAACGGCTTCTCCGTCCCGATCAGTTCGGAGATCACGAAGGCGGCGGCCGGGATGCCGCGCTCGTGGAGGGCGGGCAGCGCGTGGGTGAGGACGCTGCGGTCGGCGTCGTCGAAGGTCACCAGCACGCTGCGGGCGGGCAGCGGACGCCGTTCGGCGACGGCCTGCTGCACGGCGGCCAGCGAGACGGGTGTGGCGAGTCTTCGCAGCCGGTCCAGCTGGGCGCCGAAGGAACGGGGGTCGGTCACGCCGTGGTAGGCCAGCACGGCGAGCCGCTGCGCGGCCCGGGCCCGGAACAGCGGCTGGACGGGCGCGAAGCGGAGCCACGCCCCGCGTGCGTCCGCCGGACAAGCGGCGTCGGCGCCCCGGGCCGGGCGCGGCACCGGGAGGGGGGCGGGCCGTGGCACGGGCCGCAGGCTCCGGCCCGCGGCCGGGCCGGTGAGCGACTGCCCGCCGAGCGGTTGGCCGGTGAACGCCTCACCCGCGAGCGCCTCACCCGCGAGCGCCTCACCCGCGAGCGCCTCACCCGCGAGCGCCTGGCCCGCGCGTGCCTGCCCGGCGACCGGCTGCCCGTCGGTCGGCGAGGTGGTGGCGGGCCCGGTGACCGGAACGGCCACGGGCGTCGGCACGGCTACGGGGCCTGTGGGTTTCCGCCCCACGGATGTCCGCCCGGTGGCCGGGGTGCCGGCCGGCGGCAGCGGTCGCAGGCCCGGGCGGGCCCTGACCGTGGCCGCGGTCCGGGCCATGGAACTGGAGGTCGATGTCGTGGACTGGGACTGCGGCACGGTTCCCCCTCGGTCGCCGATGCGGCGTGGCGGTACCGCCGGAGGACGGAGCCCGGCCTCCGACTCCAGGGCACGGCGGCTCCGCCCCCTGGGTATCTCCGGTCCACGGCGGGGACTCCCAACCCGCACCGCGGACGGCTCCTGGATCGCTCAATGTAATGGAGACAGGTACGGCGCGTTGATGGTTGTACCGGACAGTCCAGGTTTTTTCGGTGATCGGAAACCCGGCGGGAACGAGGCCGGAATGCACGCTCGGGGCGTGCCCCGGACGGTGCACCGGAGTGTGGGGGAACCGACCGGGGACAGCCGGAATGGGAAGCCGCTGCCGGGTGGGGGAGCCGGCCGGCCGGCGCGCGTGATCGTCGCCCAGCGTGTCCGGGAAATGACGTCCTGCGTGCTGCCTCCGCCGCCGCACCGGGGTACCTTGGGCTCATGGCAGACGCGGAACGTGATCACGTCCACCCGCACGGCGCGACCCGGATGGACCGGTTCTGGCACGGAGGCGCGCTGGTCACCCACCAGGTGCCGCTGGCCCTGGTCGGCCTGGCCTGTCTCGCGCTGGGCATCGTGGTGGCCGTCGCGGTTCCGGACAGTGACGGTCCGGCGTGGGCGATGGCGGTGGCGGGCTGCCTCGCGGCCGGCGTCCTGCTGCTCGGCCGGATCGGGTTCGCGCTCTTCCGTCACCGTCGCCGCGCGACCGTCTGATCTTCCCGGGAACGGGCCCGGACAAACCCGATCGCAGAGTGAACGCCCGATCGAGCCCAACCGGTCAGATCGGCCGGTTTCGGCCCATCTGTCAGCTCCTTCTCGCTTCTTTCACAATTCCAGGGCACCAGCCCCACAGTTCCCCCTACTGTGATTCTCGTCCGGGCCGCCGACCGGCCCGGGTGCGAGGCCATTTGCCGACGCCGGGGAGGGTGTCGCAGAGGGGGGAACGATGAGCGGCACCGCCGTGCCCGGAACGGCCCCGGCCACCGGGGGGATCCGGATCCAGGTGAAGCGCCAGCTGGCCCGCCTGGTCGGAGCGAGCCCCGGCGAGGGGGCCACCGTCCTGATCTACCACCGCGTCGGCGGAGGCAGCCCGGACGAGCTGGACGTCACCACCGCGGAGTTCACGGCCCAGGCCGACCTGCTCGCCGAGCTGCCGCCCGGCCGGGTGGTGTCCCTGGACGAGGCGACCGACCGGATCGAGGCCGGGCGCCGCACCCCCGGCGCCGTCCTCACCTTCGACGACGGCTTCGCCGACGTGTACCAGAACGCCTGGCCGCTGCTGCGCGAGCGCCGCCTCCCGTTCACGATCTACCTGGCCAGCGGCCACGTCGGCGGCGAGATGCGCTGGGCGGGCTCGACGGCGAGGACCACCGGCGCCCCCGCCCTCAGCTGGGACCAGTTGCGCGAGATGACCGCCTCCGGACTCTGCACGGTCGCCAACCACACCCGCAGCCACGCCCGCCCCGAACTGCTCTCCACCGGCGAGCTCGACGCCTGCAACGACGACGTCGAGGAACACCTCGGCGTCCGCCCCCGGCACTACGCCTACACCTGGGGCGTGCCCGTCCCCCCCATGGAACCGGCCCTGCGGGCGCGGTTCCGGACCGCCGCGACCGGCGAGGTCGGCCGCAACGTACCCGGCGTCGACCCGGTCCGGCTGCGCCGGGTGCCCGTCCGCCGCACCGACCCCATCGACTTCTTCCGCGCCAAGCTCTACGGCCGGCTGATCCCCGAGCGCGCCTACGCCCGGATCGTCGCCACCGCGAAGGCGGTGGGCGCCCGTGCCTGAGGGCCTGCCCTTCCCGCGCCTGCGCGGCCCCGGTGGCCGCCCGCTGCGCGTCGCGCACCTCACCACCGTCGACATGAGCCTGCACCTCCTGCTCGCCACCGAGCTGAAGGTCGACCTGGAGGCCGGGTTCGCGACCTACGGGATCAGCGCGCCCGGCCCGTACGTCGCCGACCTGGAGGCGATCGGGGTGCGGCACGAGCCGCTGCACGCGCTCACCCGGGCCTGGCAGCCGCGCGCCGACGCCGCCGCCGCCCGCGAGCTGTTCGCCGTGCTGGACCGGATCCACCCGGACGTGCTGCACACCCACAACCCGAAGACCGGTGTGCTCGGTCGCGTGCTGGGCCGGCTCGCCCGCGTCCCGGTGGTCGTCAACACCTGCCACGGGCTCTGGGCGCAGGCCCACGACCCGCTCGCCAAGCGGGCCTTCGTGCTCGGTGCCGAGTCCTTCGCGGCCCGTTTCTCGCACGCCGAGCTGTACCAGAACGGCGAGGACCGCCGTACGCTGGCCCGCGCCGTCCCGGCCCGCCGCTCGCGGGTGGTCGGCAACGGCGTCGACCTCGCCCGGTTCGCCACCGACCCGGGTGACCGCGCCCGCATCCGGGGCCGACTGCGGGCCGAACTTGGCGTCGGACCGGACGAGTTGCTGGTCGGCGGGGTCGGCCGACGGGTCGCCGAGAAGGGCATCCGCGAGTACGCCGAGGCCGCCCGCGCGCTGGCCGGCAAGGCCCGGTTCGTCTGGATCGGACCGGACGACCCGGACAAGCCGGACGCCCTCGGCGCCGAGTCCGGGGTCGACTTCCCGGGCCCGCGCAGCGACATGCCCGCGGTCTACGCCGCCCTGGACGTCTTCGTGCTCCCCTCCTACCGGGAGGGGTTCTCCCGCTCCGCCATGGAGGCCGCCGCCGGCGGCCTGCCGATGGTGCTCAGCGACATTCGCGGCTGCCGCGAGATCGGCACCCACGACGAGCACCTGCTCCTCGCCCCGCCCGGGGACGCCCCGGCCCTCACCCACGCGCTGGACCGCCTCCTCACCGAGCCCGGCCTGCGCGACCGGCTCGGCGCCGCCGTCCGGCGCCGAGCCACGGAGCGCTTCGACCAGCGCGCCGTGGCAGCCGTCTCGCTGGAGACCTACGCGGCCGTCGCCCGCGCCAAGGGACTGCCCTGGACGGTCGGCTGAGCCGGCCCGCCCACCACACCGCATCAGGGGGAAGGACCGTCATGAAGCGAGGGGGGGACCTCGCGGTCACCGTCCTGGCCGGGATCGTCGCGATCCCGCTCGGCCTGGTGATCGCCCTGCTGATCCGCTGCACCATGGGCGGACCGGTGCTCTTCCGGCAGACCAGGACCGGGCTGCGCGGCGAGGAGTTCCAGATCCTCAAGTTCCGCACCATGCGGGACAGGTGGTTCCCCGAGGAGGAGGACGCGCCGCGGATCACCGGGCTCGGCGAGCTGCTCCGCAGGACCAGCCTGGACGAGCTGCCGCAGCTGTGGAACGTCGCGCGCGGCGAGATGGGCGTGATCGGGCCCCGGCCCACGCTGCCCGAGCAGGTCGTCCACTACTCCCGCCGCCAGCGCGGCCGGCTCGACGTCCGCCCCGGCCTCACCGGCTGGGCGCAGGTCCAGGGCCGCAACTCGATCACCTGGCCCCAGCGGATCGAACTCGACCTCTGGTACGTGCAGCACCGATCGCTCCGGCTCGACGTGCGGATCCTCCTGCTCACCGTCAAGGTGCTGCTGCGCCCGGCCGGCATCACCGCGGCCGGCGGGGTCAACCCTGGGTTCCCGGCGCCCACCGAGCCTGCCGAGGCCATCGCGCCCGCCGCGTCCGTCCCCGTCCCCGCCCCCACGCCCGCGTCCCTGCCCGCGTCCGCGCCGGTCCCCGCGCCGGCACCGCCCGCGCACCAGCCGTTCCCCGCCGGTATCGGCCTGCCCCGGCAGGCCACCGGCCCCCGGCGAGCGGTCGCCCAGCGACTGGCCCGGCCCGTCGTCACCGCCGTCGAGGAGGCGTCCTGACGCCGCGACCGGGCAGGATGGCCCGCATGCCTTCCGACACCGCCCGGCCCGGGCTCTGGATCGCCGGCGCCGGGGGCGTCGGCCGCGAGGCGCTGGACACCGCGCTCGCGGCCGGCGTCCCGGTCGCGGGCTTCCTCGACGACCACTCGCACGGCGCCACCGTCCGCGGACTGCCCGTCCGCCGGCCCGCCGACCTGGGACGCGGCGCGCCCTACCTGGTCGGCATCGCCGACCCGGCCGTCCGGCACCGGCTCGCCGCCCTGCTCGACGGGCTGGGCGGCGAGCCGGTGACCCTGGTCCACCCCCGGGCGCTGGTCGCCCCCGAGACGGTACTCGGGCCGGGCTGTCTGGTGATGGGCGGCGCGTACGTCTCCAGCAGCGTCCGGCTCGGCGCGCACAGCCAGGTCCACTACAACGCCACCGTCGGCCACGACACCGTGTGCGGCGAGCGGGTGACGGTCTATCCGGGCGGGAACGTCTCGGGGTCGGTGCTGCTCGCCGACGCCGTCACCGTGGGCTCGAACGCCGTGGTGCTCCAGGGCCGCAGGGTCGGCACGGGCGCCTTCGTCGGCGCGGCGGCGGTGGTGACCAGGGACGTTCCCCCCGGCGAGGTGGTGGCCGGCTCCCCGGCCCGACCGCTGCGGAGAACCGCGCCCTGAGGCCGGGACGGCCCGGATAGGCTACCGGGCATGGCCATTCCCGAGTTCCTCGCCGACCTGCGCGCCGTGGTCGGCACCCGCATGCTCTGGCTCAGCGCCGTCGTCGCGGTCGTGCTGGACGACGACGGCCGGGTGCTGCTCGTCCAGCGTGCCGACGACGGGCGGTGGACGCCGCCCGGCGGCATCCTTGACCCGGGGGAGCAGCCCGCCGACGGCGCGGTCCGCGAGTGCCTGGAGGAGAGCGGCGTGGTCGCCGTCCCCGAGCGGTTGGTCTCGGTCACCGTCTCGCCCGAGGTCACCTACCCCAACGGCGACCTGACGCGGTACCTGGAACTCGTCTTCCACTGCCGGCCGGTGGACGGCGAGGCGCGGATCAACGACGACGAGACGCTCGCGGTCGGCTGGTTCGGGCTGGACGAGCTGCCTCCGATGGAGGAGAAGGAGCTCGGGTGGATCCGCCACTCCCTGGCGGACCGCGCGGCGGCGGTCTTCACCTGGCAGGGCACCGAGCGCGTCTGACGCGGCGGCGGACCCCGAGCGGCGGGTGGCGGAGCGGCGGGCGGCGGCTACAGCGTGCGGAACCAGGCCGCCGTCTGCTCCAGACCCTCGCGCAGCGGCACCGGGCGGACGTCCGGGAAGAGCTCGCGCAGCCGTGCGTTGTCGGCCTGCGAGTCCCGGACGTCACCGGCCCGCGGCTCGGTGTGCGCGACCTCGACCGGGTGGCCGAGCACCGACTCCAGCTCGCCGACCAGCTCCAGCAGCGAGGTGCGGGTGCCGAACGCGAGGTTCACCGGATCGGCGTGCACCACCCGGCGGACGACCGCGTCGCTGATCACCTGGGCGACCGTGCCGACGTAGGTGAAGTCCCGGCTCTGCCCGCCGTCCCCGTGCACGGTCAGCGGGCGTCCGGCCAGTGCGGCGTCGAGGAAGGCCGGCACCACGGCCGCGTAGGCGTGGCCGGCGGGCTGCAGCGGGCCGAACACGTTGAAGAACCGCAGCGGCAGCACGCCCAGCCCGTAGCAGTGGTGGTAGGCCGCGAGGTACGCCTCGGTGGCCAGCTTGCTGACCGCGTACGGGCTCATCGGGGCGGTCCGCATGGTCTCCCGCTTGGGCAGCTCGCGGTTGGCGCCGTAGACGGAGGAGGACGACGCGGCGGCCACGTACGGCCCGCCGGCCCGGCGGGCGGCCTCCAGGACCTCCAGGGTGCCGGTGGCGTTGGCGTGGTGGCTGGCCAGCGGGTCGGCCACCGAGCGCGGGACGGACGGCAGCGCGGCGAGGTGGACCACCGCGTCGGCGCCGGAGAGGGCCTCGTCCAGCAGCGCGCGGTCCAGGACGGTGCCCTCGAAGAGGACCGCCCCCGTCCCGGCGAGGTTGCCCTTGTGACCGGTGGAGAGGTCGTCCACGACCCGTACCTGGCTCACCTCCGGCCGGTCCAGCAGGGCCCGGACCAGGTTGGCCCCGATGAATCCGGCTCCGCCTGTGACGACCACGCGCATGGCTGAGGTTCCCCCCTCCGACCACCGGGCCCGCTCGGCCGGTTCTGCGCCGATGGTAGCCGGGCGGTCACCGGCTGTGGGGTGGAACCCCGAGAACGGCCGGAACCGGCGGAGCGCCGAGAACGGCCGGAACCGGCCGGGACCGGGAACCGCCTGAACCGCTGGATCCGCCGGCGGATCCACCCGGGGCCGCACCGCTCGGGGCCGCCCGGGGCTGCTCGGGACCCCGGTCGGTCGGGGCGGCGCTCAGCCCTTGTGCTGGCGGTAGCCCTCCTCGGCCGCGTCCAGCACGGCCGCGAGGTCGCCCCCGGCCGTGGCGGTGGCCACCGCGGCCACCGCGCCCTCCACGAACGGGGCCTCGGCGAACCGGACGGGGAACGGCAGCCCGTGCTCGTCCGCGTCGGCGAGCAGCGCGCGGACGGTCGCGACCGCACTCCCGAGGTCGGCCAGGATCACCACGCCGTGCCCCTGGTCGACCCGGCGGGTGGCGGCGGCCACCAGCACCGCGCTGATGCCGGGACCGTCGACGAGGTCCCCGCCGGTCGCGGCGACCGGCGCGGGCGAGTCGGAGTCGGCGAGCGAGAGCGCCATGGCGCGGACGGCGGCGGCCAGCTCCTGGCTGTGCGAGACCAGGACGATCCCCACCCGGCCGTGTGCGGGCGGGCGGCCCGGAGCCGGCCGGGGCAGCGGCGTGCGGCCGGGCGGGGTGCGGGGCGCCGGAGGGTGGGCCGAGGGAGCCTCGGAGATGGGGATGACATCGGCGCGGGTGCCGTCCCGGCGGCTCATCGGCTGCTCCTGGGGGAGTGTGGCGGGGCGGGGGCGGTGGGGGCGTTCCACACTCTGGCAGCTCGCCCGCCGCCCGTCCGTGCGGGACACGCCCTAGCACAGCCGGGGCGGTGGCGGGCCCGCTGACAGGCTGTCGGCCCCGGCCGGAGGAGGTCCGGGCATCCCGCTGACCGGGGCGGCGACCGTGACTAGGCTGGGCCCGTCCAGGCCGTCGGGAGGAGAGACCAGTGGTGGCAGCCAACAGCGGGACCGAGGTGGATGCGGTGGAGCCCGTGGAGCTCGGCGTGAACGGGAAGCCGAAGGTGGACTTCGCGGGGGCCACCTGGCTGTGCAGCAGCCAGGGTGTCGGGGACGTCCAGATCGCCTTCGTGGACGGCTACATCGGGATGCGGGACGGCCGCCAGGAGGACGGCCCGGTCCTGGTGTTCACACCGGCCGAGTGGCGGGCCTTCGTGCTCGGTGCGCGGGACGGCGAGTTCGACCTCACCTGAGGTCCGGGCGGTTCCGGCCGGCGGCCGGACCGGTCCGGCCGCCGGGCGCCGCGACCGGGTGTCCGGCCCCTTCGGGGGAGGTCCGGAGCGCGTCCGGTGCCGGCCCGGACCCCCGGGTCGGCACCAAGGTCTCTGCTGGTCATCTTTCTGATCACATTTGAGCGCGCGCCGTCATAATTTCTGTTGACTGTTAGACAAACGCAGCTCAGAGTATGAGCACAGACAGACGCCGTGCCCACCGCCCCCACGCGGCCAGACACGGCGCCTGCTGTGTAACCCGACAGCGCTGCCGGGCTTCCTCCCAGTCATCCCCTGCGCACCGGGGTGCGTCGGCCGGTCCCGGCCCCGAAGGGCCGGCAGTCGCCGGGAGGTGTGGCGCCGGAACCGAGAGCTACTCGGAGACCGGTGCCTGTGCTCGGGACCCGCACGCCCCCACGCGGCGGCGTCCCGAGCAGGTCCACGGGAGCGACGGGCCGGGGCCCCGCGGACCTTGCTTGTGTGCATGGAACTGTTGGCTTGTGTGCTGTGCTGTGTGCGACGACGAAGCTGGGTGCTCGGCACTTCGGCACGACGGTGTGCACAGTGAGGGATACGCGTGTAGGGCCGCGTTGCGACATGCCGTCCCCCCGAAGGGTGAAACCCAGAACGGCTGTCGTGCTGAACCGAACGTAGCCCGGACGGTTGCTCAGAGTCAACATTGGTCTCTGAGCGTGGATCTCCGTCCGGCGCCCCACCCACCCCGTGAGCGTGGTGTGCTTGGCACGTACGATGTTCCCATGTCTTTTCTCCGCCGTCGCTCCGGCCAGCCCACCGGCCCGGACTTCGACGTGCTCGCCATGGATCCGGGCGACTGGCCCGGTGACTTCGGTGCGGCCATGATGACCGGTCCCGACGGCTCCTGCCAGGGGATTTTCCTGCGCTACGACCTGTTCGGCGGCAGAGGACCGGCGATGTTCATCGGCAATCTCCCCGAGGGATCGCCGGCCCGGGACACCGGGGACAGCGTGCCCTTCGAGGTCCGGCAGCTGCTCGCGGCCCTGGAGGACGAGGAACCGGTCGAGTTCGTCTCGGCGGAGGACTTCCCGGTCCTGCTCGGGGACGACCTGCTCATCGTGAAGAAGGTCAAGGTCAGCGAGGGCCGGGTGTTCTGCTCCCAGTTCGGCCGGAGCGACGGAGTGCAGGTCACCATCGCCTCCTGGGACCGACCGATTTCGGACGACCTCTACCAGTTGCTCAAGCCGCTGCCCGCGGACATGTTCCAGCAGGGCTGATCGGTCGCCGGAACCCTGCCCCGGAGGGCAGGGTTCCGATTCCCGTTCGGTGCACCGCCGGGTGGCCCGTTCCGGCCCACGGGCGCTGCTTGACGGTTTCGATCACGGCTTCGTACAGTCGCGAACATGTCGTGCCGTCTTCCGCTGCTGACCCGCCGCAGCTATCTCGACCTGCGGCGTACCGCCAGCGCTGCGTGTCCGGGCTCCTGAGGGGGATTCGTCCCCGAGGCGGCGGGCGGCCGGCCGGGCGGCCGGCGCCGATCCGGGGGCGGGCGTTCCGCTGACCTCCGGGGCCGCCCACCGGTACCGCGCGCCAGTCCGGCGTGCCGCCCGCAGATGCCGAGCCCACGCTGCCGCCCGGAGGCACCAGCACCATGACCACCACCGCTGCCGACCAGTCACCCGCCGCCCAGTCGCCTGTCGCGGCCGCGCTCGCCGGACTGCCCCGGGTCGTCGATCTGCTGGCCGCGCGGGCCGAGGAGCACGACCGCGACGCCACCTTCCCGTACCAGGGCATCGAGGCGGTGCACGAGGCCGGGCTGCTCACGCTGACCGTCGACCGGCGGTACGGCGGCCCCGGCGGCACGCTCGCCGACACCGTCCGGGTGCTGGCCCAACTCGGCCGGGGGGACGCCTCGGTGGCCGTGGTCACCGCGTTCACCCTGCTCCAGCACGCCGAACAGGCGCGAGTGGCGGGCTGGCCGACGGCCGGCTACCGGCGGCTTCTCAACGAGTCCCGACGCGGCCCGGCGCTGGTCAACACCCTGCGCGTGGAGCCCGGCGGCCGGACCGGGGCGCCGCCCGCCACGATCGCCCGGCGGGACGGTGACGGCTGGCTGCTCAGCGGCCGGAAGACCTACTGCACCGGCGCCGAGGCGCTGGCCTGGATGGCGGTGACCGCGCGGACCGACGAACCGGTACCCCGGATCGGCACCTTCCTGGTCCGCGGCGAGAGCGAGGGCCTGGAGATCGACCCGACCTGGGACCAGCTCGGCCTGCGCGCCAGCGCGAGCCACGACGTGGTCCTGGAGGAGGTGCACGTCCCGGCGGAACTCGCGCTGGGCCTCACCCCGCCGAAGGGCGGAACCGTGAAGGGCGGGGCCGCCGCTCCCGGAGCCGCCGCCGAGGCCGTACCGGCCGCCGAACTCAGCCGCGCCTGGCACGATCTGGCGCTCTCCGCGGTGGCCGTCGGGGTCGCCCGCTCCGCCCAGGACTGGCTGGTCCGCTTCCTGCACCAGCGCACTCCGGCCAATCTGACCGAGCCGCTCGGCAGTCTGCCCCGGTACCGTTCCGCGCTGGGGGAGATCGAGGCCCAGTTGATCGGCGCGGAGGAACTCGTCCACGGGCTGGCCCCGCGGGTGGACCGGGCCGAACCGGACGCGGTCGCCCGTACCGGGCCGGCCCATCTGCTGGCCTCCCGGGCCGCCATCTCGGCCGTCCAGCAGGCCGTTTCGCTCACCGGCAACCCGGGGCTGAGCCGGCGTCACCCGTTGGAGCGCTACCTGCGCGACGTGCTGAGCAGCCGGGTCCACCTGGCCCCGGACGAGGCCGTCCTGGAGGCCGCCGGCCGGGCGGCGCTGGAGCGCGGCGCCCGGCCCTGAGCAGGGGGACCGGCCCGCTCAGCGGGTGCCGACGGCCGCCCGGACCGCGCGGCGGGCCAGCGCGGCGTCGTCGTAGAGCCGCCGGATCATGATCCGCTGCTCCTCGCCGGCGCCCGGCACGTCGTAGAGCCGGATCTCCCGCATCAGCACGAGGACCAGGTTGACCAGGAACGCGTCCCGGGCCATCGTGCCGCCGCTCTGGGCGAGTTGGCTGATCTGGCGGCGGGCCGCGGTGTCCCCGGAGAGCACGCTCCACAGCACCGCCAGGTCGTACCCCGGCAGGTACCAGCCGGCCTGCTCCCAGTCGACCAGCACCGGACCGGAGGGCGCCAGCAGCATGTTGCTGAGCAGCGCGTCCCCGTGGCAGAGCTGGAGCGGGACGTGGCCGAGCCCGTGCAGGAGGCCGCGCAGGTCGCCGGCGTCCCGGTCGGTGAGCTGGCCCACCGAGTGGTACCGGGCGATCTCCAACTGGTAGTCCAGCCGTGGCTGGAACACGTCGGTCGGGGGCCGCCAGAGGTTGAGCGTCCGGACGGCGGTGAGCAGCGCCCGGACCTCGCCCGGGGTGGGCGCGTTGACCGGGTGGCGCTCGCGGGCGGCCGGACGGCCGGGAACGCGCTCCATGACGAGCACGCAGCGGTCGTGGTCGGCCGCCACCAGGCGGGGCAGCCGCACCGGCGGTCGGTGCCGGACGAACGCCCGGTAGACCGCGACCTCGTGGTGGAAGTCGCTCACCAGCTGTTCGAAGTGCTCGCTCCGCACGGCCTGCGGGGCCAGGCACTTGGCCACCACCGGCGCGCGGCCGATGGTGCCCGCCACCAGGATGTGGCGGCTCCCCTCACGCAGCACCTGGCGAGGGGTGAACGCGGGGCATATCCGGGCGACACCGGCGAGCGCGGCCCGCACGGCGGGGGTCTGCAGCGCCGCGGGGTCGATCCGTTCCTGGACGCCGGACTGGCCGGGGCGCAGCATCCGGCCGTCGCCGGGGCGGGCGGCGGGGATCCGCGCGCCCGGCGCCCGGGTGCCGACGGGGAGGGCGGAATCCGGCGCCCGCAGGCCCAGCGCGGTCCGGGCGGCCTGGCCCCGCGGGTCCGCGGACCGGCCGTCGGCGCCGCGGGGGGCGGCGGGCCGGGTCGGCGGCACCTGCTTCGGTCCGGGACGGCCGGTGGCTGCGGTGGGGGGGCGCAGCGCCGCGCGGGTCGCGGTCGGCGTCGGGGAGGTCGCTGAGGAGTACATGGGGTGAGGGAAGTTCCTTCCTGTCCGTCTGCGGGTGAGCCCCGCCGGTGCGGGGAGGGCCGGTGCCGCGTGCTTCCTGGCGTGACGGCGGCCCTTGCTCGGTCCGGTGGGTGGCGCGCGGGCTCCGGGCACGGACGCCGGGGTCGGAACCCCGTGCTGCGGCGGTGGACCGGCCGTCCGCACCCTGGGGAATGCGGTCGGCCGGTACTGCCGTGGCCGTGCCCGGCGCCCCCGCGCCACCCGGCCGCGCCACCCCCTCGGGTGAGAACCGGGGACGTTCCGCGACCCGAAGGGGGGAACCCCTCCAGGGCCTGGAACACCGCCCGACCCGGGGGTCGGGGTGGCGCACCTCTACATCACACCCGAATGCCGGTGGTTGGTAATGTGGCGGGCCCTGGCGAAGCCTGGCGAATGCTCGCCTGGCACATGACGGAGCCTCTAGCCTCGAACCAGCCGAGGAACCTGGGGGCTTCACGTGAGCAGGGGACCCAACACCCGACTCGCCGATCTGTTCGTCCTGACCGGATGGTCGAAGGGCGAGCTCGCGCGGCTGGTCAATCGGCGTGGTGCCGCGATGGGACAGCAGCAGCTGTCCACCGACACCTCGCGGGTCCGGCGGTGGATCGAGCAGGGCGAGGTCCCGCGCGACCCGGTGCCGAGGGTGCTGGCAGCTGTGTTCACGGAGCGGCTCGGCCGTGTCGTCACCACTGAGGACCTCGGTCTGGAACGACACCGGCCCACCAGGAACGGAGCGGCGCAGTCCGCCATCTCGTCGTTATGGGAGCCGGATCGAACGGCCGCGGTCCTCACCGAGTTCACGGGAATGGACCTCATGCTGAACCGACGTGGATTGGTGGGCGCGGGTGCTGCGCTCACGGCCGGGGCGGTCGTCGCCGACTCCCTGAAGGGCTGGCTGGGCGGGGACGCGGTCGCGTACGCGGCCTCGGCGCCCGGCCCGAGACCGGTGGTCGCCCAGGGCGGCGCCCGCCCGGTGGTGGACCTGTACGACGCGGGCCCGGTGGGGCCCGGCGAGGTGGAGGCGCTGGAGCGCTCGGTCCAGGTGTTCCGGGCCTGGGACGCGGCCCGGGGCGGCGGCCTGCAGCGGAAGGCGGTGGTCGGTCAGCTCAACGAGGTGGGCGGCCTGCTGACGCACCGCCACGGCGCCGCCGTGGAGCAGCGGTTGTGGCTGGTCGCGGCCAACCTCGCGGTGCTGGCCGGCTGGATGTCGCACGACGTCGGCCTGGAGCCGACCGCGCAGAAGTACTTCCTGCTCGCCGCCGAGGCGGCGAAGGAGGCGGGCGACCGGCCGCGCGCGGGGGAGGCGATCTCCCGGGCGGCCCGGCAGATGGTCCACCTCGGGCGGGCCGACGACGCGATCGACCTGATGGCGGCGGCCAAGTCGGGCGGCGGTGGCCGGATGCTGCCCAGGACCCGGGCGATGCTGAACACCGTGGAGGCCTGGGCGCACGCCTCGATCGGGCACGCGCAGGCGACCCGGCGGCTCCTCGGGGAAGCCGAGGACCTCTTCGCCGAGGAGGTCACCGGTCCGCCGCCGTCCTGGATGCAGGTCTTCGACGAGGCGGAGCTGCGCGGGATGCAGGCGCTGGTGCTGCGGACGCTCGCCGAGCACGATGCGTCGGCCGCGGCGGACGCGCGCCGGCACGCCGAGCGGGTGATCGTGCTGCGCGAGGGTACGGGGCAGCTGCGTTCGGCGCTGTTCGACCGCATCACGCTGGCCTCGGTGCACTGGATCACGGGGGAGCCGGACGCGGCGGACTTCCAGGTGAAGATGGTGATGAACCTGATCGGCCAGAACTCCTCGCACCGGACCTGGGACCGGTTGCGGGAGATGTACCGGCTGACCGCGCGCTACCGGGGGGTCCCGGCGGTGGACGAGCTCAGGGCCGAGCTGGGGCGGGAGCTGCGGTCGGCGGACGCGACGAACCGGCCGCGGCCCGCCTGAGAGCCACGCCGTCCGAGAGCCGGCCGCTTCAGGGCCGGATCGGCTGAGGGGCCCGCTGCCCCGACGGTCGCGCTGCCCGAGGGGCGAGTTGTCCCGACGGTCGCGCTGTCCGATGATCGGTCGGCCGGTGGGTCGCCGTGTCGGGTGCCTGCCCGCCGGCCGCCGTCTGCCGGGCGGGGGAGCGGACCGGAGCTTGTCCGACAGGCAAGCCCTAGGAGGAGTGCGCCCGGCGGAGCAGCATGCGCAGGGCGGTCACGGTGCCGTCGGTGCCGACCACGGGCTCGCCGGTGTACTCGACCGTGTCGTGCCCGCCGCCGGGGCGGCGGACCTGGAGGGTGCCGAAGGCGTGCCGTCCGTGGACCAGGGCGTCGGTCATCATCCGGCGCAGCTGGGGGCGGTCGGCCTCGTCCAGCCGGTCGGGCAGGCGGTCCAGGCTGAGCGGGCCGCGGCCCGGGTCGCAGCCGAGCAGCCGGTAGGCGTCGGCGGACCACCGGGCGTCGTCGGTGAGCAGGTCCCACTCGGCCGAGCCGACGGTGGCGGAGTCGGGCGGCGCCTGCGTGGTGCCGTCCACTCTCTCGCCCGCCGGGCCGTCGCCGCCCGGCTGGCCGTCCCCGTGCGCCGGGCCGTCCCCGCCGGGCGGGCCGCCGGCCGCAGTCCTCGCGCCGAGCGCTCCGGTCTCGGCCGTCACGGCGGCCGGCGTGGTGGCACCGGCGGCGCGGGGTGGGCGGGTGACGGTGTTCGGCATGATCATGGCAAGTCCAATGGTCCCGAGGTGATGGGCGGGCCGGCCGGATGGTGAAGTCGACTGTCGCACAGCGGCATCACCCTCGTGGGCGATTTGGACAGAACGCAGGCAAATTTCCCCCGGCATATGCCAGTGCGCACAAAGGGTCGGTCGCCCTGTGTGCGGCGGGGTGCCCGAGGCGGTAACCTTCGGTGATTCCGGCGCCCGGGCGCCCACCGCAGTACCCACCAGAGACCCCGGCGACGGAAATCCCGTTGCCACTACGACCGCCGCAACGGATGCTGACCTCATGTTCGAGCCAGTGATAGCACCTAGTGCCAGCCTCCTCGGCCTCCTTCAGCGAGGTCGCGGTGACGGGCAGCTCCATGCGCTGGCCGCCGACCGCACCGAGGCCATCGCCGCGTTGGAGGAGTGCGTCACCAGGGATCCGAGAGCCGACTGGCAGGTCGAGAACCGCTCCCTCTACTACGCGCGCCTCTACATGGAACTGGAGGCGCCGCTCGACGGCATCGAGGACCACCTGCACTCACCGGAGGACCTCCTCGACGAGGGCGAGTCCCGGACCGGCCTCGCGCTCTCCGTCCTGGGCCACCTCGCCGCGTACGGCCGGCGCGACGCGCTGCTGATGCTCCGCGAGTACGCCGCCACCGGCACCAACTGGGCCTGGGCCCTCGACGAGCTCGCGCTGCGCGACGACGACCGCGGCCTGCTGCTGCTCGGCACCGCCGTACTGGACCGCTTCGCGCCGGGCCCCGAGGGCGACGCCGAACTGCGGGAGACCATCCGGTCCGCCTACGAGCCCCGGCCCTGGCGGCTCTGGGCGGCGTACCACCCGCGGGTCGCGGCGGCAGGCGAGCAGTCCCCGTTCGACCTCTGGCAGCGCCAGCTGAACCGCAGCGGCGTCACCCCGGGCTGGTCCACCGCCGACGTGCTCGCCTGGGCCGACCAGGGCGAACTCGGCAGCCTGCGCGCCACCGCCTTCGCCGGCCGGCCGGACCGTACCGAGCCGGCCTACGACCTGCGGGACGGCCGTGACGCCACCGGCCCCGACGCCGTGGACCGCCGGGCCGCCGCCGCCGCCCGCTGCCTGACCGCCGTGGTCCGGCCCGAGGACCGCCCCGCCGTGCTGGAGGCCGCCCGCTCCGGACTGCCCGGCGCGCGCCGGGCCGCCCTGCGGCACCTGGTGGACCAGCGTGACCCGGCCGCGGCCGACCTGATCGAGGCGGCCGCCTCCGACGTGGACGACCGGCTGGTCCGGTTCGCCCTGGAACTGATCGGCCGGATGCGCGGCCCGGAGGCGCTGGTGCACGCCCGCCGCTGGGCCGACCCGGCGACCGGCGGCGCCGACAGCGCCCTCGGCGAGGCCGCCGTCCAGCTGCTGGCCGACGCGGGCGAGCCCGCCGACGGCCCGCTGGTGGTGGCCGGGCTGCGCCGGTGGATCTCGGTCCGCGGAGTGGCCGGCGCCGGTGCCGGGCTCGGGACGCTGGTCGACGGTGCGGGGCGGCTGACCGTCGCCGCCGCCGTCCCGGTCCTGCGCCACATCTACGGGGAGTCCGCCTCCTCCGACCTGCGCGGCCGCGCCGCCCGGGCGCTCGCCGTGACCGACGTGCACTTCCCCGAGGGGCCGGCCGTCGAGTGCCTCTGGGACTGCGAGGAGTCCACCCGGGAGCTCGCTGCGAGGCACGTCGCCACCACCGGCGACGCCCGCGTGCTGGAGCGCCTGCGCCGTCTCGCCGCCGATCCGGCCGAGGAAGCCGAGGTCCATGCCGCCGTCCGGGGCAGGCTGACGGCCGCCCGGGAGCGGAGCCGGTAGGCGTCGGTGACGACGAGTTCGTCACGACCGGTTCGTCATGACGGAGCGGGCCGGTCCACCTGGTGAGGTGGACCGGCCCGCTCCGTCGTTTCGTCGGTGGAACGCGGTTCTACCTGCGGCCGCGACCCTGCCGGTGGGGGGTCACTTGGCCACCACGCCGGCGTCGGGCGTCAGGGTGCCGACGGACACCAGGACGATGATCAGGATCCCGAGCGCGATGCGGTAGACCACGAACGGCATGAAGCTGTTGTTCGAGATGTACTTCAGGAACCAGGAGATCGCCGCGTAGCCGACCACGAAGGCGATCGCGGTGGCCAGGACGGTCGGTCCCCAGGCCGGGGCCGGCCCCTCGCCGATCTTGAACAGCTCCAGCACGCCGGAGGCCAGCACGGCCGGGATCGCCAGCAGGAACGAGTAGCGCGCCGCCGCCTCGCGGCTGTAGCCGAGCAGTAGACCGGCGCTGATCGTGCCGCCGGAGCGGGACACACCGGGAATGAGCGCGAGCGCCTGGGCCAGGCCGTAGCCGGCCGCGTGCGGGAGGGTCAGGTCGGTGATCGGCTTGGCGTGCCGGACGGCCCTGGTCCGGTCTGCGATCGCCAGGACGATGCCGAAGACGATCAGCGTGGTGCCGATGATCCGCAGGTCGCGCAGGTCCTTCTCGATGGTGTCCTGGAAGAGCTTGCCCAGGATGCCGATCGGCAGGGTGCCCATGATCACGAACCAGCCCATCCGGGCGTCCTGGTGCGAGCGGAGCGCCGGCCGGAACAGCGAGAGCGTCCAGGTCTTCACGATCGAGGCGATGTCGCGGCGGAAGTAGATCAGCACCGCGGTCTCGGTGCCGAGCTGCGTCACGGCGGTGAACGCAGCACCCGGGTCCTGCCAGCCCAGCAGGGCGGGGAAGACCCGGAGGTGGGCGCTGGACGAGATCGGCAGGAACTCGGTGAGCCCCTGGATCAGGCCGAGGACGGCCCCGTGGAACCATTCGATCACCGGACACCCGCCAGGGGTATCCGTCGCTCGATGCGCATTCAGCGGTCCTTGTTGGTCGGTGCGGGAACGGGCCCCTGCGGTGTGCGGCCGGCGCATGCGAGTGGCACGGTCCGATGGCAGGCGAACCACCGGTCCCGCCCGGCGCTCGGGCCGCGCGCGGGCCCGGCGTGCGCCTGATGCTACGCCGTTCAGGTGACGGGCTGACGCTCGCCCCCGCCGCTGCGTGCAGCGCCCCGGCCGACCTCCGCCCGGGTCGACCTCCGCCGGGCGCCGCACGCGGCGGGCTGGCGTTCAGCCGGCGACAGGACGGGCCCGAACCCAGATCCGGTCCTCGGTGAGGTAGGACTCGACGGCCAGCCCGGCCTCGGCGAGGGCCCCCTCGAACTGCGCCGTGTCGAGCGGCCGGGAGAGGAAGGTCTGGGTCCACCGCGCGTCCGGGAACTCGTACTCGACGTGGACGGAGGCGACGCCGTCCCCGACCGGGGTGGCCGAGGCCACCCGCACCAGCCCGTCCGGGGGGAGCGGCCGCTCGCGGGGCACGTCGCGCTGCCAGTCCTCGCCCTCGCGCTGGAGCAGCACGCAGCCGTCCGCCGCGACGTGCCGCCGGCAGGTGTCCAGCAGTCCGCGGCGGACCGCCGGGTCGCCGGCGTGCACCAGGAACGACGCGAGCAGGACGACGTCGAACCGCTCGTCGAGGTCCAGCCGCTCGATCGTGCTGCGGACGGTCCGCGCTCCGTGCACCCGGGCCAGCATCTCGGCCGACTCGTCCACCGCCGTCACCCGGAACCCGAGGTCCAGCAGCGGATGCGTCATCCTGCCCGCGCCGCAGCCGAGTTCGAGGATGCTCGCGCCGGCCGGAACGGCGCGCCCGATCACCTCCGGCTCGCCGTTGGGCAGCAGTCGCCCGTACATCTCGACCGCGCAGCCGTCCGGCGTGATCGCCCCCGGGCCGGTCCCGTCGTATCCCGTGCGTCGTTCGTCAGCCATGCGATCCATCCGAACACGATCGGGCGGGGGCGGGAAGAGGGTGGGTCGATCCGTGGTTGTCCTATACCCCTAGGGGGTATAAATTCACCGGCGGAACCGGGAAGCGCAGAGCGACCGAGCACAGCGGAGGACGACATGACACACCCCGCCCGGCACGAGCACCCGCGGCACGTGGACCACGAGCACCACGGGCACCGCGACACCCACCGGGTCGGCGAAGGCGGCCCGGGTCACACTGGAGAGATGGACCACTCGGCACCCGCCGGGCACGCGGGTCACGCGGGGCACGCGCACGGCGCCGGTGGCGCGAGCTGGCGGACCGCCGCCCGGGCCACCCTGCACTGCCTCACCGGTTGTGCGATCGGCGAGGTCCTCGGCATGGTGATCGGCACCGCGCTCGGCCTGCACAACGGCGCGACCGTGGCGCTCTCGGTCGCGCTGGCCTTCGTCTTCGGCTACGCGCTCACCATGCGCGGCGTGCTCGGGGCCGGCCTCGACGTCCGTGCCGCGGTGAAGGTCGCGCTGGCGGCCGACACCGTGTCGATCCTCGTCATGGAGCTGATCGACAACACCGTGATGATGACCGTCCCGGGTGCGATGGACGCCGGCCTCGGCGACGTCCTGTTCTGGCTCGCACTGGCCGGCGCGCTGCTCCTCGCCTTCGTGCTGACCGTCCCGGTCAACAAGTGGATGATCGGCCGGGGCCGTGGCCATGCGGTGGTCCACGCCCATCACGGGCACTGACGTGCGCCGACGGCGCTGACGGCGCCGCCCGGTCGGACGGCTGCGGCCCGCACCTCCTCCCGGGAGCAGGTGCGGGCCGCGGCCGTTCCGCGCGGTCGGCGGTCGGCGCCGGGTCGGTCAGTGGGCCCGGTCGAGCTCCGAGAGGGTGGCGTGCAGCCAGTCCAGTTCGGCCGCGGTGGTGGCGCGGGCGATCAGCAGCATCCCTCGGCGGAACGGGTCGTCGACCTCCTCGGCGCCGACCGGGCGGGTGCCGTCGTAGAAGAAGCTGGCCGGCTCGCCGAGGAAGGCCAGGCGGCGGCGGAGCACCGCGGCCTGCGCCGCCGGTTCGGCGTCGAGGTGGCGCAGGAACGCCAGGGTGGCGAACCAGCGGTTCTCGTCGCTGATGTCCAGCTCCTCCGGGGTGCGGAGCCGGTCGAGCAGGGCGGCCCGCCCGGCGTCGGTCAGCCGGAGCGTGTGCCGCGGGGCGGCCGCCGCGCCGGGCTCCGCGGTGCGTACGAGCAGGCCGTCGGCCTCCAGTCGCTTGATCGCCGGATAGAGCGTGCCGTCGCTGATCGGCCGCACGTGCCCGGTGAGGGCCGCCAGGTGTCGGCGCAGTTCGTAACCGTGCAGCGGCCGGTCGTGGAGGAACCCCAGGATCGCGAGTTTGAGCATGGGGCCACTCTCTCAGACACGGGTGCAGATATATCGGTGTCGCTATACCTCGACTCCGAGGTATGGTCTGTCTCGTCACGCCACAGAACCGAGCGAGGAGCACGATCGTGCGCGAAGCCACCGTCACCCCGAACGGCGACCGGATCCGCTGGGTCGAGGTCCCCGGCGCCGAACCCGCCCGCCTCTACCTGCACGGCCTCGGCTCCAGCTCGCCCGTCTACTTCGCCGCGGCGGCGGCCCACCCGCTGCTCACCGGCCGCCGCTCGCTCCTGCTCGACCTGCTCGGCTTCGGGATCAGCGACCGGCCCGCCGGCTTCGCGTACACGATGGAGGACCACGCCGACGCGGTCGCCACGGCGGTCCGGGCGGCGGGCCTGACCCGGGTCGAGGTGGTCGGCCACAGCATGGGCGGCGCGGTCGCGGTGGTGCTGGCCCACCGGCACCCCGGGCTGGTCGCCAGCCTCGTCCTGGTCGACGCCGCCATCGACCCGGCCGCTCCCGTGCGGGGCCCCGGCAGCAGCGGCCTCGCCAGCTTCACCGAGGAGGAGTTCCTGGCCGGCGGCCACGAGCAGGTGGCCGAGTGGGCGGGCCCGTTCTGGTGGGCGACCATGCGGCTGGCCGGTCCCGAGGCGCTCCACCGCAGCGCCGTCCACCGCTCCCGGGGCACCGTCCCGACCGTCCGCGAGCTGCTGGTCGGACTCGACCTGCCGCGCACCTTCCTCCACCCGGCCGAGGACGGCCCCTACCCCGGAGCGGATCGACTCCGCGAGGCCGGGGTGGTGCTCGCGGCCGTCCCGGACTGCGGGCACAACATCATGCTCGATAATCCGGAGGGGTTCGCGGCCGTCGCCGCGGCCGGGCTGGCGCGCCGCACCTGAGCGCCCGGCCGTCCTCCGACCGAGGGAGTCGTCCGACATGGTGATGATCCGCGTCCCCGAGGCCCTGACCGCCTCGCTCGACGGTTTCCTCGGGGAGCCCGGCCGCAGCTGGGCGGCCGGGCTCCCCGCCCTCGCCGACGAGCTCATGGACCGCTGGTCGCTCCGCCCCGACGGGCCGGTCGCGCACGGTGCGGTCGGCCTCGTCCTCCCGGTCCGCCGCGCCGACGGCACCCGCGCCGCACTCAAGCTCCAGCCCGTGGACGAGGAGACGGCCGGCGAGCCGGTCGCCCTCCGCGCCTGGGACGGGCGGGGCGCCGTCCGGCTGCTCGACCACGACCCGACGACCGGGTCGATGCTGCTGGAGCGCCTCGACCCGGCCCGCTCGTTGCGCACCGAGCCCGACGACCTGGTCGCCGTCGGTGAGATCGCCGCACTGCTCGCGGAGCTGACGAGCCATCAGGCACCGAACGGCATCCGCACCTTGGCGGACGTCACCGACGCGATGCTGGCCGACGTCCCGGCGGCGCTCGCCGGACTCGCCGACCCGGCCGACCGCCGGTTGCTCGCCGACTGCGCCGCCGCCGTCCGCGAGGTCAGGTCCGAGCCCGGCGACCGGTTGCTCCACTGGGACCTGCACTACGACAACGTGCTCGCCCCGTCCGGGCCGGACGGCCGCGCGGCCTGGCTCGCCATCGACCCCAAGCCGCTCGCCGGCGATCCCGGCTTCGAGCTGCTCCCCGCCCTCGGGAACCGCTGGACCGACCTCACCGCCACCGGCGACCTGCCGCGTGCGCTGCGCCGCCGCTTCGACCTGATGACGGACCGCCTCGCCCTCGACCGCCCGCGCGCCGTCGGTTGGACGCTCGGCCGGGTCCTCCAGAACGCCCTGTGGGACGTCGAGGACGGCGAGGACGTCGTCGCCCCGGTCCAGCGGGCCGTCGCCGAGACGCTGTTGGCCCGGTAGCCCGGTAGCCCGGAAGGTCGGTGCCTCCGGACGCCGGTGGGGCTCCCCGCGCCGCGGTCGGGCCGACCCGCCGCGGCCGACCCGCCCTGCCGCCGCGCGCGTCCGCCGGTCAGGCGGGTCGTGCGCTGCGGAACGAGTGCCGGTAGCTGGCGGGCGGGACCCCGACGACCCGCTTGAACTGACGCCGGAGCGTCGTCGCCGTGCCCATGCCGGTGGCGACGGCGATCGCCTCGACGCTCTCGTCGGTGGACTCCAGCAACTCCTGTGCGCGGCGGACGCGTTGGGTCAGCAGCCACTGGATCGGGCTCTGTCCGAGTACGGACCGGAACTGGCGTCCGAGGTGGCGCGGGCTGGTGTTCGCCCGGCGGGCGAGATCGGTCACCGTCAGCGGCTGGTCCAGCCGCTGCTGCACCCAGGCGAGCAGCTGGGAGAGCGTGTGGTCGCCCGAGGACTGGACCGGCGTGGCCACGAACTGGGCCTGGCCGCCGGGGCGGTGCGGCGGCATGACGAGACGGCGGGCGACGGAGTTGGCGATCGCGGCGCCGTGGTCGAGGTGCACCAGGTGCAGGCAGAGGTCCACGGCGGCGGCCTTGCCGGCGGCCGTCAGTACGCTGCCGTTGTCCGTGTAGAGCACGTCCGGGTCGACCACCGCCAGCGGGTGACGGGCGCTCAACTCCGCGGCGTGTGCCCAGTGGGTGGTGGCGCGCCGGCCGTCCAGCAGGCCCGCGGCGCCGAGCACGAACGCCCCGGTGCACAGGGACGCGACCCGGGCGCCCGCCGCGTGGGCGGCGCGGACGGCCTCGACGACCTCGGCGGGCGGCGGCTCGTCGACGTCGGCGCACGCGGGCACGATCACCGTGTCCGCGTCGGCCAGCCGCTCCAGCCCGTGGTCGGGCTCGACCAGGAACGGGCCGACCCGCAGCGGGCCCGGCCCGCAGAGCAGGACGTCGTACCAGGCGTCCGCGGCCTCGCGCGGGGGATTGCCGAAGATCTCGTAGGCCACCGCGAGTTCGAAGTGCAACAGGTGACCGGCGGCCAGCAGTGCGACAGTCGGCATGTCCGAAAGTGTACGGGCGATGTCGTTCCGGACCCTCACGCTCCGGACCCGCCGACGGTGAGACTTGGTCCGTCAGCACGTCGAGAGCGGGGGGGAACCATGGGTACAGCGGGTGCGGTAGTGGTCTACGGGGCGACCGGGCACACCGGGCGCTTCGTCGTCGCCGAGCTGCGGAGGCGCGGTCTCACCACCGTCGCCTCCGGCCGGGACGCGGCCCGGCTGGAGGAACTCGCCGCCGAGTGGGGCGACGTGGCGGTGCGCCCGGCGACCGTCGACGACGCCGGCTCGCTGGACCGGGCGCTCGCGGGTGCGGCGGCGGTCGTCAACTGCGCCGGACCGTTCGCCGTGACGGCGGGCCCGTTGGTCGAGGCGGCGCTGCGCGCGGGGATCCCGTACGTCGACGTCGCGGCGGAGATCGAGGCGAACGTCCAGACGTTCGCCGAACACGCGGACGCGGCCCGGGAGGCGGGCGTCGCCGTGGTGCCGGCGATGGCGTTCTACGGCGGGCTGGGTGATCTGCTGGCGACCGCGGCGATGGGCGAGTGGACGACGGCGGACGTGGCGCACGTCGCGTACGGGCTGAACAGCTGGCACCCCACGCCGGGCACCCGGGTGGCCGGCCAGGTCTCCCACCAGCGGCGCGCCGGCCGCCGGGTGCGGTTCGCGGAGAGCGGGCTCCGGTACCACGACGACGAGGTGGTGGAGCAGGACTGGGACTTCCCGGCGCCGCTGGGCGAGCGACGGGTGATCGCCGAGTTCACCATGGCCGACGTCGTGACCCTGCCCAGCCACCTGGCGGTGCCGGAGGTCCGCACCTACATGACCGTCGAGGCCGCGAGGGACCTGGCGGCGGAGGCCACCCCGGCGCCGGAGGCGGTCGACGCCCTGGGACGGTCGGACCAGACCTTCGTCGTGGACGTCGTCGTCGCCGCGGGCGGCGTCGAGCGCCGCGCCACGGCACGCGGCCAGGACATCTACGCGATCACGGCGCCCCTGGCGGTGGAGGCCGTCCGGAGGATCCTCGCCGGGGAGACGCGGACGACGGGCGTGGCCTCGGCCGGTGCGATGTTCGACGCGGCGGACTTCCTCCGGGCCCTGAGCCCGTACCTGGCGGTCGAGCTCCCGCACTGACCGGCCACCCGGCCACCCGGCCACGGCCACGCGTTCCGCAGCGCCGGGCCGCCGCGCCGACCGTCCCGGCCGGGGACCGGGCGCTACCGCCCCCGGTCCCGGCGCCCCCGGACCACCGTGAAGCGGACCGGGGTGCCGGGCCGGGCCTGGGCGGCGGCGGCCAGATCGGCGGGCGGGACGACACCGACGACCGGGTACCCGCCGGTGGTCGGATGGTCGGCCAGGAAGACCACCGGGCAGCCGTCGGGCGGGACCTGTACGGCGCCCAGCACCATGCCCTCGCTCGCCAGTTCGTCGTCCCGCGCCCGGCGGACCGGCGGGCCCTCGGTCCGCAGCGCGATCCGGTTGCTGGCCGGGGCCACCCGGTAGGGGTCGCCGGCGAGCCGTGTCAGGGCCTGCGGGTCGAACCAGTCCGCGCGCGGGCCGGGCCTCAGCCGCAGCACCAGCGCGTCCGGAGGCGCGGGCAGCGGGACCAGCTCCGGCACCGGCCGGTACGGCGGAGGCGGGCCGACCGGCAGCCGGTCGCCGGCGGACAGCGGAGCCGGCCCTAGCCCGGACAGCAGGTCGGCCGACCGGCTGCCGAGGACCGGCGGGACGGCGATCCCGCCCGCCACCGCCAGGTAGGCGCGCACGCCGTGGGTCGCGGCGCCGACCTCGACCACCGCCCCGGCGGGTACGGCGACCGGCGCGCCCCAGGCGGAGGCCCGGCCGTCCACCCGGACCGGCGACGGTGCGCCGGTGACCGCGAGGACCAGCGGCCGGAGCGCGCGCAGCGCGACGCCGCCGAGCGTGGTCTCCAGGGCCGCCGCGCCGGGCTCGTTGCCGGCCAGCCGGTTGGCCGCGCGCAGCGCGGGCTCGTCCAGCGCGCCCGCCCGGGGCACGCCGAGGTGGGCGACACCGCGCCGCCCGAGATCCTGCACCGTGGTGAGCGGTCCGGGCCGGAGCACCAGCAGCCCGTCGGCCGGGGTCACGCCGCACCGCCGGGGCGTCCGGCCCTGGCGCCGCGGCCACCGCTCGCCGGTTCCGCGCCGCCCGCCTCCGCGCCGCCGTGGGCGGTCGGCAGGCCGGGTCCGTCCGCCGGCGGGGTGAACAGGCCGGGTCCGCCCGTCAGCGGGGCGAAGCGGACCCGCACCCCCGGCGCGAGGAGCGCCGCCGGCTCGCGGGCGGTGTCCCACAGCGGTAGCGAGGTGTGTCCGAGGAGCTGCCAGCCGCCGGGGGAGGAACGCGGGTAGATCCCGCTGTAGGGGCCGGCCAGGGCGACCGAGCCGGCCGGGACGGCGCTGCGCGGGGTGGCGCGGCGCGGTACCTCGTACCGGGGCGGCAGGCCGGTGAGGTAGCCGAAACCGGGGGCGAAGCCGCAGAACGCGACGACGTACTCGGGTTCGGTGTGGATCCGGACGGCGGCCTCCGGGGAGACGCCCCAGAGCGCGGCGACCTCGGCGAGGTCCCCGCCGTCGTACACGGTCGGCACCTCCACCAGCGGGCCGGTCGCGGTGTCGGCGGCCGTCGGGCGCGCGCTTCGCAGCAGGGCCGCCAGCGCGGGGACGTCGGCCACGCCGTCCAGCAGGACGGTCCGCGCGGCGGGGACGATCTCCTCGACCTCGGGCAGCTCGCCGGCGGCCTGCCGTTCGCGCAGCCACGCGTAGAGGGCGGTGGCAGCGGCGGGGTCGGCCGGTTCGGCCAGCAGTGCCCGGTCGCCGACCGGTCGGACCGCGATCGGCCGGTGTGCGGCCGGACCTCCCCCGTCGGGCACGGCCCCGGTCACGCGAAGGGCTCCACCCGGACGCCCGCGGAGGCGAGCGCGCCGCGGATGCGCCAGGCCAGTTGGGCGGCGCCGGGGGTGTCGCCGTGGACGCAGAGGGAGCGGGCCTCGACGGTGATCGGCTCGCCGCCGACGGCGTCCACCGAACCGTCCCGCGCGATGCCGACCGCGCGGGTGATCACCGTCGCGGGGTCGTGCACCACGGCGTCCGGCTCGCGGCGCGGGACGAGCGTGCCGGCCCAGGTGTAGGCGCGGTCGGCGAAGGCCTCGGCGACGACCGGCAGGCCGACGCCCTCGGCGACCGCCAGCAGCCGGGAGCCCGGCAGGCCGAGGACGGGCAGCGGGCCGTCGCAGACGGCCCCGGCCCGAAGGATGCCGGCGACCACGGCCTCGGCCTGTTCGGAGTCGGCGACCACCCGGTTGTAGAGGGCGCCGTGCGGCTTGACGTAGGAGACCCGGGAGCCGGCCGCGCGGGCGAAGACCTGGAGGGCGCCGATCTGGTAGGCGATCTCGTCGGCCAGTTCGTCGGGCGGGACGTCCATGGCGCGGCGGCCGAAGCCGGCGAGGTCGCGGTAGGAGACCTGGGCGCCGATCCGTACGCCGCGCTCGGCGGCCAGGGAGCAGACCCGGCGCATGGTGGACGGGTCACCGGCGTGGAAGCCGCAGGCGACGTTGGCGCTGGTGACGACGGAGAGCAGGGCCTCGTCGTCGGTCAGCGTCCAGCGTCCGAACCCCTCACCGAGGTCCGCATTGAGATCGATCACCGCGTCGGCCACGCCCGTCCCGCCTCCCAGCAGCTGTTGAGCCAGATGGTAGGGCCTGCGGGTGAGGGCGGGGTGACGCCCGCCCGGTCAGCCCACTGCCGGGGCCGGTCGGCTCTCCGCCCGCTCGACGAGGGGCCGCAGCGCGCGCAGCACGATCAGCAGCGGCACCACGCCCACGACCCCGAACGACATGTCGACAAGGCTCCAGTACGGGGGGATGCCGCGGAGCGGTCCGCAGACCAGGGCGAGGGGGATGATCCCGGCGCAGGCGAGGACCGCCCAACGGATCACCCAGACGTTGCGGACCGGGTCCTTCAGCGGGCCCAGGAAGGCCGCCGCGATCACCAGGTGGGCGAAGGCCGGCCAGTCGGTGCCGTAGGCGAGGAAGGGGTGGCGGGCGTTGGTCTCGGCGACGCCGTCGCGGACCCGCTCGATCCACTCCAGCAGGGCGGGGAACCGGTCGGTGACGGGGGCGCCGGGGCCGGCGGCCAGGTCGGCGAGCCATCGGGTCTCGCTCTCCAGGGGGAAGGCGGTCAGTCCGCTCAGCACCAGGCAGACCACGAAGACCCACAGCCACCGCCGGACCCGTCGCAGGGTCGCCCGTTCGGCTGCGGTCCCAGCGTCTCCGGTCGCGTCGCTCATGGCGGAAACCCCCGTGTCGAGGCGGCAGGCCGGGCTGTTCCCGTCTGCGCGGACGTGACTCTAGACCTCGAATTGAACGTGTTCAACTCGCCGGCGGGCCTGCCCGGAGCGCTGCCCCCGGGCCCGGGAGGGAGGGAGCTCCGCTCCCTCCCTCCCGGGCCCGGAACCGCCGCCGAACGCAGCGGGGCCCGGCACCGCAGCGGGTGCCGGGCCCCGTCGGGGGTGCCGTCGTCAGGGCGTGTAGGTGAACCGGCCCGCGGTGACGGGCGCGCTCGTCCCGCCGGCCGTCGTCACCGTCACGTCGACCACGCCCGAGCCCGCCGGGGCGGTCGCCGAGCAGAGCGCCGGGCCGCAGGAGTAGCGGGTGGCCGGCACTCCGCCGAAGCGCACCGTGCCGTTGGCCAGGCCGGTGCCCTGCACGTAGACCTGGGTGCCGCCGGCGGCCGGTCCGGTGCTGGTGGTCAGGCCGGTGACCGCCGGTGCGGCCGGCGCCGGCGGAGCGGCGCCGGTGTAGTCGAACGGGGTGGCCGCGGTCGCGGAGCCGCCGGGGGTGACCACGGTGACCGGCACGCTGCCCGAGCCGCCGGGCGCGGTCACGGCGCAGCCCGTCGCGGTGCAGCTGCCGGCCGCGACCGAGTCGCCGAACAGGACGAAGCCGTTGTCCAGGCCGGTCCCGGTCAGTGTGACGGGGGTGCCGCCGGTGCCCGGGCCGGTCGTGGTACCGAGGGCGGCCACCGCGGGGGCGGCCTGGGTGGCCGGGGCCTGCGGGCCGCTGCCGAGCAGGTGGGAGGAGACGTTGTCCGACGGGTCGGCGTCGTTCCGGTTCGCGGCCGTCACCTTGATCGTCCCGGACGGGCTGGTGCCGTGGGAGGCGACGGTCACCTTCATGAACTCGCTGCGCCCCGGCGCGCGGTTCCCGGTGAAGTAGGCGTCCAGCCGGCGGCCGTCGGGGGAGACCGTCTGGGTGAAGGTGTAGTCCTGGAAGGAGGTGATCGTCGCACCGTCGGTGGTCAGGCCGGGCGGCAGTTCGACGGTGAGGTGGGTGACGCCGGTGAGGTCGGCGGTGCCGGCGGACTTCCAGGTCACCGAGATGTTGGTGCGGTCGACCGGGAAGACCGGGTAGTTCCCGGCCTGCGTCACGGTCACGTTCTGGCCGGTGACCGCCGTCTTGGCGACGGTGCCGGTGGTGGTCGCGGCGGTGGACACGGCGGCGCCGGTGGTGAGGGCGGCCACGGCGAGGGCGGCGGCGAGGCCACCTCGTACCAGTCTGGTGATCATATGGGAAATCATGGCGGGGGCGGTTCGTTCGTGGGGCCGTTTCTCGAAAGCGGGTTCTATTCGCCCCCGGCTTGTCGGGAGCCGTTCTCCTCGCCGTTCCCTCCCCGGTGCCGCGCGCCCCCGTCCCGCGCCGCCGTCCCGCACGTCCGCCCCGGCCGGTGGGCCGGCGGGACGTCCGTAAGGTCCGTTTCGGTCGATGTCGGCGCCTACCTCTAGTCTTGTCCACCGTGACCGTCATCGCTGACCAGCCCACCGAGCACGGCTCCCGGCCGCCCGCCGGGCCCGCCGCCGCCGCGCGGCCCGCGCCCGGCCCCGCCGCCGACGAGGGCCTCGCCCGCCGGCTCAAGGCACTGGCCTGCACCGCGCCGCTGCACGACCTGGACAGCCGCAAGGTCATGCTCGCCGGCGAGTACGGCGGCTACGCGATGGCCGAGGTCGGGCTCGCCGCGATCGACCTGGTCACCCTCAACATGGACTTCGACACCGGGGCCGACCGCGAGATAGTGCTGGCCCGGCTGCTGCCCCGGGTCGCCGCCCAGGCACCCGCCCGGTCCGCCGCCGAGCACCAGCGCGTCGGCCGGTGGGTACTGGAGTCGCTGATCAACGTCGGCAGCGTCGACCGCGGCTTCCGCGCCGTCTACGGCACCTTCGACGCCGAGGGCGCGTACGTCCGCCGCGACTACGACTTCAAGCTGATCGAGGAGGTCCCGGGCCCCGACGGCGGCGTCTACCTGCGGACCACCGACGAGGCGGTCAACGTCCTCGTCGGCGCGCTCGACACGGACGTCACCTCCGCCCAGATCGCCGCCGAGGTCAAGCTGGAGGTGCTGATCCGGCGCGGCCGCCTGGCCGACGCCCAGCTCGCCGCCGAGCAGGCCCGCTACCGCACGGTCCAGTACGCCGAGACGCTGCGCCGCGCCCTCGACGCCACCCGCCGCAACGTCCGCGCGGTCGACTGGATGCAGGCCGTCCCCGACCTCATCGACGAGGCCCTCGACCACATCGCCGACCGCTACCGGCACGAGAACGCGATTCTCACCAACATCCGCAAGGCTCGGGACGAGGCCGAGGACCAGGAGCACAAGCGTCGCGCCGCCGAGCTGGTCGACATCGTCAAGGACTGCATCCGCCGCCACACCCAGCTGCAGACCAGGCTGCTGGAGGCCGGGCCGCTGTTCCGCGCCGAACAGGACCGGCAGGCCTTCTCCGCCCCGCGCGCCCGCAGCGGCATCGACCTCTACGGGCAGCTGCTCGCCCCGGTGCTCCGGCTGCCGATAGAGCAGGCCGTCGGTCCCACCGGCGCGTTCTTCGCCCGCGGCACCGGTCTGCGCACCCCGGTCTCGGTCCGGGTCGCCGACCTGGTCGACCTGCTGCTCACCCCGCCGGTCGAGCGCGAGCACCTGGGCGCCGAGATGCCCGACCCGGACCTCGTCGCCACCCCGGACGACAGCCGCTTCTCCGAGGCCCAGCTGGAGGCCGCGCTGGAGCTGCTCGACCTGCCGGCCGACGCGCCCCGGCGGCTCTCCGGCCTGCTCGCCGAGGCCCGCGCGCAGGATCCGGAACTCCCCTACCTGGTCGCCCTGCTGGCCGTGCACGCGGCCAGTCCGCCGGTCGGCACCGCCTACCGGCAGGGGGAGGAGCGGCTGCTCTTCGCGGTCGACGACGGGACGGTGCTGCACGACCGGGAGTTCGGCGGCGCCGACCTCGTCGTCGGCAGCGCCCTGCTCGACGCGGCCGGCATGGCGGCCGACCGCAAGGAAGCCGGCTGATCCGCATGCCGACGCGCCACCGGACCACTCACCGGACACCCACCCGCCGGCCGACCGGACACCGGCCCCCCGCCGGGCCGGAAACCCGCCCGGAAACCGGCCCGGTCGGACACCCCGCCGCCCGCCGGACCACCCGCCCGGCCGGTCGGCAGACCCCCCGAACCCCCAGCAACGCCCCCGAGGAGCACCGCCCGTGACGACCCACCACGACACGTCCTGGGCGCCCGAGACCGAGCCCGCCGCGCCCGCGCCGATCACCCCGGCCGACGTGGCCGACGCCGCCCGGCTGGTCTCCTTCGGCCTCCAGGCCAAGCTGCTCCCGGCCCGCGACGCCGAGTACACCGAACTGGTCCGCCGCTACCGCGAGGACCCGGCCTTCGCCCGCCTCGCCGACGCCGTCGCCACCGGCATGGGCCTGGTCGTCCTGGAGGTCTCGCCGCGCGCCGGCATGGCCGTCGCCGCCGCCGAGGAGTCCGTCTTCGCCGTCCGGATGGGCGACTACTCCCGGCGCGCCGCCTCCGAGTCCACCGACCGCTTCCTGCACGGCCTGGCCCACCTCGCCGTCGCCGCGATGGCCTTCCCCCGGCCCGAGGACCTCGCCGACGACGGCTACCTCGGCCGGATCACCGTGAACGGCGTCGACGCCTTCGTCCGCCAGGCCTGCCGCCGCCTGGAGGAACAGGCCACCGTGGACGGCGCCAACACCGACCCGCACAGCGACGCCCCCGGCCTGGAGGCCGCCTGGCGGGTCTGGGCCCGGCGCACCGCCACCGGCGCCACCAAGGACGCGCGCCGGCTGTCCGGCTCCACCATCGGCATCGTCGCCAAGGCCGTGCTGTTCCTGGTCGACTCCGGCTTCCTGCAGAAGGTCGCGGACGACGCGGGCGGCACCTACCGCACCACTGCCCGCTACCAGCTCCAGGTCCGCGACCTGGCCGGCAGCGCCGCGATGGCCGAACTGCTCGACCTCGGCGTCGTCCCGGTCTCCGACGGCACGGCCACCCTGCTGCCCCCGGACACCGGTGACGAGCTGGTCGCCGACGCCGGCCTCCCGTTCCACTCCCTCTGACGCCCCCACCCCCCGCCCGCTCCTCCGGCATCCGCCCCGACCCCAGTCGTCCGAACCAGCCCCCCATCCACCCGTCTCCTGGAGAACCGCCGCACATGTACGAGCTCAACCGGGTCCGCCTCTACTCGATCGGACCGGCCGGCGCCCGCTACGCCGACACGGTGCTCGACCTGCGCGGCGTGGGCGAGCCCGTCGCCGATCCGGCCCCCCAGCAGATCGGCCTGTTCGGCGAGGAGCCCGACGGTCCGGTCCGCCGCCCGGCGCCCGCCGGCGTGCTCTTCCTGGAGAACGGCGGCGGCAAGTCCGTCCTGCTCAAGCTGATCTTCTCGGTCATGCTCCCCGGTCACCGCAACACCCTCGGCGGCGCCAGCTCCGGCGTGCTCCGCAAATTCCTGCTCGCCGACGACTGCGGCCACGTCGCCCTGGAGTGGCAGCACACCGTCACCGGCGAGCCGATCGTGGTCGGCAAGGTCAGCGAGTGGCGCGGACGCCAGGTCTCCTCGGACCCGCGCAAGTTCGCCGAGACCTGGTACTCCTTCCGCCCCGGCCCCGGCCTCACCCTGGACTCCCTCCCGGTCTCCGAGCGGGTCAGCCTGGCCGGCGACCAGAAGGCCCGTGGCCGCCGCCGCACCATGAAGGGGTTCCGAGACGCCCTCACCGAGGCCGGCAAGGCCCACCCGCACCTCGACCTGGTCTTCGAGGACGGCCACGACCGCTGGACCGAGCACCTCGGCGAACTCGGCCTCGACCCCGAACTCTTCCGCTACCAGCGCGAGATGAACGCCGACGAGGGCGAGGCGGCCGGCCTCTTCGCGGTCAAGCAGGACAAGGACTTCACCGACCTGCTGCTGCGCGCCGTCACCGACACCCGGGACACCGACGGCCTCGCCGACCTGGTCCACGGCTTCGCCGCCAAACTCGGCCTGCGTTCCGAACTCACCGCCGAACGCGACTTCACCGCCGGTTCGCTGGAGCTGCTGGAGCGCATCGCCGAGTCCACCACCGCCCGCGAGTCCGTCCGCGAGGCCCACCGCACGGCCGAGCGCCGCACCCGTCGGCTCGCCCACGCCCTGAGTTCCCGGGCCGCCGCCGAACGCGACCGCGCCCACGACCTGGCCGTCGAGGTGGCCGCCGCCGAGGGCGCCGTCACCGCCGCCGAGACCGACCGCACCCGGCACACCCTGATCGCCGCCGAGCTCACCCACCGGCACGCCACCCTCGCCCTGGCCGCCGCCACCGCCGAGGCCGCCGCGCTGCGCCGCGAGCTCACCGACGCCCGCACCCTGCACTCCGCCTGGCAGGCCGCCGAGACGGTGCTCCGCCAGCGCTCCGCCGCCGACCGGGTGGCGCGGGTCGCCGCCGCGATCCGTGAGGCGGAGCTGGACGCCGCCCCCGCGCTGGCCGCCCGGGCCCGCGCCGCCACCGCGCTGGCCCGCGTCCTGGAGAGCGCCGCCGCCGCCGCCGAGCTGCGCGCCGACACCGAGGAGGAGCGCGCCGCCGAACTCCAGGCCGACGGCGCCAAGTCCCAGACCGACGCCACCGAGGCCGCCACCGCCGCGCAGAAGGCCCGCAGCGAGGCCGACCACCTGCGCCAGCGGCTCGCCGAGGTCGAGCAGGAGACCGAGGCCGCCGTCGAGGCCGGCTGGATCGACCCCGACACCGCGGAGCCGGACCCGGCCCGCGCCGCCCTGCACGCCGCCGACGTCGAGAAGTCCGCCGGCGACGCCCTCGCCCGGGCCCGTACCGCCGCCGAGGCCGCCGCCGCCCGGCTGCGCGAGGCCGCCGCCGCCACCGGCCGCGCCGAACTCGCCGACGCCCGCGCCACCGACGCCCGCAAGGCCGCCGTCCGGGCACTCGCCGCCGAGCAGCGCACCGCCGCCCTGCTCGCCACCGAGCCCCGCCTCGCCGATCTGCTCTCGCTCACGCCCGCTCCCACCGACTGGCACGAGGAGGGGACGGGAGCCGAGGAGGACGCCGGCTTCCTCACCCCCGCCGTCCTCGACCGCAACGCCGAGTACCTGCGCGAACTCCTCGACGAGACCATCGCCGCCGCCGAGCGCACCCTCTTCGACCTGCGCACCGCCGCCGCCGACGACTCCCGGATCCTCGCCGCCCTCGGCGACGGCGGCCTGCTGCCGCCCGGCCCGGACGTCCTGGCCACCGTCGAGTACCTCGCCGAGCACGGCATCCCCGCGCTGCCCGGCTGGCGCTACCTCGCCCAGTCCGTCGACCCGGCCGACCACGAGGCGATCCTCGCCGCCCGCCCCGAACTCGTCGACGGCGTCGTCATCACCGACCCCCACTCGCTCGACCGGGCCCGCGAGGCCCTGCAGTCCGCCGCGCTGCTGCCCCGCTCGACCGTCGCCGTCGGCGCCGCCGCCGCGCTGATCGCCCCGATCACCGACGAGCCGGCCTTCTTCCTGGTCCCGCCGAACCCGGCCATGCACGACGAGTCCGCCGCCGACGACGAGCGCCGCGAGCTGCGCGCCCGCGCCACCACCCGCGAGGAGCACATCCGCGAACTCGCCGGCCGCCTCGGCGGCGACCGCGCGCTGGCCGCCCGGCTCGCCTCCTGGCACGCCAGCTGCCCGCCCGGCACCCTCGCCGAACTGGCTGCCGCCGCCGAGGCCGCCCGCGAGCACGCCGAGCACGCCGCCGCGGCCCTGGCCACCCTGCGGGCCGAGCACGACGAGGCCGAGACCGACCACGCCACCGCCGCCGTCGCCCACGAGGAGCACCGGGAGGCCGCCCAGCAGGCCCGGCGCCGCGCCGACGCCCTCTCCGGCCTCGCCTTCCGCCTGCGCGAGCGGGCCAACTGGAGCCGCCGCCAGCGCGAACTCGCCGAGGACGCCGCCGAGTGCGACCGCCGTCAGGCCGTCTGCGCCGAACGCGCCCGCACCTGCGACGAGGACCGGCGCGCCGCCCAGCGCGCCGCCGACGACGCCCGCCGGACCGCCCGCACCCTGCGGGCCGAACGCGCCGAGATCCCCGCCGCCGAGCAGGACGACGAGCCCGTCGAGGCGACGTCCGTCGCGCTCCCCGCACTCCGCGAGGCCTACCGGGCCGCGTCCCAGCTGTACGAGAAGGTCGGCGTCGGCGCCGACCTGCGCGCCGAGCAGGCCCGCGCCGAGGGCGACGAGGCCGCCGCCGCGACCGAGCTCGACCGCCTCACCAACAAGGTCCGCACCCGCGCCGAGGAGCTGCTGGGCAGCCCCGACGGCGCCGACGGCCCGGCCCGTCAGGCCGCCGCCGCCCGGGCTGAGGAGCTGGTCGCCACCATCGAGACCCGCGCCGCCGTCGCCAGCGAGCAGCTCGGCCGGCTCCGCGGTGACGCCGAACGCTCCGCCCCCGTCGACGGCGAGGCGCACACCGAGCTGCCCGAGGAGCTGGTCCCCACCGACCCCGAGCACGCCCAGGTCCTGTTGCGGACCGCCACCGGCCGGCTCGCCGACCGCCGCGAGGCCCTGGACACCGCCCGCACCGTGCACGCCGACCTCCGGCGCACCTCCGACGCCGCCCAGGCCGCCGCCGCCGACTTCGACGAGCACGCCGGTCAGCTCCGCGACGGCCTGCGCGAGCACCAGGACGACGCGGACCGGCCGGTCGAGCCCTACCTGGGCTCGATCGTCGACGCCCGCGCCGCCGCCGCCGAGGCCCGCCGTGCCCTGCGCACCGCCGCCGGCGAGCTCTCCTCCGCCGAACTCGCCGTACGCGACGCCTCGGACACGCTGGTCCGGCACGCCAACGCGGCCCGCTTCGAGGCCGTCCGCACCCCGGCCCGCCAGCAGATCCGCGAACTGCCCGCCTCCGCCCTGCCCGACCACGCCGCCGCCTGGGCCGTCGCCTTCGCCCCCCGGCTGCGCGTGCTCACCGACGAACTCGCCCAGCTGGAGCGCAACCGAGGCTCGATCGTCGACCGCCTGCGCGGCCTGGTGGAGTCCTCGCTCACCACCCTGCGCGCCGCCCAGCGGCTCTCCCGGCTGCCCGAGGGCCTGGGGGAGTGGTCCGGCCAGGAGTTCCTCCGGATCCGCTTCGAGGACCCGGACCACGCCACCCTGGTCGAGCGGCTCGGCGAGGTCATCGACGAGGCCACCCGCGCCGCCGTCCGGAAGAACAGCGACCTGCGTCGCGACGGCATGTCCCTGCTGCTGCGCGGCGTCGCCGCCGCGATCGGCCCGCGAGGGGTCTCCGTCGAGATCCTCAAGCCCGACGCGGTGCTGCGGGCCGAACGGGTCGGCGTCGGCCAGATGTCCGACGTCTTCTCCGGCGGCCAGCTGCTCACCGCCGCCATCGCGCTGTACTGCACCATGGCCGCGCTGCGCGCCAACGACCGGGGCCAGTCCCAGCTGCGGCACGCCGGCACCCTGTTCCTCGACAACCCGATCGGCCGGGCCAACGCCACCTACCTGCTGGAGCTCCAGCGCGCCGTGGCCGACGCGCTCGGCGTCCAGCTGATCTACACCACCGGGTTGTTCGACACCACGGCGCTCGCCGAGTTCCCGCTGGTCATCCGGCTGCGCAACGACGCCGACCTGCGGGCGGGGCTGAAGTACATCTCGGTGGAGGAACACCTGCGGCCCGGCCTGCCGGCGCCGCAGGACCCGGACGGCCCGGCCGTCCACGGCGAGATCACCGCCACCCGGATGTTCAAGCGGCCGGCGGAGGCGCCGGCCTCCTCGTGACCGTCGTACGGTGGGGCGCATGTTGACGATCGTTCACTTCAGCGACATCCATCTGGGCCAGGACCACCACGGGGACGGCGGTGCGCGGGCGCGCGGGCGGGCCGAGCGGGTGATGGCGTACCTCGACGCCCTGCCCGGCGCGCCGGACGCCGTCCTGGTCACCGGCGACCTCGCGGACCACGGCCTGCCCGCCGAGTACCGCGAGGTCGCCGAGGCGCTGGTCTCCCGCCACCCGGTGCTGTTCTGTCCCGGCAACCACGACATACGCGGGCCCTACCGGGAGGTGCTGCTCGGCGAGGGGCCCGCCGACGGCCCGGTCAACCGGCTGCACCGGCTGCCCGGCGCCGACGTGCTGATGCTGGACTCCTCCGTCCCGGGCCGGCACGACGGCCTGCTCGACGAGGAGACCCTCGGCTGGCTGGACCGCACGCTGGCCGAGGGGGCGCCGGACCGCCCCGCGCTGGTGGCCTTCCACCACCCCCCGGTGGTGCTGCACCTGCCGTACGTGGACCCGATCCGGCAGTTCGGCGAGGAGCGGCTCGCCGAGGTGCTGGGCCGCCACCCCCGGGTCAGGGCGCTGCTCTGCGGTCACGCCCACACCGCGGCGGCCACCACCTTCGCGGGACTGCCGCTGCTGGTCGCGCCGGGCGTGGTCTCCACCGTCGCGCTGCCCTGCGAGGGCGGGGCCGAGATCACCTACGACCAGCCGCCGATGGTCGCCTTCCACGTGCTGGACGACACCGGACGGCTCACCACCCACTACCGGGTGGTCACCTCCGGCTGACGCGGCCCGTGGCCGGCCGGCGGGTGCGGGGGCGGGTACACCGGCGGGTACGTCGCGGCGCGTGCCTGCGGCCGCGGCTGGCCGGCCGGCGGGGGAGCGGTTCCCGGCGGCCCCGGCCGCGGCGCCGGTCGTGGCCCCGCCGGGGCCCGGCTGCCGGCCATCGGCGAGGCGGAGTCCGGCCCGCGCATCCGCTGCGCGGCTACCTGACGCGAGATCAGGATCTCCAGCAGGCACCACATCGTGCCGAACACCCCGAGCCCCATCGCCATCAGGGCCGGTGTCATCAACCAGCTGTCGGCGTAGGAGGACAGCGCCGCGAGGACGATGCCGACCAGGGTGAAGGCGAGACAGAGCACCGCCCGGACGACGGTGGTCCGCACCTCGTCGGGCAGACGGCGGCGACGGCGTGCGGATGACATCGAGCGACCCCCAGGCGCGGTCACGGCGGCGTACGCGGGCGGACACGGGTGGAACCGGTCGGGGCGGGCAGGGTTCCGGAGTGACCGGCGGCCGGGAGCGCGCCCCTCTGCACCACTCTGCCCTGTCGTACCCGGACTATGCGCACGAATCCCCCGAACTGACACCAAATCGTGTGATCAGGGCCGGAGCGGCCGAAACCTCCGGGCGCTCAGCCCAGTTGACGACCGAGCTCCTCCAGCGCGCCCGTCACGATCGTCCGCATCGCCCGCTCGGCGTGTTCGGCGTCCCCCGCGCAGACCGCCTCCGCGACCTCGCGGTGCAGCCGGATCGCGTACGGCTCGGGCTGATGGGGCATCAGATGGTACTCGGTCCGGCCGGTGAGCACCGCCCCCACGGTGTCACCGAGGTGCGCGAACATCTCGTTGCGGGAGGCGCGCAGCACGGTGGCGTGGAAGTCGATGTCGTGCTGGAGGAAGGCGGCCAGGTCGGCGGCGCGCGCCGTCACCGTCAACTCGACGGCCAGGGAGCTGAGTCGGCGCCGCTCGTCGTCGGTGGCGTGGTGGGCGGCGAGGGCCGCCGCGGCCGGCTCCACGGCCAGCCGGAGCGAGCCGAGCGAGCGCAGCTGCGCGGGGCGGTCGGCGCCCGCCAGCCGCCAGCGGATCACCAGCGGATCGAAGACGTCCCAGTCCGACTTGGGCTGCACGGTGATCCCGACCCGGCGGCGGGAGGCCACCATGCGCATCCCCTCCAGGATCCGCACCGACTCGCGGACCACCGTCCGCGACACCCCGAACCGCTCCTCCAGCTCCTCGGCCCGCAGCACCGCGCCCTCGGGAACCTCCCCGGACGCGATGGCCGGCCCCAGCTCCGCGAGCAGTCGGCCGGGCAGCCCCTGGATCTCCATCCGCCCAGCCTAGACGCCCGCCCCCGGCCCGCACCCCCGACCTGCACCCGGGGCCCTGACCTGCACCCCCGGTCCGGCCCGCGTTCCCGGTCCGGCCCGCGCCCCCGAACCCCGCGGTGCGCCCCGGCCGGGGACAAAAGTATGACGATTTGATTTCCAGCACTTGAATACGTCATATCTTTGAGAAACAGTGGCGGCCAGGCAACGAAGGAGCACCACCCATGGCTCTCAGCGTCGAGAACCACGACACCCCCGCAGCACCCCTCACGGTCGTCGTGATGGGCGTCTCGGGCGTCGGCAAGACCACCCTGGCCCGTCTGCTGGCCGACCGCCTCGGCCTCCCCTTCGCCGAGGCGGACGACTTCCACCCGCCCGCCAACATCGCCAAGATGTCGGCCGGCACCCCGCTGGACGACCGGGACCGGGCCCCCTGGCTGCGCGCCGTCGGCGCCTGGCTCAAGGAGCGCACCGAGGCCGGCACCGGCGGTGTGGTCACCTGCTCGGCGCTGAAGCACGGCTATCGCGACACCCTCCGCGAGGCCTGCCCGGACGCCTGGTTCCTGCACCTCAGCGGCGGTCACGAGCTGGTCGGGGACCGGCTCGCCCACCGCACCGGCCACTTCATGCCGACGTCGCTGCTCGACTCGCAGTACGCGGCCCTGGAACCCCTCGGTCCGGACGAGCGGGGCGCCGCCCTGGACGTCGGCCCGTCCCCCGAAGACCTCGTCGAGAAGGCCGTGGCGCTGCTGCGGCCCGTCCATGGAGACCTCGCGTGACCACCCTCCTCGCGGCCGCCGCACCGGCCCTGCCGCACACCGACAACGACCTCCGGCTGTTGATCGCGGTGCTGCTCAGCATCGGCGCCATCGTGCTGCTGATCACCAGGTTCAAGCTGCACCCGTTCCTGGCCCTCACCCTCGGCTCGGGGCTGCTGGCGGCCGTCGCGGGCGCGCCGTTCGACAAACTGCTCGGCAGCTTCTCCACGGGCTTCGGCGCCACCGTGGCGGGCGTCGGGCTGCTGATCGGCCTGGGCGCGATGCTCGGCAAGCTGCTCGCCGACTCGGGCGGGGCGAACATCATCGCCGACACCGTGCTGGCCCGCTCCGGCCCGAAGGCGCTGCCCTGGGCCATGGCGCTGATCGCGGCCGTGCTCGGTCTGCCGCTCTTCTTCGAGGTCGGTGTCGTCCTGCTGATCCCGATCGTGCTGCTGGTGGCGCGCCGGGGCAACGTGCCACTGATGCGGATCGGCATCCCGGCCCTGGCCGGCCTCTCGGTCCTGCACGGCCTGGTGCCGCCGCACCCGGGCCCGCTGGTCGCCGTCGACGCACTGAAGGCCGACCTCGGCATCACCCTGGCCCTCGGCCTGCTGATCGCCGTTCCGACCCTGATCGTCGCCGGCCCGCTGTTCGCGCGGGTCGCCGAGCGCTGGGTCGGCCCGCTGGAGATCCCGGAGAACACCGCCCCGGAGGGAGCCGTCGAACGGCCGGAGCGCACGCCGTCCTTCGGCGCGGTCCTGGCGACCATCCTGCTGCCGGTGGTGTTGATGCTCGGCAAGGCGCTGGCCGACGTCGTGGTCGACGACCCGAAGGCGCTGCCGCAGCGGGTGTTCGACTTCATCGGCTCGCCGCTGATCGCCCTTCTCGCCACGACCCTGCTCGGCATGGTCACCCTCGGCCGGGCGGCCGGTTTCGACCGCGACCGGATCTCCGACACGGTCGGCAGGTCCCTCGGCCCGATCGCCGGCATCGTCTTCATCGTCGGTGCGGGCGGCGGCTTCAAGCAGACCCTGATCGACGTGGGCGTCGGCAACGCGGTGAGCGAGTGGTCGGCCAGGTGGCACATCTCGGCGCTGCTGCTCGGCTGGCTGATCGCCGTCCTGATCCGGCTCGCGACCGGCTCCGCGACGGTGGCCACCATCACCGCGGCCGGCATCGTCGCCCCGCTGGCCGCCGACATGTCCTCGACCCACGCCGCCCTGCTGGTCCTGGCGATCGGCGCCGGCTCGCTCTTCTTCTCGCACGTCAACGACGCCGGCTTCTGGCTGGTGAAGGAGTACTTCGGGATGAGCGTCGGCCAGACCCTGAAGTCCTGGTCGGTGATGGAGACGGTGATCTCGGTCGTCGCGATCGCGCTGATCATGCCGCTCAGCCTGATCATCTAGCCCCGGTAGCGGTACTCCGGGACGGCGGACGGACGGTCCGCGGAAACGACGGACGGGCGGGCGTTCCCCAGGGGGAGCGCCCGCCCGTCACGTTCGGGAGGTCACTTCAGCAGGACCCGCCAGCCGTCCTCCCCGCCCGTCACGTCCGGGCGGAGCGTCAGCTCCTTCCCCCGGGCCGGGCGGGGATCCGATCGTGACGCACCGTGTGCGTGCGACCGCGACAACGTGGTGGCAAGGTTGGGGAGCCCCCGGCCGTGGCGCCGCCCCGGCACGCCGGAGGGCGGGCACCCCCAGCTCTGGGGTGCCCGCCCGGCACGGCTGCGCCGTGGCGCTACTTGCCCTGGCGCTTGCCCAGGAACGCCTCGACCTCGGTGCGGATCTCCGGGGTGTCCAGGCCGCGGACGGTCATCGTGGTGCGGCGGCGCAGCACGTCGTCCACGGTGTACGCCCACTCGCTGTCGGCCGCGTAGGCGACCTGCGCCCAGACGTCCGGCCCGTCCTCGTGGATCGGCCGGCCGAGCTCCGGGTTCTCGTCGATCATGCGGGCGATCTCGAAGGAGAGCGTGCCGTAGTGGCTCGCCAGGTGCTTGGCGACCAGCGGCTCCATCCGGGAGCCCGGCTCGCGGTCGATCAGCAGACGGTGCGCGACGGCGTTCGGCGCGCCGACGCCCGGCAGCGGGACGGTCGGGGCGATCGGGGACATGTCCTCGCCGAGGGAGGTGCCGGGCACGTGCGCCAGCTTCTCCAGCACCGTCCGGCCGATGTGCCGGTAGGTGGTCCACTTGCCGCCGGCGACCGACAGCATGCCGCCCCTGCCCTCGGTGACGACCGTCTCGCGCTTGGCCGCGGCGGTGTCGCCCGGGCCGCCGGGCAGCACCCGCAGGCCGGCGAAGGAGTAGGTGATCAGGTCGCGGTCGAGGTGCTCGTCGCGGATGGCGTGCGCGGCCTCGCCCATGATCTGGTCGATGTCCGCCTCGGTGGCCCGGACGTCCTGCGGGTCGCCCGTGTACTCCTCGTCGGTGGTGCCGAGCAGGACGTGGTCCTCCCACGGGATGGCGAAGGAGACGCGGTACTTGTCGATCGGGATGGTCAGCGCGGCACGCCACGGGGCGCGGCGCTTGACGACGACGTGGGCGCCCTTGGAGAGGCGGATCGACGGCGCTGCGCCGGCGTCCTCCATCTTGCGCAGGTGGTCCACCCACGGGCCGGTGGCGTTGAGCACCAGGCGGGCGTCGACGCCGAACTCGGTGCCGTCCAGGCGGTCCCGCAGCTCGGCGCCGGTGACCCGGCTGCCGGTGAAGCGCAGGCCGGTGACCTCGGCGTGGTTCAGCACGACCGCGCCGGCGTCGACGGCGGCGCGCACCGTCATCACCGCGACGCGCGAGTCGTTCATCTGGTGGTCGCCGTAGACGGCGACCGAGCGCAGGCCCTCGCTGCGCAGCGCGGGCACCTGCTGGGCGGCGTGCGCGGCGGTGGAGACCCGGCCCATGCCGTCGCGGAAGGCGGAGAGCGCGGAGTACAGGAAGACGCCGGCGCCGAGCTTGGGCGCGCTGTGCGGGCCGCCCTTGTAGACCGGCACGAAGAAGGTCAGCGGGTTGACCAGGTGCGGGGCGACGTCGGTGGCGAGCGCGCGGCGCTCCTTGTGGTTCTCGGCGACCAGCTTGACCGCGCCGGTCTGCAGGTAGCGCAGACCGCCGTGGACCAGCTTGGAGGAGGCGCTGGAGGTGGCGCCCGCGAAGTCGCCGGCGTCGACCATGGCGACCTTCAGACCGGCCTGGGAGGCCGTCCAGGCGACGGCGGTGCCGAGGATGCCGCCCCCGATCACCAGCAGGTCGTAGGTGGCCTTGCCCAGCAGCTCGCGGGTCTCGGCACGGGATGCGGTGTGGCCGGCGGAGCGCTCGGCGCCCAGGGTCGGGATGGTTGCCATGGTGTGTGTACGGCGCGCGGGTCGGGCTGCGCCGTTACTCCTCTCGGTGTGCGTACGGCCCCTGGGGAGAGGCCGGGTCGGCCCGGTGCGGCGGGCCGGTGAAACGGGAGCGGGCCGGCCGGGGCTGCTGCCCCGACCGGCTTCGCGATCAGTTGTTCTCGTCCTCCTCCACCCAGCCCATGGTGCGCTCGACGGCCTTGAGCCACTTCTTGTACTCGCGCTCCCGGGTGGCCTCGTCCATGCGCGGGGTCCACTCGGCGGCGCGGTGCCAGTTGGCCCGCAGGGTGTCGAGGTCGTTCCAGAAGCCGACCGCCAGACCGGCCGCGTAGGCGGCACCGAGGGCGGTGGTCTCGGCCACGTACGGGCGCTCGACCGGGGCGTCCAGGACGTCGGCGATGTTCTGCATGAGCAGGTTGTTGCTGGTCATGCCGCCGTCGACCTTGAGGGCGGTGAGCTCGACGCCGGAGTCCTTCTGCATGGCGTCGACGACCTCGCGGGTCTGCCAGGCGGTGGCCTCCAGGACGGCCCGGGCCAGGTGGCCCTTGGTGACGTACCGGGTGAGGCCGGCGATCACACCGCGGGCGTCGGAGCGCCAGTACGGGGCGAAGAGGCCGGAGAAGGCCGGTACGAAGTAGGCGCCGCCGTTGTCCTCGACGGTGTTGGCGAGGGTCTCGATCTCGGCGGCGGTCGAGATGATGCCGAGCTGGTCCCGCAGCCACTGGACGAGCGAGCCGGTGACGGCGATCGAGCCCTCCAGCGCGTAGACCGGCTTCTGGTCGCCGATCCGGTAGCCGACGGTGGTCAGCAGGCCGTGGTACGAGTTGACGATCTTCTCGCCGGTGTTCAGCAGGAGGAAGGTGCCGGTGCCGTAGGTCGACTTGGCCTCGCCCTCGTTGAAGCAGGTCTGGCCGAACAGTGCGGCCTGCTGGTCGCCGAGCGCCGCCGCGACCGGCACGCCGGCCAGGTCGCCGACGGCCTCGCCGTAGACCTCGGCGGAGGAGCGGATCTCCGGGAGGACGGCCATCGGCACGCCCATCGACTCGGCGATCTTCTCGTCCCAGGCCAGCGACTGGAGGTTCATCAGCATGGTGCGGCTGGCGTTGGTCACGTCGGTGACGTGCTTGCCGCCCTCGACACCACCGGTGAGGTTCCAGATGACCCAGGTGTCCATGGTGCCGAACAGGATGTCGCCGGCCTCGGCGCGCTCGCGCAGGCCCTCGACGTTGTCCAGCAGCCAGCGGATCTTCGGGCCGGCGAAGTAGCTGGCCAGCGGGAGGCCGGTCTCGCGGCGGAAGCGGTCCTGGCCGACGTTGCGGCCCAGCTCGCGGCAGAGGGCCTCGGTCCGGGTGTCCTGCCACACGAGCGCGTTGTGGACCGGCTCGCCGGTGTGGCGGTCCCACAGGACGGTGGTCTCGCGCTGGTTGGTGATGCCGATCGCGCGGATGTCGTCCTTGGTCAGTCCGGCCTTCTCCAGCGCGCCGCGGACGACCGACTGCACCCGGGTCCAGATCTCGGCGGCGTCGTGCTCGACGTAGCCCGGCTGCGGGAAGATCTGCCGGTGCTCCTGCTGGTCGACGGAGACGATCCGGCCGTCCGCGCCGAAGATGATGCAACGGCTGGAGGTGGTGCCCTGGTCGATCGCGGCGATGTAGTTGCCAGTGCCAGTGGAGGTCATGAGGGTCCTCGGCTCGTTCAGCGGAATTCGGGGGTGGGTGGGCCTGACTCTCAGGTCAGTCCCCGTGCTCGGGCTGGGTGGAAACCCGGGGGCGTCAGAACGCCGCGTGGTACAGGCCGCCGGCGAGCAGGCCGCCGATGACCGGGCCGACCACCGGGATCCAGGCGTAGGACCAGTCGGAGCCGCCCTTGTTCGGGATCGGCAGCAGTGCGTGGACGATGCGCGGACCCAGGTCGCGGACCGGGTTGATGGCGTACCCGGTCGGGCCGCCGAGTGACAGGCCGATGCCGACCACGGTGAAGGCGACGATCAGGATGCCGGTGCCGGAGAGGCCGAGGCCCTTGGTGAGGCCCTGGGTGAGGATGCCCAGGCAGAGCACGAAGGTGCCGATGATCTCGGTGAGCAGGTTCTGGACCGGGTTCCGGATCTCGGGGCCGGTCGAGAAGATACCGAGGGTGGGCTCCTGGTTGGCCTGGAACTGGCCGAGGTAGGTGAGCCACACGAAGACGGCGCCGATCATCGCGCCGAGCAGCTGGGAGCCGAGGTAGAGCGGGACCGTGCTCCAGTCGCCGCTGTCCACCGCGAGGGCCAGGGTGACCGCCGGGTTCAGGTGCGCGCCGGACTTCGGGGCCGACATGTAGGCGGCGATCATCACCGCGAAGCCCCAGCCGAAGGTGATCGCCAGCCAGCCGGCGTTGAGGGCCTTCGACTTCTTGAGCGTCACGGCGGCACAGACGCCGCCGCCGAGAAGTATCAGCGCTGCGGTGCCGAGGGTTTCGCCGACGAAGATGTCGCCGTTGGAGAACGCGGACACAAAGACTCCCTTGTCCATATGGCCCGGAGGTGCGGGTGGGGGCAGGGGCCGGGCGATCGGGGGGCGGGTGAGCGCTCTGTGGGATCGTTTCGCACGGCCATCGTTCGACAATGTCGACCGTCATGCGGAAGCTTCCTCCCCGGGTCGCCCTCACGTCAAGGCCGGGTTACGCAGCTGTGACCCTTTGCTCGGTCCGCTACCCGGCGTCACCGACTGGATAGTCGCAATTTTGGACAAAACGGTAAGGCGCGGACAGGCGACTCGCCTGTCCGCGCCTCAGCGTGAACGTCGTGCATCCGGGGCGGCGCCCCGGCACCCCGGGTCAGAACCGGCCGGCGCCCAGGTCCCGGGAGATCGCCCGCGCGGCGCTGCGCACCGACGCGACCAGCGACGGCTTCACGAAGCCGTCCTCGCAGACCCGCTCCACCGGGCCGTTGACGCAGACCGCGCCGACCGGGTTGCGCCGCCGGTCCTGGATCAGTGCGCCGATCGAGGCCACGCCCTCCCAGGTCTCCTCGACCGCGTCCGCCCAGCCGCGCTCGCGGGTCAGCGCCGCCTCGGCGTCCACGTCGGCCGCCGAGGTCAGCGTCCGCGCCGTGTACGGCTCGTACGGCCCGTCGCCCAGCTCGCCGCGCGCCACCGGGTCGTACGCCAGCAGGACCTTGCCCAGAGCGGTGGAGTGCAGCGGCTGCATCGAGCCGACCTCCAGCACCTGCCGGGTGTCGTCCGGCCGGAAGACGTGGTGCACGATCAGCACGCCCTGGTGGTGCAGGACGCCCAGGTAGACGGTCTCCCCGGCCGCCCTGGCCAGGTCGTCCGCCCATACCAGGGCCCGCGCGCGCAGCTCGTGCACGTCCAGGTAGCTCTGGCCGAGCCGCAGCAGCTCCGCGCCCAGCTGGTACTTGCCGCTCTCCGGGTCCTGCTCCACGAAACCCTCCTGCTGGAGGGTGCGCAGGATGCCGTGTGCCGTCCCCTTGGCCAGGTCCAGCGCCGTCGCGACCTCGGACAGGCCCAGGCGGCGCTCGCCGCCGGCCAGCAGGCGCATGATCGCGGCGGCCCGGGAGAGTGACTGGATCGGGCCGGGCATGTGTACCTCCGGGCTGACAGGCGGTCGACAATGTCGACCGCAGTGGTAACGGGCACGAGTCTGCCAGGCCGTGCCCGGTCCGTGCACCTTCCCCCTCGGTAACCCCGCGCCTCCGACCCGTCCCGGGCGGCCCCGGGGCCGCCCCGGCGCGCCCCGGCCGCGGGGCCGGCCCTTCGCCCGGCCTCAGGACCGGAAGCGGGCCACCTCGGCGGCCAGCTCCCGGATCTGCGCCGGCCCCACCCGGCAGCAGCCGCCCACCAGCCGCGCCCCGCCCGACAGCCAGCCGGCCACCCGCTCCGCCGCGAAGGTCGGACCGCCCGTCCAGTCCCGCGCCGCGGCATCCCAGCCCTCGCCGCTGTTCGGGTACACCACGACCGGCTTGCCGGTCACCCGCGCCGCCAGCGCCACCGCCCCGTCCACCTCCTGCGGCGCGCAGCAGTTCACTCCCACGGCCACCACCTCGTCCGCCTCCGCCGCCGGCGCGAACGCCTCCGCCAGCGGCTGCCCCGCCCGGGTGCGCCCGCCCGCCACGCTGAACGACAACCAGACCGGCACCCCCAGGCCGCGCACCGCCCGCAGCAGGGCCCGGGCCTCGTCGGCGTCCGGCACCGTCTCCAGTGCCAGCACGTCCGGCCCGGCCGCCGCCAGGGCCTCCAGCCGGGGCCGGTGGAACGCCTCCAGCTCGGCCGTGCTCAGCCCGTACCGTCCCCGGTACTCCGAGCCGTCCGCGGTCACCGCGCCGTACGGCCCCACCGACGCCGCCACCCAGCGCCGCCGGCCGGGCAGGCCCCCGGCCGCCTCCCGGGCCAGCTCCACGCCGAGCGCCAGCAGCCGCGCCACCCCGGCCCGGCCCACCCCGCGCCGGGCGAAGCCCTCGAAACTCGCCTGGTAGCTCGCCGTGATCGCGACCTCGGCCCCCGCCTCGAAGTACGCCCGGTGCACCGCCCGCACCGCCTCCGGCGCGTCCAGCAGCAGCCGGGCCGACCACAGCCCGTCCGCCAGGTCGTGGCCGGCCGCCGCCAACCGGTCGGACAGCCCGCCGTCCAGCACCAGGGGGCCGGCCGCCAGGGCCGTGGCGAAGTCCGGCGGGGGAGTGCTGGGCATGACGGCCTCCTCGCGACGAAGCTCCTGGTCACACCCTAGAAGCAGAGCGGTCCCCGGATCCCCGGAAAATCATTTGCCGCAGAGGCAAAGGATCGCTACGTTGTGCTCATTCCGAGAAGGACGGGCACGCACCGCGAGCGGAGAGGAGCGCGCCGTGACCACCCCACCCGACACCCCGGGTCGCACGGCCGCCGAGCAGGAGTGGCTCGCCTCCTACGACCCCCGTGCGTACACCCCGGTCGCCGTCACGGTCGACGTCGTCGCCCTGACCCTGCGCCACGGCTGCCTGCACGTCCTGCTGGTCGAGCGGGCCCTGCCGCCCTACCAGGGCCGCTGGGCGCTGCCCGGCGGCTTCCTGCGCGCCGGCGAGGAGAGCCTCGACGAGGCCGCCGCCCGCGAGCTCGCCGAGGAGACCGGCCTGCACGGCACGGTCGAGGCCGCGGCCGCGCTCAGCCGTATCCACCTCGAACAGCTCGGCACCTACGGTGCCCCCGACCGCGACCCGCGCATGCACGTGGTCGGCGTCGCCTACCTGGCCTTCGCCCCCGATCTGCCCGACCCGCAGGCCGGTACGGACGCGGCACGAGCCGCCTGGCACCCCGTCACCGACCTGGACCTCCGGCCGCCCGGCCGGTCCGAGACCGCCGGTGCACCCGCCGACACCCACGGGGGTGGCGTCGGCAGGTGCACCGGCACCCACATCCGGGCGACGGAGACGGCCGGACCCGCACCGAGCGGTCCCGCCGACGCCGCCCTCGATCCGGGCTACGCCTGCCGGGGCGGCGCCCGGCCGGGCGCCGCGGCCCCGATCGCGCTGGCCTTCGACCACGCCCGCATCCTCGCGGACGGACTCGACCGCGCCCGCGCCAAGATCGAGTACAGCCCGCTGGCCACCGCCTTCCTCCAGCACGACTTCACCATCCCCGAGCTGCGCGCCGTCTACGAGGCCGTCTGGGACGAGAAGCTCCACCCCGGCAATTTCCACCGCAAGGTGCTCTCCGTCCCCGGCTTCGTCGAAGGCACCGGCACCACCACCAAGCACGGCGGCGCCCGCGGCGGCCCGCGCGCCCGTACCTACCGCTCCGGCGACGCCCGCCTCCTCCACCCGGCCCTCCTCCGACCCGCCCGGGAGGAAGAGGCGGGGGAACGGATCCACTGACCGGGCCCCACCTCCGGCCGGCCCCCACTAGCATCCGGCCATGACGATTCACGAGGCCGGCACGGTGCGCCACCGCCCCAACTCCCACTGCCACTTCTGCGGCACCCCCTACCCGCCCGGTACCGACGGCTGGCCCCGCGTCTGCCCGCAGTGCACCGAGATCAGCTACCGCAATCCGCTCCCGGTCGTCGTCACCCTCCTCCCCGTCACCCAGGACGACACCGCCGCCGGCCTCATCGTCATCCGCCGCACCATCGAGCCCGGGTACGGCGAGCTCGCCCTCCCCGGCGGCTACGTCGACTACGGCGAGAGCTGGCAGCAGGCCTGCGTCCGCGAACTCCGCGAGGAGACGGGCATCCTCGCCGACTCCGTCGACATCACCCTGGTCGCCACCGACTCCGACACCCACGGCGGCTTCCTCTGCCTCTTCGGCCTGCTCCCGGCCCGCCCGCTCACCGAACTCCCGGCCTCCGTGCCCACCGAGGAGACCGACGGCTGGCAGCTCTCCACCCCGGACACCCCGCTCGCCTTCCCCTTCCACACCCGCGTCTCCCGCTCCTGGTACGACGGGGAGTTCACCCGCCCCTGACCAGGGCCTGACCGCGCCGGGCAGACCCTGGCGCACCGGCCGATCACGTGGCAGGGTCTGCACCGACAGCCCCCAACCGGACGCGGGCCCTGCCACGAGCAGCCCCGTCCTTACCACCGGCCGGGAGACCACCACCGTGAGCACTCCACCCCAGGATCAGCCGCTCTGGCGCCCCACCCCCGCTCGCGCCGCCAGCACCGGGATCGTGGCCTTCCAGGCCTGGGCCGCCCAGCACCACGGCGCCCCGGCCGCACCGCTCGCTCCCACCGCCTCCGACGCCGAGGCCGCCGCCCGCTACGCCGCCCTGCACGCCTGGTCCGTCGAGGACCTCGACCGCTTCTGGACGGCCGTCACCCAGTGGTTCGACGTCCGGCTCACCACCGAGGCCGGCACCGACGAACCGCTCGGCGTCCTGGCCGACCCCGCCATGCCCGGCGCCCGCTGGTTCCCCGGCCGCAAACTCAACTACGCTGAGCACGCCCTCCGCCACGGCGAGGACCGGGCCAACGCCGACAAGCCGGCCGTCCTCCACCTCGACGAGACCACCGAACAGCCCGTCACCCTCACCTGGGCCGAACTCCGCCGCCAGGTCGGCTCCCTCGCCGCCGCCCTCCGCGCGCGCGGCGTCCGCCCCGGCGACCGCGTCGGCGCCTACCTGCCCAACATCCCACAGGCCGCCGTCGCCCTCCTCGCCACCGCGGCCGTCGGCGCCGTCTGGACCAGCTGTGCCCCGGACTTCGGCGCCCGCAGCGTCCTCGACCGCCTCCAGCAGATCGAGCCCGTCGTCCTGTTCGCCGTCGACGGCTACCACTACGGCGGCAAGGACCACGACCGCACCGACGTCGTCGCCGAGCTCCGCCGCGAACTCCCCTCGCTGCGCACGGTCGTCCACGTCCCCCTGCTCGGAGCCCCCGCGCCCGAGGGCGCGCTGCACTGGGACGACCTGGTCGCCGACGACGCCGAGCCGGTCTTCGAGGCGGTCCCGTTCGACCACCCGCTCTGGGTCCTCTACTCCTCCGGCACCACCGGCCTGCCCAAGGCCATCGTCCAGAGCCAGGGCGGCATCCTCGTCGAGCACCTCAAGCAGGCCGGCCTCCACCTCGACCTCGGCCCCGAGGACCGCTTCCTCTGGTACACCTCCACCGGCTGGATGATGTGGAACTTCCTCGTCGCCGGCCTCCTCGTCGGCTCGACGATCGTCACCTACGACGGCAGCCCCGGGCACCCCGACACCGGCGCCTTCTGGTCCGTCGCCGCCCGCACCGGCGCCACCGTCCTCGGCACCTCCGCGGCCTACGTCATCGCCGGCCGCAAGGCCGAACTCCGGCCCGGCCACGATCTCGACCTCTCCGCCGTCCGGTGCATCGGCACCACCGGATCCCCGCTGCCGCCGGACGGCTTCCGCTGGATCTACGACGAGGTCAAGGAGGACGTCTGGCTCGCCTCCGTCAGCGGCGGCACCGACGTCTGCTCCTGCTTCGTCGGCGGCGTCCCCACCCTCCCGGTGTACCTCGGCGAGATCCAGGCCCCGTGCCTCGGCGCCGCCGTCGAGTCCTGGGACGTCCAGGGGCGCCCGCACACCGACGAGGTCGGCGAACTCGTCGTCACCAAGCCCATCCCGTCGATGCCCACCGGCTTCTGGAACGACCCCGAGGGCACCCGGTACCACGACAGCTACTTCGACACGTACCCCGGAGTCTGGCGCCACGGCGACTGGATCACCGTCACCTCGCGCGGCACGGTGGTCATCCACGGCCGCTCCGACTCCACCCTCAACCGGCAGGGCGTCCGGATGGGCTCGTCCGACATCTACGAGGTCGTCGAGCGCCTCCCCGAGATCGCCGAGTCCCTGGTCATCGGCCTGGAGGAGCCCGACGGCGGCTACTGGATGCCGCTCTTCGTGGTCCTGGCCCCGGGCGCCGAACTCGACGACGCCCTCGTCGGCCGCATCCGCGTCGCGCTGCGGACCGAACTGTCCCCGCGCCACGTCCCCGACGAGGTCATCGCCGTCCGCGGCCTGCCGCACACCCTCACCGGCAAGCGCATCGAGGTCCCGGTCAAGCGCCTGCTCTCCGGCACCCCGCTCGACCAGGCCGTCAACCCCGGCTCCGTCGACAACCTCGACCACCTGCGCTTCTTCGAGCAGCTCCGCCGCGACCGCCAGGCCGGGTAGCCGGTACGCCGCCCCCCGGCGCGTCCCCGCCACCCTCCCGGACACGCCGAAGGGGCCCTTCCACCGCCACGGTGGAAGGGCCCCTTCTTCGGAGGAACGCGCGGTCTCGACCGCCTGTCCGGCTACTCGCCGGACAGCACCTGCTGCGCCGCTGCCCGCGCCTCGTCGGCGCTGTCCGTCGCACGGGCGGCCTCGGCGGCCCGGCGGCACTGCGCCAGCGTGTACTTGCCCAGCGTGGTGCGCACGTAGGGGATCGACGCCGCGCCCATCGACAGGCTGGTCACCCCGAGACCGGTCAGCACCACGGCCAGCAGCGGGTCGGAGGCAGCCTCGCCACAGACGCCGCAGCTCTTGCCGGCCGCGGCGGCGGCCTCGGCGGAGAACGCGATCAGGTCCAGCAGCGCCGGCTGCCACGGGTCCTGCAGTCGGGCCAGCGCGCCGACCTGCCGGTCGGCGGCGAAGGCGTACTGGGCGAGGTCGTTGGTTCCCAGCGAGAGGAACTCGACCTCCTGGAGGATCGAACGCGCCCGCAGCGCCGCCGACGGGATCTCGACCATCGCGCCGAACTTGGCGTTGAGCCCCGCCTCACGACACGCGTCGGCGAAGTCCTTGGCGTCCTTGCGGTCGGCCACCATCGGGGCCATCACCTCAAGGTGCACCGGCAGGCCCTCGGCCGCCGTGGCCAGCGCACGAAGCTGGGTCTGCATGACCTCCGGGTGCTCCAGCAGCGTCCGCAGACCGCGCACACCGAGTGCGGGGTTCGGCTCGTCCGCCGGGGTCAGGAAGTCCAGCGGCTTGTCCGCGCCCGCGTCCAGCGCCCGGACCACGACCCGGCCCTCCGGGAACGCCTCCAGCACCTTGCGGTACGCCTCGACCTGCTTCTCCTCGCTGGGCGCCTTCGCCGAGTCGTCCAGGAAGAGGAACTCGGTCCGGAACAGGCCGACGCCCTCCGCGCCGGCCTCCAGCGCGGCCGGCAGGTCGGCGGGTCCACCGATGTTGGCGAGCAGCGGGACCTTGTGCCCGTCCAGGGTCTGGCCCGGACCGGAGGAAGCGGCCAGCGCGGCCTTGCGCTCGGCGGCGCTCCGGCGAAGTTCCTCCTGCTTCTCCTCGGTCGGCTCGACCAGCACGTTGCCCGAGCTGCCGTCGACGGCGACGACGGTGCCCTCGGCGACGTCGGCCGCTCCCGGGAGCGCGACCACGGCCGGCACACCCATGGCCCGCGCGAGGATGGCGCTGTGGCTGGTCGGCCCGCCCTCCTCGGTCACGAACCCGAGCACCAGCGTCGGGTCGAGCAGCGCGGTGTCGGCCGGCGCCAGGTCCCGGGCGAACAGCACGTACGGCTCGTCGCTGTCCGGGACGCCCGGCATCGGCACGCCCAGCAGGCGCGCCACGATGCGGTTCCGCACGTCGTCGAGGTCGGCGACCCGGCCCGCGAGGTAGTCCCCGGCCGAGGCCAGCAGCGCGCGGTAGGCGGCGAACGCGTCGTAGACACCGCGCTCGGCGCTGCTGCCGACGGTGATCCGGCGGGCGACGTCGGCCATCAGCTCCGGGTCCTGCGCCATCAGGGCTTGAGCTTCGAGGACGGCCTGCGCCTCGCCACCGGCCAGGTTGCCGCGGGCGATCAGGTCCGCGGCCACCGCCTCGACGGCTGCCTGGGCGCGGGCCTGCTCACGCGGGGCGTCCTCGGTGGGGATCTGGGTGGCCGGCGGCTCCAGCACCGCCGTACCCATGTGCCGCACCTGGCCGATCGCGACCCCGTGGCTGACACCCACGCCGCGCAGCGTCTTCTCCATGTATGTCTCCGCTGAGGGAAGCGGCCCCGCCGGGTACCGCTGTGTGCCGGGCCGCCCCGTCCGGTGCGGAGGGGCGGATCTGTCGGGAAGGTAGAGAGGGGTCAGCTCCAGTTGAACAGGGCGTCGCCGACGGCGACCTCCCCGTCCTCGCGGACGTCGCCCAGCGCGTCGGCCGAGGCCTCGAGCGCGACGATCGGCGAGATCGGCGACTTGCCGGCGGCCTCGACGGCGGCCGGGTCCCACTTGATGACGGCCTGGCCGCGGGTGACGGTGTCACCCTTGTTGACGAGGAGCTCGAAGCCCTCGCCGTTGAGCTGGACGGTGTCGATGCCCAGGTGGGTCAGCACGCCGTGGCCGTCCGCGTCCACGACGACGAACGCGTGCGGGTGCATGGATACGACCACGCCGTCCACCGGGGCGACGGCCTCGGTCGGGCGACGGACCGGGTCGATCGCGGTGCCCGGACCGACCATCGCGCCCGAGAAGACGGGGTCCGGCACGCCGGCGAGCCCGACGACCTTGCCGGTCAGCGGCGACATCACAGTGGTCATGGTTGAGCCTCCCAAGTGCGCAGTACAGGCGAGCGGCCGCGAACAGCGGCAGGATGATCGAGCGCAGTGATCGTCTGAAGCCTAAATCATGTCAACTTCGGACATCAGCTGACATTCCCAGGCGAAGTGACCTGCCTGTCCGCCCTCACCAGCCGGTCATCTTGCCGACCGCTGGTGGTCTAGTCCTCTTGGCCGATGCGCCGCACTCTACAGGCATCTTGGCGAATCGGGACCATTGCTGTATATGCTCGCGAGAGCAACAAATCACTCCTCCGACCGGGTGACGGCCGGCGCGGCCCGATTCGCGCTCCGGCGGACGACCCGCTATGGTTGGTCGAGTCGCCGCGAGACGACGGTTAACGCCAGGTTTCAGATACGAAAAGCGCCGGTTAAGAACTGGCAAACGGATCTGCTAGGCTGGAAACACGAAAGAACGAAGCGCCCGGAGGGCCGGTGTGAAAGCCGCCTGAAGGAAGTGTCCGTTCCTTGAGAACTCAACAGCGTGCCAAAAGTCAACGCCAGATATGTTGACATCCCCGGCCTCGGACTTGTTCCGGGGTTGGAGATTCCTTTTGAAGTAGAACACTAGCGAGGACGCAGTGCGCGGGGCCGCCCTATTCCGGTGGTTGCCGTGCCGCTCAACGCGGGTGTCGACCGGTTCTGATTGATTTCGGGGCCGAGTAAACATTCACGGAGAGTTTGATCCTGGCTCAGGACGAAC
>NZ_JAQYWW010001220.1:0-308 GCF_036322525.1 Streptomyces sp. BE20 | reverse complement strand
GGGGGTGGTGGGGGGTTTTTTTGTGGGTTTTGGCCGGTTGCGGTTTGTGGGGGGTTTTTTGTTTTTTTTTGGTTTTTGGGGGGGGTTGTTGGGGGGTTTGGGGGGTTTTTGGGGGGGTTATGGGGTTTTTTTTTTGGTGGGGGTCGTTTGTGTGGTTTTTTTTGTTGTTGGGGTACGATGGTGCGGGTGTTCTTGGAGTGGGCGAGGGGGTGGTGTTCATGCTGGTTGTGGGGGGGGGGGCCCTGGTGGTGGTACTGCTCCGGTAGGTGTTTAAGTTGCTCCCGTGCGGGGCCGGGGTGGTGCTGTTC
>NZ_JAQYWW010001219.1:0-356 GCF_036322525.1 Streptomyces sp. BE20 | reverse complement strand
GAGGAGCGCCAGGCGAAGCTGGACGCCCAGGTGCGTGCCCGCAGCGCCGACCGTCGCGAGCGCGCCGAGCTGACGGCCATCTCCCGCCAGGGCGGGATGCTCTCCCGGGGCCGCAGTCGCCGCCAGGGTCCCGCGCGCGCCGCTGCCGGCGCCGGCCCGCGCACAACGGCGCCGGCCCGACCCGCCGAGCCAGACGCTCTCTCCAAGTCCACCCCCTCCCCGCTGCCGCCCGCCTCGCGGAGCTCCTTCTACACCTGCCGCCGGTCGCGCGCCGGCGTCGGCTCGTCGGCGTCGACGTCGTCCTCCGCCTCCCTGTCCTCCTCGTCCTCCTCGTCCTCCTACCGCAGCTCGACCAT
>NZ_JAQYWW010001218.1:0-110762 GCF_036322525.1 Streptomyces sp. BE20 | reverse complement strand
GGTGGTCACCGTGGGTCCTCCTGGGGTGGTGGGCGTCTCGCACCTCATTGTGCCAGCCCCGCACCCGACGTCGGAGCGGTCGCGTCGGACCGGTCCGGGCCGGGCAGTTGGACGTCGCAGACCTGCGGCCCCGCGTCGGGGCGGGTGGCCCCGGCCCCCCGGGCCCCCCCCCACGCCCGGGAGGACCGGGCCACCACTGCCGTGGCGCAGCGCTGCGGGCTCAGCGCTGCGCCGGCAGCTCGGGCCCGGCCTCGACCTCGTTCGGCACCGCCCCGCCGAACCGGCGGTCACGCCTCGCGTACTGCTCGCAGGCCCGCCAGAGGTCCCGGCGGTCGAAGTCCGGCCAGAGCACGTCCTGGAACACGAACTCGGCGTACGCCGACTGCCAGAGCAGGAAGTTCGACGTCCGCTGCTCGCCGCTGGGGCGCAGGAAGAGGTCCACGTCCGGCATGTCCGGGTGGTACAGGTACTTGCCGAGGGTCTTCTCGTTGACCTTCTTCGGGTCCAGCTTCCCGGCCGCGACATCGGCCGCGAGAGCCGCCGCGGCGTCCGCGATCTCGGCCCGGCCACCGTAGTTGACGCACATGTACAGCGTGACGGCGTCGTTGTCCCTGGTCTGCTCCTCGGCGACCTGGAGCTCCTGGACGACGCTCTTCCACAGCTTCGGCATCCGGCCGGCCCAGCGGACCCGCACGCCCATCGCGTCCATCTCGTCCCGTCGGCGGTGGATGACGTCCCGGTTGAAGTTCATCAGGAACTTCACCTCGTCGGGCGAGCGCTTCCAGTTCTCGGTGGAGAACGCGTACAGCGAGATGTTCTTCACGCCGAGCTCGATCGCGCCCTTGAGGACGTCCAGCACCACGGCCTCGCCGACCTTGTGGCCCTCGGTGCGCGGCAGCCCGCGCTCCTTGGCCCAGCGGCCGTTGCCGTCCATGACGATCGCGACGTGGTGGGGGACCAGCTCGGCGGGGATCTGCGGGGGCCGGGCGCCGCTGGGGTGCGGGGTCGGGGGGAGGTACTCGCCCCCGGCCTTCGGCCGGGGGGACCCCCAGCTGCTTTCGCCTCCACCGAAGAGCCGTCGCGCTGCCATGTGCTCACTTCTCCACGTATCTCATCGAGCGGATGCCCCGCTCCAGGTGCCACTGCAGGTAGGCCGCGACCAGGCCGCTGCCCTCCCGCCAGTACCTCGGCTCGCAGGCGTCGGCCGTCTGCCAGTCCCCTGACAGCAGTGCCCCGAGCAGTACCAGTGTCTCAGGGGAGGGTACGGCACATCCGGGCACCCGGCAGTCCGGACAGAGCACCCCGCCCGCCTGGAGCGAGAAGAACCGGTTGGGGCCCTCCAGGCCGCACTTGGCACAGTCGTCGAAGGTCGCGCCGTACCCGTTGACCGCCAGCGAGCGCAGCAGGAAGGCGTCCAGCACCAGGTGTGACTCGTGCAGCCCGGCGGCCAGCGTGCGCAGCCCGCCGACCAGGAGGAGGTACTGCTGGACGGCCGGCTGGCCCTCGTTCTCGGCGAACCGCTCCGCCGTCTCCAGCATGGCGGTGCCGGCGGTGTAGCGGCCGTAGTCGGTGACGATCGAGCCGCCGTACGGGGCGATCGTCTCCACCTGGGTGCAGAGCGGCAGCCCGCGGCCGATCAGGTCGCTCCCCCGGCTGAAGAACTGCACGTCCACGTGCGAGAACGGCTCCAGGCGCGCACCGAACTTGGACTTGGTCTTGCGCACCCCGCGCGCCACCGCGCGGACCTTGCCGTGGTGGCGGGTGAGCAGGGTGATGATCCGGTCGGCCTCGCCGAGCTTCTGTGCCCGGAGCACCACGCCGTCGTCCCGGAACAGGCTCATGCCACCGCCTCGCCGCGGCCGTCGAACAGTGTGGACATCCCACCATTCTCCCCCACCGGCGGGGACAGCCGTGTGCCCGCACCGGGGCCGTGGGGGGACGCCCGATCGGTGCGGGTCACGGCGGGCCCTGGAGGGGGGGTAGGGCCCGGTTTGTGGGGGTCCGGGGTCGGCCGGAGTCGTTCCTCACGGCCAGGTGGTGCGGACGGAAGGGCGGGGACGGGAAGGCGCGGGCGGGAGGACACGGACCCGAGGGCGGGCCGGAGGCGGGCGAGGACGGACGGGAAGGCAGTCGGGTCCGGGTCTAGTGCGAGGTGCGGGTCTAGTGCGAGGTGCGGGTCGCCGCTTCCAGCAGCACCCCGACCCGCGCCTGCGGCAGGTCCAGACAGCGCCCGACGGCGGCCAGCGCGTCCCGCTCCTGCGGCCGGTAGCGGCCGTCGGCCAGCGCGATCGCCGCGCCCTGGAGCAGCAGCCGTTCACGGCCCTGGTGGGCCAGGTGCGGGGCGAGCGGTTCGAGCACGGCGTGCAGTTCCACGGCCAGGCCGCCGGAATCGTCCAACCTGTCGCCGGGGGCTCCCCCCACCTCGTGGGCCTCGTACAGCTCCCCGCCGAGGCCGGAGAGCGCGGCCAGGGCGGCCAGCACCTGGGCCTCCCCGCAGTCCTCGAAGCCGGCGTCCCGGACGGCCGCGCAGGCCGCCTCGCGGGCCGCGCGGTGCGCGGTTCCGCCGGCCGCCAGCATGACGAGCGCCACGGTGTACTGCGCGTCGCGCAGCATCCCGCCCAGACGCACGCAGGTGGGCTGTTCCAGGCTCTCCACGCCGAACCGGCCGTGGCAGCTGGTGCACTGCACGCTGCCGACCACCGGACCGAGCGGAAGCACCGGGGTCCCCAACAACCGCAGCCACCGCCGGCCGTGCTGCCGGCGGTAGTTGCGGTCGCCGCCGCAGCCCGGACAGTAGAAGTCACCGAGAACGTCAGTCCGCCACCTCGGGCGAACACCCCACATCCCTGTCACGGCGCCACTCCCCAGACATGGCAGGCGGCCTGCACAACAATGGGCAGGTCACGCGACCGGCCACCGGGCCGTCCCACCGACCCGGCTTACCGGTGGGTCGATGTTGCCACGGTTGCCGACACGTGTCAGTACCTCGAACGGCTCGATCACCGAAAAAATGTGGCGCAGGCCACAACCTGCCAGACCGGGCCGCCCGCAGCCCCGCCCCGGCCTCCGCGAACACCACCGCGAACGCCGCCGGGCCGCCCCGCAGGACGACCCGGCAGCTACCACCCGTACGAACTACCCGCGCTGCGCCCGGTTGACGGCGCTGATCATCGCCTTCAGCGAGGCCAGCACGGTGTTGCCGTCGATGCCCACACCCCACAGCACCCGGCCGTCCACCGCGCACTCCACGTACGCGGCGGCCTGGGCGTCGCCGCCCTCGCTCAGCGCGTGCTCGGCGTAGTCCAGCACCCGGACGTCCACGCCGATCTGCCCCAGCGCGTCGGCGAAGGCGGAGACCGGGCCGTTGCCGGTGCCGGACAGGGGGACCGGCACGCCGTCCACCACGGCCTCGGCGGTCAGCGCGTCCCGGCCGTCCTCGGTGGTCAGGGTGCGCGAGCCGCTCAGCGCGATGCGGCCCCAGGGGTTGCCGGTGGTCGGCAGGTACTCGTCCTCGAAGACCGCCCAGATCGCGGCCGGGGTGACCTCGCCGCCCTCGGCGTCGGTCTTGGCCTGGATGATCCGGGAGAACTCGATCTGCATCCGGCGCGGCAGGTCCAGCTTGTGGTCGTTCTTCAGGACGTACGCCACGCCGCCCTTGCCGGACTGGCTGTTGACCCGGATGACCGCCTCGTAGGTGCGGCCGACGTCCTTCGGGTCGATCGGCAGGTACGGCACGCCCCAGGTGTGCTCGCCGACCGGCACGCCGGCCGCCGCGGCGTCCGCCTCCAGGGCGTCGAAGCCCTTCTTGATGGCGTCCTGGTGCGAGCCCGAGAAGGAGGTGTACACCAGGTCGCCGGCGTACGGGTGGCGCGGGTGCACCTCCATCTGGTTGCAGTACTCGGCGGTGCGGCGGACCTCGTCGATGTCGGAGAAGTCGATCTCGGGGTCGACGCCCTGCGAGAACAGGTTCATGCCCAGGGTGACCAGGTCGACGTTGCCGGTCCGCTCGCCCTGCCCGAACAGGCAGCCCTCGATCCGGTCGGCGCCGGCCATGTAGGCCAGCTCGGCGGAGGCGACGGCGGTACCGCGGTCGTTGTGCGGGTGCACCGACAGGCAGACGGACTCGCGCCGCGACAGGTGGCGCGACATCCACTCGAACTGGTCGGCCTGGACGTTCGGGGTGGCCCGCTCGATGGTGGCCGGCAGGTTCAGGATGATCTCGCGGCTCTCGCCGGGCTGCCAGACGTCCATGACCGCCTCGCATACCTCCAGCGCGAAGTCCAGCTCGGTGTCGACGAAGATCTCCGGCGAGTACTGGTAGCCGAAGACCGTCTCGTCGCCCAGCAGCTTGTCGGCGTACTCCATCACCAGCCGGGTGCCGTCGACGGCGATCGCCTTGGTGGCGGCCCGGTCGTTGCGGAACACCACCCGGCGGAACAGCGGCGCGGTCGCGTTGTACAGGTGGACGGTCGCGCGCGGGGCCCCGACCAGCGACTCGACGGTCTTCTCGATCAGCTCCTCGCGGGCCTGCGTCAGCACCGAGATGGTGACGTCCTCGGGGATCGCCCCCTCCTCGATCAGCGAGCGGACGAACGCGTGGTCGGTGGCCCCGGAGGAGGGGAACCCGACCTCGATCTCCTTGTAGCCCATCCGGACCAGCAGGTCGAACATCTGCCGCTTGCGGGCCGGGGACATCGGGTCGATCAGCGCCTGGTTGCCGTCCCGCAGGTCGGTGGAGAGCCAGCGCGGCGCCTTGGTGATCACCTTCGACGGCCAGGTGCGGTCCGGCAGGTCGACGGTGCCGAACGGCAGGTACCGGCCGTACCGCATGCCGGACGGCTGCTGGCGTACGGACCCGGCGGTGATGGGGGTGGGGCGGTCGACGAACGCGCGACCGGCGGTGACGGGCACGGCGGAGCTCTGCTCGGTCATGGAGGTGAGTCTCGGCTTCCTGTGGTGATGCGGGGCTGGTCGGGGTGGGACGGTCACCCGACTCGGCCGGCCTGCTGCCGCTCGCGACCCGTCGTACGGTCGCCCGATTCAGCGCGCAGCACAGTCCCCGCGGCGAGGGAGCCGGCCCTTGGTGGACTACAGGCCCTCGACGCGGCAGCTAAGAAGAAGCAGCCCATTGCGCATGATGGTCCCCAGCGTAACCCAGGGCCGCACGCCCCCGAAGTGAGCCGGGCGGACATTCCACCCCTTGAGACGGCGCACGGTTCCGTCCGCGCCGGTGACAACACGTCATCAATGCGTCACGCTTGGCCACATGACAGCCGAACCGCCGCTCTGTGCGATCGTTCCGCCGTACGTCCTGGACCGCCTCGCCGAGGACGGTCACGCCCCCGCCACCCGCTCCCTCGCCCTGGACGCCGTCCACCGCACCACGCGGCTCACCGCCGTCCCCCGCCAGCCCGCCGCCGACCGTCTGGAGCGGGTGATCTCGGACGCCGGACACCGCGAGCGCCTGCCCGGCCGGGTCGTCCGGCGGGAGGGCGAGCCGGCCCTCCCCGACCAGTCCGTCAACCACGCCTACGACGGCCTCGGCGCCACCTACGCGCTGTTCTCCGACGTGTACGGGCGGCACTCCGTCGACGACCAGGGCCTGCGCCTCGACGCCACCGTGCACTACGGCCGGGACTACGACAACGCCTTCTGGGACGGCCACCGGATGGTCTTCGGCGACGGCGACGGCGAGGTGTTCGGCGACTTCACCGCCTGCATCGACGTCATCGGCCACGAACTCGCCCACGGTGTCACGCAGTTCACCGCCGGCCTGGAGTACCGGGGGCAGTCCGGTGCGCTCAACGAGTCGGTCTCGGACGTCTTCGGGTCGTTGGTCAAGCAGTACGCGCTGCGGCAGGACGCCGCCGACGCGGACTGGCTGATCGGCGCCGGACTGCTCGCCCCCGGCGTGCAGGGGGTCGCGCTGCGCTCGATGAAGGCGCCCGGGACCGCCTACGACGACCCCCGGCTCGGCAAGGACCCGCAGCCCGCCCATCTGCGCGACTACGTGCACACCACCCGGGACAACGGCGGCGTGCACATCAACTCGGGCATCCCCAACCACGCCTTCTACCTGCTGGCCACCGCACTCGGCGGTCCGGCCTGGGAACGCGCGGGGCGGATCTGGTACGACGCGCTCACCGGCCGCCGGCTGCCCCCCGACGCCGACTTCACCGCCTTCGCCCGGTCCACCGTGGCCGCGGCCGCGGCCCGCTACCCGGAACCGGAGGTGGCGGACACGGTGACCGCGGCCTGGGCGAAGGTGGGCATCAGTCCGGGTTGAGCCGCACTTAAGTCAAGGTCCGGGAAAACCCCGGCAAACGGCTTCCCCGGGTAGCACCATGGACACCATGCGCATCCAGGTGACCCGGACCGGCGGCTTCGCGGGACTCGTCCGCCACGCGGAGCTAGACACCACCGAGCGGACGGACGCCCCGCATGTGCACGCACTCGCCCGCGAGGCCGTCGCGGGCGGGCTGCGGTCCCCCTCGTACGGCGTACCCGACGGCTTCCACTACGAGATCACCGTCGACGGGCGGACGGTGCACTGCGCCGACCCGAAACTCACCGAGTCGCAGCGCGAGCTGGTCTCCCTGGTGCTGCGCGAGGGCGCGTAGCTCGGCCCGCGTGCCCGGGGCCACTCCCCGGGCGCCGGGGCCCGGCCCCGGGCACCGGCGCGGCATCCGGACGGCCCGCAGCGGCGGCAGCACGCCCGTCCGCCCGCGCCCCCGAACGGGGACGCGCGCCGGTCAGAGCCAGCCGTCGAGCGAGGCCAGGAAGCCCGTGAGGTCGTCACGGTGGATGGTGTGCCCGGCGCCGGGCACCCTCCGGACCTCGTACCCGACGCCGCGCAGCCGCTCGGCGTCCTCGGGCCCGGTCAGGAAGCTCCGGTCGGGGAGCTGGAGCAGCGACGGCACCGCGGGGGCGCCGGGCAGGACCGCCTGCGCGTAGAAGCCCGCGAGCCCCAGCGCGCTGTCCGGGTCCCAGGCGGCCAGCGTCGCCACTTCGACGTCCACGTCGGCCGCGTCCCAGCGCGGGGCGAGCGCGGCGATCTGCTCCCGGGTCGCCCGCTTGAAGTGGGTGAAGACGCCCGGGTCGAACAGGTCGGGCTGGGCGAAGCACCAGGCCGGGTCGGAGTAGACCGCCCGGGCGGGTCGGAGCCGCTCGACCGCCTGCAGCAGGGCCAGGCCGCCGAGCGAGTGACCGACGGCGAGCTCCGCGCCGGTCGGCAGGGTGTCCACCAGGTCCTCGGCCAGCCGCTCGGGCGCGTACCGGTCGGTCGGGGTGGCGCCCTCGCCGCGCGGGCTGGCACCGTGGCCGCGGAGGTCCACGGCGATCACCCGGTAGCCGCGCGCGGCGAGCGCCGGACCGACCGACCGCCAGCTGCGATGGTCGGACATGATCCCGTGGACCAGCAGGGCGAGCCGGTCCCCCGAGCCCCACTCACAGGTGTGCAGCTTCAATTCCCGCCCCCTGCCGTCCGGTCCGGCCCCCGCTCGTCCGGACTGCTCAGAAGCCCAGCTTACGCAGCTGCTTCGGGTCGCGCTGCCAGTCCTTGGCCACCTTGACGTGCAGGTCCAGGAAGACCGGCGTGCCGAGCAGCGCCTCGATGTGCTTGCGGGCCGTCGTGCCGACGTGCTTGAGCCGCGCGCCCTTGGCCCCGATCACGATCGCCTTCTGGCTCTGCCGCTCGATGTAGACGTTGGCGTGGATGTCCAGCAGCGGACGGTCCGCCGGCCGGCCCTCGCGCGGCAGCATCTCCTCGACGACGACCGCGAGCGAGTGCGGCAGCTCGTCCCGGACGCCCTCCAGGGCCGCCTCGCGGATCAGCTCGGCGACCATGATCTGCTCGGGCTCGTCGGTGAGGTCGCCGTCCGGGTAGAGCGGCATGCCCTCCGGGAGCAGCTTGGTGATCAGCTCGGCGACCAGGTCGACCTGCTTGTCGCCCACGGCGGACACCGGGATGATCTCGGCCCACTCGAAGCCCAGCTCGGCACCGAGCTGGTGGACGGCGATCAGCTGTTCGGCCAGCCGCTTGGAGTCGACCAGGTCGGTCTTGGTGACGATGGCGACCTTGGGGGTCTTCTTGAGCTCGGCGAGCTCCTTGACGATGAACTTGTCACCGGGGCCGAGCTTCTGGTCGGCGGGAAGGCAGAAGCCGATCACGTCGACCTCGGCCCAGGTGGAGCGGACCAGGTCGTTCAGACGCTCGCCGAGCAGGGTGCGCGGCTTGTGCAGGCCGGGGGTGTCGACCAGGACGAGCTGGGCCTCGGGACGGTGCACGATGCCGCGCACGGTGTGCCGGGTGGTCTGCGGACGGTCGGAGGTGATCGCGACCTTCGTCCCCACCAGGGCGTTGGTCAGGGTCGACTTGCCCGCGTTGGGCCTGCCGACGAAGCACGCGAAGCCGGAGCGGTACGAGGAGGAAGGGGCACTCATGCGCCCCATTCTCCCTGATCACGGGGAGCGGGACGGACCGGGCCGCCCCGGGCGGTCACTTCTTCCCCCCTCCGAGGACCGAGGCGAGGCCCCAGACCAGCACGATCAGCAGGAACGAGACCGAACCCCAGAGCCAGAACGGCGAGCCGGTCTCCTGCCATTTACCCATCCCCATCACGCCCAGCAGCAGTCCCGCGAAGAACGCGAACGGCCCCATCGGTAAGCCCCCTCACCGCAGCAACTCCCCGGTGAGATTATCCGCTGAACCGATACGGCAGAGCGCCCGGGGGCCGCCTCCCCGGGCGCCCGGACCGGACTACGACCGGACTACGGACCGGACTACGGACCGGACCGCGGACCGTCGGCCGGACGGCGCCGGAGCGGCGTCGATCGTCCGCCCCCGCGACCGCGTCCGGCGCACCGTTCAGCGCGCCTCGACCGAGGCCCGCAGCGTCCCGTCCGGCCCCGCCAGCAGCAGCGGCGTCCCGGCGCCGCCGAGGTCCCGGACCGCGGCCAGATCGGCCTCCGAGGGCTGCTCCGCCTCGCTCACCACGGCCGCGGCCTCCAACGACCTCGCGCCGCTGGCCACCGCCATCGCCACCGCCGTCTGCACCGCGCTGAGCCGCAGCGACTCCAGGGCGACCGTCCCGGCCACGTACGTCCGGCCGGTCTCGTCACGCACCGCGGCCCCCTCCGCGACGCCGTTGCGGGCGCGGGCGGAGCGGGCCAGGGTGATGATCTTCTTGTCTTCGGGGTCGAGTTCGACGATGTCACTCATGCCCAGGAGCATAGGCGCCCGTCCACGGCCCCGGATCAGTGCCCGATCGGGTTCGGCGGCCCCGGCCGCAGCACCTTCACGAAGGTCTTGGGACCGGACGGCAGCGGCTCCTCGTCCTCGGCCCGCCGGCGCCAGTACGGGTTGTCGTGCGGCAGGTGGCTGCTGACCCGCCCGTACATGCCGAACGTGGTGATCACCAGCCCGAAGACGAACGCGAAGAGCACGTTCGACATCCGGAAGTTCAGGATGTTGGCGTCCGGCCGGCCGAGCACCGTCAGCCCGTAGAAGCCGGAGAGCACGAACAGCACGCCGACCACCATGTTCAGGTTGGACGCGAAGTTCCCGCCGACGACCGCGCCGCCGACCAGGATCGCGCCCACCACGATGGACAGGATGCTCAACGCCCCGTTGGTCGACATCCCCGCGATGCCGTCACCGCTGGTGGACAGGAAGCCCGGATGGTCGGCCAGCCCGAGGCAGCCGAACACGATCAGGAAGATCCCGCCGAGCCCCGCCCCGATCCGCCAGACCGTCGCGAGCTTGTGGTCCACCGGCAGTTCGTCTTGCAGCTTCATGGATACCTCCGCCTAGGCGTAGGGGTGGCTTCCGTGCATGTGCGGCACCTCGTGCATGTACAGCGAGCCGCACTGCTGGCAGCACCGGAGCCCGGTCCCCCACTCCTGTTCCGGCCGTGTCTCGGCGTCGGCGGGCATGGTGCGCCCGCACAGGGCGGTGGCCGGGTCCCCGTCCCGCACCACGTGCCAGACCTTGACCCCGCCCGCCGTCCCCTGCGGGCCGTACTCCGCGCGAAGTTGGTGAGTCATACCCCCAATCGTCGCCCTCGGAGGACGGGAGCGCTACTCGCCGGCCGCCTGCGCCGCGTCGGCCTGCGCCCTGACCGGCGCGACCACCACGGAGCCGATCCGGTTGCGGCGGCCCGCCGAGCTCTCCGCGGTCAGCCGGATCGCGGTCAGCCCGCCCGGGATCTCCTCCGGCACCGGGATCTCGCAGGACGAACCCGGGATCGGCACCCGTCCCAGGTGCTTGGCGAGCAGGCCGCCGACGGTCTCGACGTCCTCGTCCTCCAGCTCGATCCCGAACAGATCGCCCAGGTCCTCGACCAGCAGCCGCGCCGTGATCCGGTACGAGCCGTCCCCGAGGTCCTCGACCGGCGCGATCTCCCGGTCGTACTCGTCGGTGATCTCACCGACGATCTCTTCCAGGACGTCCTCGATGGTGACCAGCCCGGCGGTACCGCCGTACTCGTCGATCACGATCGCCACGTGCGAGCGCATCTGCTGCATCTCGCGGAGCAGGTCGGCGGCCGGCTTGGAGTCCGGCACGAAGACGGCCGGCCGCAGCACCGCACCCACCTCGTCGGACTCGGAGTCCCGGTTGATGTGGGTGCGCCGCACCAGGTCCTTGAGGTAGACGATGCCGACCACGTCGTCCTCGTTGTCGCCGACCACCGGGATCCGCGAGAAGCCCGAGCGCAACGCCAGGGTGAGCGCCTGCCGGACGGTCTTGTGCCGCTCGATCATCACCAGGTCGGTCCGCGGCACCATCACCTCGCGGACGATGGTGTCGCCCAGCTCGAAGACCGAGTGCACCATCCGGCGCTCGTCGTCCTCGATGACGTCGTTCTTCTCGGCGAGGTCGACCAGCGCCCGCAGCTCGGCCTCGGAGGCGAACGGCCCCTCCTTGTACCCCTTGCCGGGGGTGAGCGCGTTGCCGAGCAGGATCAGCAGCCGTGGGATCGGACCGAGGATCCGGGCCAGCGGCAGCAGCACGAAGGACGCGGCCGTCGCGGTGCTGAGCGGGTGCTGGCGCCCGATCGTGCGCGGCGAGACGCCGACCGCGACGAACGACACCAGCACCATCACCCCGAAGGCCAGCAGCACGGCCTGCCAGGTCGAGTCCAGGCTGCGCACGCAGACCACGGTGACCAGGACGGCCGCCGCCATCTCGCTGGCGACCCGGATCAGGGTCGCCAGGTTGAGGTAGCGGATCGGGTCCGACGCCAGGGCCAGCAGCCGGGCCGACCCCTTCCGGCCGGACCGGACGGCCTCCTCCGCGCGGAACCGGGAGACCCGGGAGATGCCCGCCTCGGCGCACGCGGCCAGCCAGCCGAGCACCACCAGCAGGACGGCACCGAGGATGAAACTCGTACTCTCACCACTCACAGGGGTTCGGGCTCCGCGCTCAGTGGGTGGTGGGGGCGGGCGAGATGCCGCCGAGGCCGCGCCCGGCCCGCCAGCCGTCGAGGATCGCCTTCTGGAGGCCGAACATCTCCTCCTCCTCGTCCGGCTCCTCGTGGTCGTACCCGAGGACGTGCAGCACGCCGTGGACGGTGAGCAGCTGGAGCTCCTCGTCCATCGAGTGCTTGGACGGGGCCGCCTTGCCCTGCTGCTCGGCGACCTCGGGGCAGAGCACGATGTCGCCGAGCAGGCCCTGCGGCAGCTCCTCCCCCTCCTTGCCGGGGCGCAGCTCGTCCATCGGGAACGACATCACGTCGGTCGGGCCGGGGAGGTCCATCCACTGGATGTGCAGCTCCTCCATCGCCGCTCCGTCCACCAGGATCACGGACAGTTCGGACTGCGGGTGGATCCGCATCTTGTCCAGGGCGTAGCGGGCGACGTCGAGGATGGCTTCCTCGTCTGCGTCCCAACCGGACTCGTTGGCGATGTCGATCGACATGACGGGCTGGTTACTCAGCTTTCGGTGCGATGGGACTGTCGGGGTGCGCGCGAGCCGCGCCGCTGGGCCGGCTTGGCCGGGACCGGGTGTTCCTCGGCCTCCTGCCGGGCGTCCCAGCGCTCGTACGCGTCCACGATCCGGCCGACCAGCTTGTGGCGGACCACGTCGGTGCTGGTGAGGACGGAGAAGTGGATGTCGGGCACGTCGACCAGGATCTCCTGGACGACCTTGAGACCGCTGCGGGTGCCCCCCGGGAGGTCGATCTGGCTGGTGTCGCCGGTGACGACCACCCGGGAGTTGAACCCGAGGCGGGTGAGGAACATCTTCATCTGCTCGGGCGAGGTGTTCTGGGCCTCGTCCAGGATGATGAAGGCGTCGTTGAGGGTGCGACCGCGCATGTAGGCGAGCGGGGCGACCTCGATGGTCCCGGCGGCCATCAGGCGCGGGATGGAGTCCGGGTCCATCATGTCGTGCAGCGCGTCGTACAGCGGGCGCAGGTACGGGTCGATCTTCTCGTAGAGGGTGCCGGGCAGGAAGCCCAGCCGCTCCCCCGCCTCGACGGCCGGACGGGTCAGGATGATCCGGTTGACCTCCTTGGCCTGGAGGGCCTGGACGGCCTTGGCCATCGCGAGGTAGGTCTTGCCGGTACCGGCCGGGCCGAGGCCGAAGACGATGGTGTGCTTGTCGATCGCGTCGACGTAGCGCTGCTGGTTGAGGGTCTTGGGACGGATGGTCCGGCCGCGGTTGGACAGGATGTTCGCGGTGAACACCTGCGACGGCGCCGGGCTGTCCGGGTCGTCGACGCCGCTCCGGAGCATGGCGATGGAACGCTCCACGGCGTCCTCCGTCAGGGGTTGGCCGGTGCGGAGCACCAGCATCATCTCGGTGAAGAGCTGCCGGACGAGCGCGACCTCGGCCCGCTCCCCGGTGGCGGTCACCTCGTTGCCGCGGACGTGGATGTCGGCGGCGGGGAAGCCCCGCTCGATCACGCGCAGCAGCGAGTCCGCGGTGCCGAGCAGGGTGACCATCGGATGCTTCTCGGGGATGACGATCCGGGCGCTGACGGAGCCGCCGTCGTCCGCCGGTTCGGGGCGCGACTGTCCGTTGGTACGGGTATGCGATGTGTCACTCATAGGTCGGCGCTGGGGCCTGCCTCATCCCATCCGTGTCTCGTGGGTGCCGCTCGGTCTCTCCGGGGCACCAGGGTACGCCGCGGACGTGATCGCCGCGGCGGGCGGCGGGGCCGCACGCGACGATGCTCCGGCAGATCGGGAGGCGGCGCGAGCGGTTTTCCGTGCTGTTCACGGGCCGCTCCCGACATCACCGCGACCGCCGTCGCGGCCCTGGCGGTCCGCGCGGCCCTTCACCCGCGGTGCCGGGGCGGTACTGGTACCCGCACGAGGTCCTCGGCAAGCACGATCGGGCCCTCGAAGTGCTTGCGGGCGTCGGCGAGGTGCTGGCCGAGGTCCGGGTAGCGCTGGGAGAAGTGGGTCAGTACCAGGGTCCGCGCACCGGCCTCGGCGGCGACCTTGGCGGCCTGGCCGGCGGTGAGGTGGCCGTGGTCGTCGGCGAGCCGCGCGTCGGCGTCGGTGAAGGTCGCCTCGATGACCAGCAGGTCGGCGCCCTCGGCCAGCTCGTGGACGCCCTCGCAGAGCCGGGTGTCCATCACGAAGGCGAACCGCTGGCCCGGCCTGGGCTCGCTGACCTCGTCCAGGGTGACCCGCCGGCCGTCCACCTCGGTCTCGCCCTGGTGCTGGAGCCGGCCGACGGCCGGACCGTAGACGCCCAGGTCGGCGAGACGCTCCGGCACCAGCCGGCGGCCGTCCGGCTCGCTCAGCCGGTAGCCGAAGGACTCGACGGGGTGGGAGAGCCGGACGGCGTCCAGCACGAACCGGGCTCCGGGCGCGGGCACGGGCCCGGACTCCTCGATCGGGCGGGGGCGCAGCACGGCCGTCTCGTGGAAGGCGGTGGCGTGCCGCAGCCGCTCGAAGTAGACCTCGCCGGAGGCCGGGAAATAGACGTCGACCGGATGCGGGACGCGGTCCAGGTTGATCCGCTGGATCACCCCGGCCAGGCCCAGACTGTGGTCGCCGTGGAAGTGCGTGACGGCGATCCGGGTGAGCTGGGTGGCGGAGACCCCGGCGTGCAGCATCTGCCGCTGGGTGCCCTCGCCCGGGTCGAAGAGCAGCCCCTCGCCGTCCCAGCGCAGCAGGTAGCCGTTGTGGTTCCGGTGCCGGGTCGGGACCTGGCTGGCGGTGCCGAGGACGACGAGTTCGCGCTGCGACACGCGGCTAGACCATGCGCTCGGTCATCGACGTACCGCCGAGCACGTGGACGTGGGCGTGGAAGACGGTCTGCCCGGCGCCGGCCCCGGTGTTGAAGATCAGGCGGTAGTCCGCGATGCCCTCGTCCGCCGCGACCCGGCCGGCCTCGGCGAGCAGCTCACCGGCGATCTCCGGCTCGGCGTCGGCCAGCGCGGCGGCGTTCGGGTAGTGGACGTGCGGGATGACCAGGACGTGCACCGGCGCCTTCGGGGCGATGTCGCGGAAGGCCAGGACACGGTCGGTCTTGCGTACCACGGTGGCCGGGATCTCGCCGGCCACGATCTTGCAGAACAGGCAGTCGGGCTGCGGCTCGCCGGCCATCGGGGTCTCCTCGCGCTGTCGGTCGGGGTGGGACTCGGACCCGGGTCCGGAACCGGGCCCGGCGTCGGGCCCGCTGCCGGTCGGGGCGTACGGCGGCATGCTAGCCGAGCCGTGCCCCGGCCTGCTGGTACTCGCGCAGGTGCCTCCGGCGGACCACGCGGACCCGGCGGCGGTGCCCTCCGACTCCGGGCTCCTCGGTGAGCAGGCCGACCTTCGGCGGGACGGGCACCCAGGGGCGGGAGGCCGGGGGCGGGAGGCCGGACCCGCCGCCGGCCTCCCGCCCCGCCGGTCGGTGCCTACACCCAGGGCAGCGCCGGCGCCGCCTTGGCCGGAGCCCGGTCCAGCGCCGCCAGGGCGATCCGGACGCCCTCGGCGAGCTGCGGGTCCTCCCCCGCCGCCCACGCGTGCGGGGGGAACAGCACCTCGACGTCCGGGTCGACCCCGTGGTTCTCCACGCCCCAGCCGTACCGCTCGGACCAGAACGCGTACTTGGGCTGGGTCACCAGGGTGCCGTCCACCAGCGAGTACCGGCTGTCGATGCCGATCACCCCGCCCCAGGTGCGGGTGCCGACCACGGGGCCGATACCGAGTGCCTGGATGGCGGCGTTGACGATGTCGCCGTCGGAACCCGAGTACTCGTCGGCCAGCGCGACGACCGGCCCGCGCGGCGCGTCCTCCGGGTACGGCGCCGGGCTGGCGATGTCCCGGGCGATGCCCCATCCGACGATCCGCCGGGCCAGCTTCTCGATCACCAGCTGGGAGGTGTGCCCGCCCCGGTTGCCCCGGATGTCGACGATCACGCCCTCCCTGGCCATCTCCGACCGCAGGTCCCGGTGGATCTGCGCCCAGCCGGTGGTCTGCATGTCGGGGATGTGCAGGTAGCCGAGCCGCCCGTCGGACAGCTCACGGACGGCGGCCCGCCGGCCGGTGACCCAGTCGTGGTAGCGCAGCGGTTCCTCGTCGGCGAGCGGGACGACGACGGGGTGGCGCCGGTCGGTGCCGTCCTTGCCGGCCACGGTCAGCTCGACCGGCTGCCCGGCGGTGCCCGCCAGCAGCGGCGCCGGGCCGGTCACCGGATCGACCGGGCGCCCGTTGACCGCCAGGACGGCGTCCCCGGGGCGGATCGCGGCACCGGGCGCCGCCAGCGGCGAGCGGGCCCGGGGGTCGGAGGACTCGCCGGGCAGGATCCGGGAGATCCGCCAGGCGTCGCCGTCCTTGACGAGGTCGGCGCCGAGCAGGCCCTGTCGGCGGGCCGGCTCGGTGTGCAGGCCGTGCGGCAGCACGTAGGCGTGCGAGGTGCCCAGCTCGCCGTGCACCTCCCAGAGCAGGTCGACCAGGTCGTCGTGGGAGCCGATCCGGTCCACCAGCGGCCGGTACCGGGCCAGCACGCCCGCCCAGTCCACGCCGTCGAGGTCCGGGCGCCAGAAGTTGTCGCGCATCAGGCGGCCGTTCTCGTCGAACATCTGCCGCCACTCGGCGGCCGGGTCGACGGTCACCCGGAGCCGGGCGAGGTCGACCTCGATCTCGTCGTCCTCGCCGACCGCCTTGTGGTCGGCGGGCACGATCCGCAGCTCGCCCTCGTCCAGCACCGCGAGCCGGGTGCCGTCGCCGCTCACCGCGAACGAGTCCAGCCCGTCCACCAGTTGCTCGGCCCGGCGCTTGCGGAGGTCGAACCGCTCCAGCGTGGGGCGCGGCCGCTCGTCCTCCAGCGAGGCCGCCTCGTCGCCGAGCTCGCCGACCAGCGGGACGCGCGTCCAGAGCACGCCGTCCTTGGCAGCCCGCAGCGAGCCGAACCGGCCGCCCTCGACCGGGAACGGCACGATCCGGTCGGCGATGCCGTCGAGGTCGACCCGGGTGACCGGCGGCGCGTCGGCCGTGCCCTCCTCGCCCTCCGTCTTCTTGCCCTTGGGCTCGTCGTCCTCGCCGCCGACCGGCCGACCGGCCCGCCGCGGCCCGAACGGGGACGGCGTGTCGGCGGCCAGCGTGATCAGGTACGGGCGGCAGCCGTTCGGGAAGGACAGGTCGAAGACGTGCGAGTCGTAGACCGGGTCGAAGTTGCGCACCGAGAGGAACGCCAGGTGCCGGCCGTCCGTGGTGAAGGCCGGCGAGGTGTCGATGAACCGCTGCGGGGTGGCCTCGGACACCGTCCGGGTGGTCAGGTTGGCCAGCACGATCTGGCGCAGCGACCACGGCCCGAGAGCGGGCTGGGACCAGGCCAGCCAGGCCGAGTCCGGGCTGAACGCCAGGCCGCTGACCTCGCCGTCGGTGCTGTGCGCCAGCTCGTGCACGACGCCGTCGGTCAGGGCGACCAGCAGGACCCGGCCGTCGTGCGCGCCGACCGCCACCTGCTTGCCGTCCGGCGAGACGAGCAGCGACCGGACCCGGCCGAGCTGCCCGGCGGCCAGCCGGCGGCGCTCGGTGCCGAGCACCGCGGGGGCGTACTCGATCGCGTCCTCGCCCTCGGCGTCGGTCACCCAGACCACGCCCTGCCCGCCGTCCTCGCCCGAACCGGGCACCACGCGGGCGAGTCGGCCGCGCACGCCCGGCGACTCGTCCAGGACGCGGGCCGGGCCCTCCCGGTGGGTCAGCCAGTGCACGGTCCCGCGCACCACGACGGCGCCGGCCCGGCCGGTGCGGTCGGGCGCGGCGGTCTCCAGCCAGTGCGCGGCCGGGACCGGACGCGGGCGGCGGCCGGTCCGCGGACCCGCCAGCCGGACGTCGAGGCGCCGCGGCTCCGCGTCGGCCAGGTCGTCCAGCAGCCAGAGGTCGCCCGCGGTGTGCCAGACGACGCGGGTGCCGTCGGTGGCGGCGTTGCGGGCGTAGAAGCCGTCCGGGGAGGAGGAGTGGCGGCGCAGGTCGGTGCCGTCCGGGAGGCTGGACCAGAGGTCGCCGACGCCCTCGTGGTCGGAGAGGAAGGCGATTCTCGCCCGGTCCGCCTCCCCCACCCAGAGCGGCGAGTCGATGTTCCCGGTCAGCTCCTCGTGGATCCGGTCGAACCGCTCCGTACCGATCCACAGCTTGCCGGTCCGCCCGCCCCGGTACCGCTTCCACCAGGCCGGCTCCACGCCGAACGCGGAGACCAGCAGCACCCTCCCCCCGCCTTCGGCCGGGGGCGCCCCCGAGCCGCCCGCCTCGAAGGACAGCCCGCCGACCGGCCCGTACGGCAGCCGTTCCGGCTCACCGCCGTCCAGCGGCACCGCGTGGGCCCAGGTGCGGCGCAGCGAGCCCTGTCCGGCGGCGGTGGTGGCGATCGGCCGGCCGTCCGGGGTCCAGCCGCGCAGCTGGGTCTGGGCGTCGCCCCAGTGGGTCAGCCGTCGGGACGGGCCGCCGTCCACCGGGACGACGTGCACCTCGGGTGCGCCGTCGCGGGCGGAGGTGAAGGCGACGTGCCGCCCGTCCGGGGAGAATCTCGGGCGGCGCACCGGGAGGTGATCGGCCGTCAGTCTCCAGGCCCGGCCGCCGTCCAGCGGGGCGAGCCACACGTCGTTCTCGGCGACGAAGGTGACGAGGTCGCCGTGGAGGTGCGGGTGGCGCAGGTAGGCGCCGGCGGGGGTGCTTTCGGGTTCGCTCACACCGCCACCCTAGGCACCCGTGCCCGGCCCACGCCCGGTTTTCGCCGACCAGGACCCCCTGTCGGGGGACCGGGGATCCGGGGCCGCCCGGCCCACCCGGCCCGCCGCCCCGCTCGAACGGCCCGGTGCGGTCGGCTCAGCTCCAGCGGCCGGTGCGGCCCAGCAGCAGGGCCCCGGCCGCCACCCCTGCCGTGGAGGTGCGCAGCACCGACGGGCCGAGCCGGAACGGCTTCGCCCCGGCCTCGGCGAAGGCCGCCAGCTCCTCGGGGGAGACGCCGCCCTCGGGGCCGACCACCAGCACGAGGTCCCCGGAGTCCGGGAGCACGGCCCCGGCCAGCGGCTCGGCGCCCTCCTCGTGCAGCACGGCGGCGAACGCCGCGCCGGCCAGCACCGGGACCAGTTGCCGGGTGGTCAGCGGCTCGCGGACCTCGGGGAACCGCAGCCGGCGGGACTGCTTGCCGGCCTCCCGCGCGGTGGCGCGCCACTTGGCGAGCGCCTTCGCGCCGCGGTCGCCCTTCCACTGGGTGATGCAGCGGGAGGCCGACCAGGGGATCACCACGTCCACCCCGACCTCGGTCATGGTCTCCACCGCCAGCTCGCCGCGGTCGCCCTTGGGCAGCGCCTGGACCACGACGATCCGGGGCGCCGGGGCGGCCTCGCGGCGGACGGCCGTCACCGTCACCTCGATCGCGTCCTTGCCGTGCACCGCCGCGACGGTGCCGTCCACCCCGAGGCCGAGCCCGTCGGCCAGGGTCACGGCCTCGCCCGCCTCCAGCCGCTTCACCGCCGCCGCGTGCCGCCCCTCGGGCCCGTCCAGCCGGACCAGCACGCCGGGGGCGGCGGTGGCGATCCGCTCGGTCTCGACGACGAACACGGGCGCGGTCATGGGGTCTTCCTCCGGAATGGGTCGGGCGGTGGAACGACGGCGCCCGGCACCCGACGACGGAGGTCGCGGAGTGCCGGGCGCCGGAGCCGTCAGCGGCCGTTGAAGGCGTCCTTCAGGCGGGAGAACAGGCCCTGCTGCCCGGGCGCGAACTGGCCGGACGGCCGCTCCTCACCGCGCAGCACCGCGAGGCGGCGCAGCAGGTCCTCCTGCTCGGGGTCGAGCTTGGAGGGCGTCTGCACCTCGACGTGCACTATCAGGTCGCCCCGGCCGCCGCCGCGCAGATGGGTGATGCCGCGACCGTGCAGCGGGATCGACTGTCCGGACTGGGTGCCGGGCCGGATGTCGACCTCCTCCAGCCCGTCCAGGGTCTGCAACGGCACCTGGGTGCCGAGCGAGGCGGCCGTCATCGGGATGGTGACGGTGCAGTGCAGGTCGTCGCCGCGCCGCTGGAACACCGTGTGGGCGGTCTCGGCGATCTCGACGTAGAGGTCGCCGGCCGGGCCGCCGCCGGGGCCGACCTCGCCCTCGCCGGCCAGCTGGATCCTGGTGCCGTTGTCGACACCGGCGGGGATCTTGACGGTGAGGGTGCGGCGGGCGCGGACCCGGCCGTCGCCGGCGCACTCCGGGCACGGGGTGGGCACGACGGTGCCGAAGCCCTGGCACTGCGGGCAGGGGCGGGAGGTCATGACCTGGCCCAGGAAGGACCTGGTGACCTGGGAGACCTCGCCCTTGCCGCGGCACATGTCGCAGGTCTGCGCGGAGGTGCCGGGGGCCGCGCCCTCGCCGCTGCAGGTGGTGCAGGTGACGGCCGTGTCGACCTGGAGTTCCTTGGTGGTGCCGAAGGCGGCCTCCTCCAGGGTGATCTCCAGCCGGATCATGGCGTCCTGGCCCCGGCGGGTCCGCGACCGCGGGCCGCGCTGGCCCGAGGCGGCGCCGAAGAAGGCGTCCATGATGTCGGAGAAGCCGAAGCCCGCCGCGCCCGCGCCGAAGCCGCCCGCGCCGCCGTTCGGCGACAGCGGGTCACCGCCGAGGTCGTAGACCTGGCGCTTCTGCGGGTCGGAGAGCACCTCGTAGGCGGCGTTGATCTCCTTGAACCGCTCCTGCGTCTTCGGGTCCGGGTTGACGTCCGGGTGCAGTTCGCGTGCCAGGCGCCGGAACGCCTTCTTGATCTCGTCCTGCCCCGCATCCCGTCGGACGCCGAGTACCGCGTAGTAGTCCGTGGCCACCAAATGCTCCGCTTGTTCCGCCTGTAGAAGTGCTTGCGACTGGAACCACCGTCAGGGTCCTGACGGTGGCCGTTCCTACGACTCGGCCAGGATCTGGCCCACGTACCGTGCCACCGCTCGCACCGCCCCCATTGTGCCCGGATAGTCCATCCGGGTCGGACCGATCACACCCAGTTTGGCCACGCTCTCGTCGCCCGAACCGTAACCGACCGAGACGACGGAGGTGGAATTGAGGCCCTCGTAGGCGTTCTCACGCCCGATCCGGACCGTCATCCCGGCGTCCGCGGTCTCACCCAGGAGGCGGAGCAGGATGACCTGTTCCTCCAGTGCCTCCAGCACCGGCTGGATGGTCAACGGGAAGTCGTGGCCGAAACGGGTCAGGTTGGCCGTGCCGGCCAGCATGATCCGTTCCTCGTTCTGCTCGGCGAGCGCCTCGAAGAGCGTCGCCAGGACCGTCGCGACGGTCGGCCGGTCCCCCGCCTCGAACTGCGCGGGAAGGTCCTCCAGCAGTCCCGGAACCTCGGGGAGCCGCTGTCCGGCGGCCCGCACGTTGATCCGGGCCCGGAGGTCGGCCAGGACGGTCTCGCCCACCGCCCCGGGGCAGTCCACCATCCGCTGCTCGACCCGGCCGGTGTTGGTGATCAGCACCAGCATCACCTTGGCCGGGGCCAGCGCGACCAGCTCGATGTGCCGCACGGTGGACCGGGAGAGCGAGGGGTACTGCACCACCGCGACCTGGCGGGTCAGCTGGGCGAGCAGCCGCACCGTACGGGCGACCACGTCGTCGAGGTCGACCGCCCCGTCCAGGAAGTGCCGGATCGCCCGCCGCTCGGGCGCGCTCATCGGCTTGACCTCGGCCAGCCGGTCCACGAACAGGCGGTACCCCTTGTCGGTGGGGATGCGCCCGGCGCTGGTGTGCGGCTGGTGGATGTAACCGTCCTCCTCCAGCGCGGCCATGTCGTTGCGGACGGTCGCCGGGGAGACCCCGAGGTTGTGCCGTTCCACGAGGGCCTTCGAGCCGACCGGCTCCTCCGTCCCCACGTAGTCCTGGACGATGGCGCGAAGCACCGCGAGTTTGCGGTCGTCCAGCTGGCGGACCTCACCGGCCATGGGCACGCACCTCCGTCTTCACGCGTTGTCCGATATGACATGTGTCCGTTTCGAGCCGCTTCGCCCGTTCCGGGAGGAACCGGGCTTGGCACTCGGAACATACGAGTGCCAGGACCCTACCTGCCAGTGTAAGGCCCGGGTCCGACGGCAGGAACGGCCCAGCCGGAGTGATCCTGCCCGCAGTTCGCGGCGCGCGGGTGATGCCGCGGGCCCGGCCTGGTGGCAGCATCGGAAGCGGACGGCGAACGGAGGACCAGCGATGTCGACCTCGGGCCAGCACTCCCGTTTCGCGCCGGACCGCGGCCTGACCGGCCGGATGGTCGGCACGATGTTCGTGATCGGGCTGTTGTACGTCGGATTCACCGGGCTGTTGATCGTGCTGCTGCGCGGCGCCTGGCCGATCGTCGTCCTGATCTCGGGCGGCCTGTTCGTCGCCCAGTTCTGGTTCAGCGACAAGATCACCGAACGGGCCATGGGGGCGCACCGGGTCACCCCCGAGCAGTACCCGCAGCTGCACGGCACCGTCGACCGGCTCTGCGCGCTGGCCGACATGCCCAAACCCCGGGTGGCGGTCGCCGACAACGACATGCCGAACGCCTTCGCCACCGGCCGCAACCCGAAGAACGCGGTGGTCTGCGTCACCACCGGGCTGCTGCGCCGGCTGGAGCCGGAGGAACTGGAGGGCGTGCTCGCCCACGAGCTGTCCCACGTCGCCCACCGGGACGTCGCGGTGATGACCGTCGCCGGGTTCCTCGGTGTCCTCGCCGGAGCCATGACCCGGATCGCCATGTACGGCGGGTTCATGGGCGGCGGCCGCAACAGCAACGACTCCAACGCCGCGATCGCCGCCCTGATCGTCCCGCTGGTGTCGGTGGTGGTGTACGCGATCAGCTTCCTGCTGACCCGGCTGCTCTCCCGCTACCGGGAGCTGGCGGCCGACCGGGCCGCCGCCCAGCTCACCGGCCGTCCCAGCGCGCTGGCCTCGGCGCTCACCAAGGTGACCGGCCAGATCGCCGCCATCCCGACCAGGGACCTGCGCCAGGCGCAGGCCTACAACGCCTTCTACTTCGCCCCCGCGCTGAGCGCCCGGGAGACCGCCGGCCGGCTGCTCTCCACCCACCCGACGCTGGAGCAGCGGCTGGAGCAGCTGGCCGAGATCTCCACCCGGCTCGGCCACTGAACCGCCTCCTCCTCCGGGAAAGGGACCACCGTGGGAATCCTGGACGCCCTGTTCGGCCGCACCAAGCCCGTCCGGCCCGACCTCGACCAGCTGTTCGGCGTGCCGTCCGCCGCGATCACCCTGGAGGCCGCGGCCGGTTTCCGGCCCACCGGGGTCGGGTCGGTCTGCTTCGCCTCCGTGGAGGGCGGGGCCTTCGGCGAGGTCGAACGGCAGGTCCGGGCCCTCCTGGACGCCGACACCGAGCGCGGCGGCGTCCCCGTCGAGGCGTCCAAGGACGCGTACGGCTACTCCTGGCTGCTGGCCCGGCACGCTCCCGGGGAACTGCCGGAGCTGGTCAACGACCTGCACGCGGTCAACAGCGAGCTGGAGGCGAACGGCTTCGGGCCGCAGCTGCTCTGCTCGCTCGTCGCCTTCCGCGACGAGGGGGGCCGGCCGCTGGCGCTGGTCTACCTGTACAAGCGCGGCACCTTCTACCCCTTCGCGCCGGCGGCGGGCGGCGGGGAGAAGCGCGACAGCCCGCTGGAACTGCAGGTCAACGCCCTGCTCGGGAACGACCTGCGGCTGGAGAAGGACCTCACCCGCTGGTTCCCGGTCTGGGGCGCGCCAGGGCTCTGACCCTCCGTCCGTCTTCCCTATAGTCGCTGCATGCACAGCCGCCGGTACGGACCCGACCTGACCCCGCCGTGGAAGCGGCAGCAGCCCGCCCCCGAGGTGCCCGCCGAGCGGGACCTCGTGGTCGAGGAGGCGGAAACCGGCTTCTGCGGGGCGGTGGTGCGCTGCGAGAAGACCGCCGAGGGGTTCACCGTCACCCTGGAGGACCGGTTCGGCAAGCACCGGGTCTTCCCGCTGGTCCCGCGCGGCTTCCTGCTGGAGGGGCGTGTGGTCACCCTGGTCCGGCCCACCGGGCCGGCCCCCGCGCGCACGCCCGGCCGGACCGCCTCCGGCTCGGTCGCGGTGCCCGGCGCCCGCGCCCGGGTGGCCCGCGGGTCCCGGATCTACGTCGAGGGCCGGCACGACGCCGAGCTGGTCGAACGGGTCTGGGGCGACGACCTGCGGGTCGAGGGCGTGGTGGTCGAGTACCTGGAGGGCATCGACGACCTGCCCGCGATCGTCGCCGACTTCGCCCCCGGCCCCGGCCGGCGTCTCGGCGTCCTGGTGGACCACCTGCTGCCCGGCACCAAGGAGCACCGGATCGCCGCCCGGGTCACCGGCGAGGCCGTGCTCGTGGTGGGACACCCCTACGTGGACGTCTGGCAAGCCGTGAAGCCGTCCAGTGTCGGCATCCCCGGCTGGCCCGCCGTCCCGCGCGGCGAGGAGTGGAAGGAGGGCGTCTGCCGCCGTCTCGGCTGGCCGGTGGACACCCCCGCCGCCTGGAAGCGGATCCTCGCCTCGGTGGACTCCTACAGGGACCTGGAGCCGGAGCTGCTCGGCCGGGTCGAGGAGCTGATCGACTTCGTCACCCTGCCGGACTGAGGCGCGTCAGGCGTACGTCCGGAAACCGGCGGTGTCCGACGCGACGCCGAGCACGTCGACGGGAACGGGGTCACCGACCCTGCTGGTCCGCCCGGACATGTGGTCCGGCAGTCCCGGGGCGGTCGCCCGGCTCGGCTCGGTCGACAGCGCGCGGACGGCCTTGATCGGATCGACGACCAGGTGGGCGGGGTCCCGCATATCAGTCCACCAGGTCACGCACGACCGCGTCGGCCAGCAGGCGGCCCCGGAGGGTCAGGGTGGCGCGGCCCGCGGAGTGGGATCCGGCGTCGAGGAGGCCGTCGGCGAGGTGCTGCCGGGCGGCCTTCAGGCCGGTGTCCGTCAACAGGTCCAGCGGGATGCCCTCGGCGAGGCGCAGCTCCAGGAGGATCCGCTCGACCCGGCGGTCCTCGGCGGTGAGCCGCTCGCGGCCCTGGGCGGGGCTGCGGTGCCCGGTGAGGGCCTGCGCGTAGGCGGCGGGGTGCTTGGCGTTCCACCAGCGGACGCCGCCGACGTGGCTGTGGGCGCCGGGGCCGGCGCCCCACCAGTCGCCGCCGGTCCAGTAGAGCTCGTTGTGACGGCAGCGGCCCTCCGGGGTGGTGGACCAGTTGGAGACCTCGTACCAGGAGTAGCCGGCGGCGGTGAGCGCCTCCTCGGCGATCAGGTAGCGGTCGGCGTGCACGTCGTCGTCGATCATCGGCAGCTCGCCGCGCTTGACCCGGGCGGCGAGCTTCGTGCCGTCCTCGACGATCAGCGAGTACGCGGAGACGTGGTCCGGCCCGGCGCCGATCGCGGCGTCCAGGGAGGCCCGCCAGTCGTCGTCGGACTCGCCGGGGGTGCCGTAGATCAGGTCGAGGTTCACGTGCTCGAAGCCGGCGGCGCGGGCCTCGGCGACGCACGCCTCGGGGCGGCCGGGGGTGTGGTGGCGGTCGAGCAGCTGGAGGACGTGCGGCCGCGCGCTCTGCATGCCGAAGGAGACCCGGTTGTAGCCGCCCGCGCGCAGTTCGGCGAGGTAGGCCGGATCGACCGACTCCGGGTTGGCCTCGGTGGTCACCTCGGCGCCGTCGGCGAGCCCGAACTCCTCCCGGATCGCGGCGAGCATCCGCACCAGGTCGCCGGCGGGCAGGAGCGTGGGGGTGCCGCCGCCGAGGAAGACGGTGCGCACCGGCAGGTCGGCACCGCCCAGCACCTTCCGGGCGTGGCGGATCTCGGCCACCACGTTGTCGGCGTACGTCTCCTGGGAGGCGACGGTGCCCGAGGCGCGCAGCTCGGTGGCGGTGTAGGTGTTGAAGTCGCAGTAGCCGCAGCGGCTCGCGCAGTAGGGCACGTGCAGGTAGAAGCCGAACGGCCGGGAGCCGAGTCCGTCGAGCGCGGATGCGGGCAGGGAACCGTCGGACGGCACCGGTTCGCCGTCGGGGAGTGCGGAGGGCATGACCCCATTGTCCCGTACGGCCCGGGTGGTCCTCCGGTCCGTACGGGACGGCGGCGGTCAGACCTCGTTGCTGCCCGCGTACATCGCGGTGACGGCGTCCGCGTACTCGCGCTCGACCACGGGCCGCTTGATCTTCAGGCTCGGGGTGAGCTCCCCGTGCTCGACGTCCAGGTCGCGCGGCAGAAGGTGGAACTTCTTCACCGTCTGCCAGCGCTGGAGGTCGGCGTTGAGCCGCTGCACGAACCCGTCGATCAGCTTGTGGACCTGCGGGTCGGCGACCACCTCGGTGTAGGACCTGCCGGCCAGGCCGCGCTCGGCGGCCCACGGCATGATCGCCGACTCGTCCAGGCCGATCAGCGCGGTGCAGTAGTTGCGGCCGTTGCCGATCACCAGGATGTTGCTGACGAACGGACAGACCGCCTTGAACTTGCCCTCCACCTCGCTGGGCGCGACGTACTTGCCGCCGGAGGTCTTGAACATGTCCTTCTTGCGGTCGGTGATCCGCAGGAAGCCGTCCGCCGACAGCTCTCCGATGTCCTCGGTGTGGAACCAGCCGTCGGCCTCCAGCACCTCGGCGGTCTTCTCCGGCAGGTTGTGGTAGCCGCGCATGATGCCGGGGCCGCGCAGCAGGATCTCGCCGTCCTCGGCGATCCTGACCTCGGTGCCGGGCAGCGGGCGGCCGACCGTGCCGACCCGGATGTCCTCCGCCCGGTTGACGCTCGAACCGGCGCTGGTCTCGCTCAGGCCGTAGCCCTCCAGGATCGGCACCCCGGCGCCGACGAAGAAGTACCCGATCTCGGGTGCGAGCGCGGCGCTGCCGGAGACCGCACCGCGCAGCCGCCCGCCGAACGCCGCCCGGATCTTCGCGTACACCAGCCGGTCGGCCAGCGAGTGCTTCAGGCCGAGGGCGAACGGGACGCGGTCGCTGCCGGTGGCGATCCGGTTGGCCTGGGCGGTCCGGGCGTACTCGCGGGCGGTCCGGGCGGCCCACAGGAAGATCCTGTACTTGGCGCCGCCCTCGGCCCGGGCCTTGCCGGCGATGCCGTTGTAGACCTTCTCGAAGATGCGCGGCGCCGAGGCCATGATGGTCGGCCGGATGACCGGCAGGTTGTGGATGATCCGCTCGACCCGGCCGTCCACGGCCATCACGTGGCCGGTGGCGATCTGCCCCGAGATCAGCGTCTTGCCGAAGACGTGCGACAGCGGCAGCCACATGAACTGCACGTCGTCGGCGGCCAGCAGCCCGCTCGCCTCCTGCGCTCTCCCCTCGTACGCCCAGCAGTCGTGCACCAGGCGCACGCCCTTCGGACGGCCGGTGGTGCCGGAGGTGTAGATGAGGGTGGCCAGCTGCTCCTTGTCGAGCGCGGCGACGGTCCGCTCGACGACGCCCGGGTGCTCGGCCAGGTAGTCGGCCCCGAGCTGCTCCAGCTCGGCGAGGGTGACGATCTTGAGCCCGGCGGCGTCGGGGGTCTCGGCCGGCGCGTCGAACAGGATCACGGTCTGCAGCTCGGGCAGCCGCTCACGCTCGGCGACCACCTTGGCCAGCTGCGCGGCGTTCTCCGCGAACATCGCCCGGGAGCCCGAGTCGGAGAGGATGAACGCGGTCTCGTCGGCGTTGGTGCTCGGGTAGACGGCGGTGGTCGCCGCACCCGCGCACATGTTGCCGAGGTCGGCGAGGATCCATTCCAGCCGGGTGGAGGAGGACAGGGCGACCCGGTCCTCCGCACGGATGCCCAGCGACAGCAGGCCGGCCGCCACCGCGTACACCCGGGCCGCAGCCTGCGCCCAGGTCACCGAACGCCACTGCTCGGCGCCCGGGGCACTGTCCGCCGCCTGCTCGTCCACCGGGGCCGGGTAACGGTAGGCCTCGGCGCCCGGGGTGGCGGCGACCCGCTCCAGGAACAGGTGGGCGACGGAGGCAGGACGCCCGGCGACGATGTCGGCGCGGCCGGAGTCGATCAGGGAGTGCGCGGAACTCAACGAGGACCTCCGGGAGCGGGTGGCCGTCTGAGGGAAGGCTCTGAGGGATTGTCGCGGCGTCCGTGGGGGCGGTCACCGACCCCCTTCGGCAACCAGGCCGGTACCGGTGAGTAACAAGGGGGCAATCAGCAGCCTAGGGGGAAACCGGTCATTCCGTAAGAGGGAGCGGCCAGCTGGCACCCTCCCGATCCCCCGGTGCACGGCACCACCCCGCCCACCGGAACGTTCGGCAAAGGGCTGGACAAAGATCCGGCTCGCTTGGCGGGAATGGCCTGAACGAGCCCGCCGAAGAACGAGAATTGGGATGCCAAAGCCGCCGCCGACGACAAGAGTGAGCCAGTGCTGATCAGACTGCTCAGGGCGTACCTTCGCCCGTACACCCGACCGATCACCCTGCTGGTGCTGCTCCAGCTGATTTCCACCCTCGGCCTGCTCTACCTGCCGACGCTCAACGCCGACATCATCGACGACGGCGTGGTGAAGGGTGACACCGGATACATCCTGCGCGTGGGCGCGGTGATGATCGGCATCACCGTGCTCCAGACCCTCTGCGCCATCAGCGCCGTCTACTACGGCGCACGCACCGCGATGGCGGTCGGCCGGGACGTCCGGGCCGACATCTTCGACCGCGTGCAGAGCTTCTCCTCCCGCGAGATGGGCCAGTTCGGCGCCCCCTCGCTGATCACCCGGACCACCAACGACGTCCAGCAGGTCCAGATGCTGGTCCTGATGTCCTTCACCATGATGGTGGCCGCGCCGATCATGTGCATCGGCGGCATCATCATGGCTCTCAACCAGGACGTACCGCTCTCCGGCCTGCTGCTCGCCGTCGTGCCCACCCTCGGCGCGGTCGTCATCGTGCTGGTGCGGGCACTCCGCCCGCGCTTCCGCAGCATGCAGGAGAAGATCGACACCGTGAACCGGGTGCTGCGCGAGCAGATCACCGGTATCCGGGTCATCCGGGCCTTCGTCAAGGACGACCACGAGCAGGCCCGGTTCGCCGGCGCCAACGAGGACCTCACCGGGGTCTCGCTCCAGGTCGGCAAGCTGATGGCCTACCTGTTCCCCAGCGTGATGCTGGTCGTGAACGTCTCCAGCGTCGCCGTGCTCTGGTTCGGCGCCCACCGGATCGACAGCGGCGACATGGAGATCGGCGCTCTCACGGCCTTCCTCTCCTACCTGCTGCAGATCCTGATGAGCGTCATGATGGCCACCTTCATGTTCATGATGGTGCCGCGCGCCGAGGTGTGCGCCGAACGGATCCAGGAGGTGCTCACCACCAGCTCCAGCGTCGTCCCGCCGTCCGAGCCCGTCACCGAGGTGCTCCGCCGCGGCCACCTCGAACTGCGCGACGTCGAGTTCCGCTACCCCGGTGCCGAGGCCTCCGTCCTGCGGGGCATCGACATCGCCGCCCGCCCGGGCGAGACCACGGCCGTCATCGGTTCCACCGGCAGCGGGAAGTCCACCCTGCTCGGCCTCGTCCCCCGGCTGTTCGACGCCACCACGGGCCAGGTCCTGCTCAACGGCGTCGACGTCCGCGAACTCGCCCCCGAGACCATCGCCGACAGTGTCGGACTGGTCCCGCAGAAGCCCTACCTGTTCTCCGGCACCGTGGCCAGCAACCTCCGCTACGGCCGGCCGGACGCCACCGACGAGGAACTCTGGAAGGCCCTGGAAATCGCCCAGGCCAAGGAGTTCGTCGAACAGCTCGCCGAGGGTCTGGACGCGCCGATCGCCCAGGGCGGCGGCAACGTCTCCGGCGGCCAGCGCCAGCGCCTGGCCATCGCCCGCACCCTGGTCCGGCGGCCCGACATCTACCTCTTCGACGACTCCTTCTCCGCGCTCGACTACGCCACCGACGCCCGGCTGCGCAAGGCCCTCGCACGCGAGACCGCCGACGCCACCGTGGTGATCGTCGCCCAGCGCGTCTCCACCATCCGCGACGCCGACCGGATCATCGTCCTCGACGAAGGCGCCGTGGTCGGCAGCGGCACCCACGGCGAACTCATGGCCGGCAACCCGACGTACCGGGAGATCGTGCTCTCCCAGCTCACCGAGCAGGAGGCGGCGTGACCACGCCCGACAAGCCCGCGCCGGACCCGAAGAAGTCGCCCGCCGGCGGCCCGGGAGGCCCCGGAGGCCCTGGTGGTCCCGGGGGCTTCGGCGGTCCCGGCGGTCCTGGTGGCGCTGGTGGCCCCGGCAGGGGCGGCCCCGGCGGGCCCCCGAAGGCCGCCGGCGACTCCCAGGCCGCCGCCGCCCGCCGCGGCCCGGCCGGCCCCGGACGCTTCATGGGCGGCCAGGGCGCCGAGAAGTCCATGGACTTCAAGGGCTCCGGTAAACGCCTGCTCAAACTGCTCCGCCCGGAGCGCGCCCTGATCGCCGGCGTCCTCGCCCTCGGCGTGCTCAGCATCGGCTGCGCCGTCATCGGCCCCAAGATCCTCGGCCACGCCACCGACCTGATCTTCGCCGGCGTCGTCAGCGGCCGCTTCCCCGCCGGGGCCTCCAAGCAGGAGGTCGTCGACGCCATGCGCGGACGCGGCGACACCGACATCGCCGACCTGCTCTCCTCGGTCGACTTCACCCCCGGCCAGGGCATGGACTTCGACGCCATCGGCAGCATCCTGCTCTGGGTCCTGGCGATCTACGTCGCGTCCTCCGTCTTCGGCGTCGTCCAGGGCCGGCTCGCCGCGCGTGCCATCCAGCGGGCCGGCTACCGGCTGCGCCAGAGCGCCGAGGCCAAGCTCGCCCGGCTGCCGCTCAGCTACTTCGACAAGCAGCCGCGCGGCGAGGTGCTCAGCCGGGTCACCAACGACATCGACAACATCAGCCAGACCATGCAGCAGACCACCGGCCAGGTGATCAACTCGCTGCTCACCGTCGTCGGCGTGCTCGCCATGATGTTCTGGATCTCCTGGCTGCTCGCGCTGATCGCACTGATCGCCGTACCGCTCTCCGTCGTCGTCGCCACCCGGGTCGGCAAGCGCGCCCAGCCGCAGTTCGTCCAGCAGTGGAGGTCCACCGGGCAGCTCAACGCCCACATCGAGGAGATGTACACCGGCCACACCCTGGTCAGGGTCTTCGGCCGGCAGAAGGAGTCCGCGGCCACCTTCCGCGAGCACAACGAGGCCCTGTACGCCGCCAGCTTCAAGGCCCAGTTCATCTCCGGCATCATCCAGCCCGCGATGATGCTCATCGGCAACCTGCAGTACGTGCTGATCGCCGTGGTCGGCGGTCTGCGGGTGGCCACCGGCGCGCTGTCCATCGGCGACGTCCAGGCGTTCATCCAGTACTCCCGGCAGTTCAGCCAGCCGCTCACCCAGGTCGCCAGCATGGCCAACCTGGTGCAGTCCGGCGTCGCCTCCGCCGAGCGCATCTTCGAACTCCTCGACTCGCCCGAGCAGACCCCCGAGCCGGCCATGCCGGAACGCCCCGACGCCCTGCGTGGCCGGGTCGTCTTCCAGGACGTCGCGTTCCGCTACGACCCGGGCAAGCCGCTCATCGAGGACCTCTCGCTCAAGGTCGAACCCGGTCAGACCGTCGCCATCGTCGGCCCGACCGGCGCCGGCAAGACCACCCTGGTCAACCTGCTGATGCGGTTCTACGAGGTGAGCTCCGGCCGGATCACCCTCGACGGGGTGGACATCGCCGCCATGTCCCGCGAGGACCTGCGCTCCGGCATCGGCATGGTCCTCCAGGACACCTGGCTGTTCGGTGGCACCATCGCCGACAACATCGCCTACGGCGCCGACGGCGCCACCCGCGAACAGGTCGTCGAGGCCGCCCGGGCCGCACACGTGGACCGCTTCGTCCGCACCCTGCCGGACGGCTACGAGACCGTCATCGACGACGACGGCGCCGGCGTCAGCACCGGCGAGAAGCAGCTGATCACCATCGCCCGGGCCTTCCTCGCCCAGCCGTCGATCCTCGTCCTCGACGAGGCGACCAGCTCGGTCGACACCCGGACCGAAGTGCTCATCCAGCGCGCCATGGCCCGGCTGCGCAGCGGCCGCACCAGCTTCGTGATCGCCCACCGGCTCTCCACCATCCGGGACGCCGACGTGATCCTGGTGATGGAGAACGGCTCGATCGTCGAGCAGGGCACGCACGACGAGCTGATCGCCGCCGACGCGGCGTACGGACGCCTCTACAAGGCGCAGTTCGCCGAAGCGGTCGCCGAGCGCGAATGACCCCGGCGGACGCCGGGCGGGAGCCCGGGGAGGACGGCCCGACGGCCGTACCGCCCCGGGCTCCCGCGCGTCTGCGCGTCCGGGTGTCTGCGCGTCCGGGTGTCCGGGCTGACCCGGTGGCCGCGCGTCCGGACGGCCGGGCCGACGTTTCCCGCCCCGGTCGGGTCTTCATGATCGCGACGACCGGCGCTACGGTAGGGCCCGTGAGTGACGACCCGTCGACCGCGACCGTGCACGCCCCGGCCACCGGGCCCGACCAACCGCTGTCCGACCCCTTCGAGGTGAACCGGCGCTACCTCGGGTCGGTCGCCTACCGGCTGCTGGGCTCGTTCACCGACGCCGAGGACGTCCTCCAGGAAGCCTGGCTCCGCTGGCGCTCGGTCGACCGCTCCGCCGTCGCCGACCCCCGCGCCTTCCTCACCACGGTCGTCACCCGCCTCTGCTACGACCAGCTCGGCTCCGCCCGCGCCCGCCGGGAGGCCTACTTCGGCGAGTGGCTGCCCGAACCGGCCGTCTCGTACCAGGACGCCCCCGCCTCCCCCGCCGAGGTCGCCGAACTCGGCGAGTCCGTCTCGATGGCGCTGCTCGCCGTCATGGAACAGCTCACCCCGGCCGAGCGCGCCGCGTTCGTGCTGCACGACGTCTTCGCCGTCGGCTTCGACGAGATCGCCGCCTCGCTGGACCGCACCCCCGACGCCGCCCGCCAGCTGGCCTCCCGGGCCCGCCGCCGGGTCAAGGCCGGCAGCCGCCGGTCCACCGCCGACCCGGCCGAGCACCGGCAGGCCGTCGAGGCGTTCGCCGCCGCCACCGCCCGCGGCGACATCGAGAGCCTGCTGGCCGTCCTCGACCCCGACGTGGTCTGGCACTCCGACGGCGGCGGCATCGTCACCGCCGGCGCCCGCCCGGTGTTCGGCGCCGACAAGGTCTCCCGGCTCGTCCGCGGCCTGGCCGCCAAGTTCCTCACACCCGGCTGGAGCTTCGGCTTCGCGCTGGTCAACGGCGAGCCCGGGGTGATCTGGTACCCGCAGCCCGGGCTGGTCGGCGGCGTGATCGCGTTCACCGTCACCGACGGCCGGATCACCGAGGCGTACACCGTCGTCAACCCGGAGAAGCTCGCCCACCTGAACGTGGCAGCCTCCTGACCTTCCCGTGACGCAGATCACGGTCACAGTCCGTCCGGCTGCTTCGTCCCCTTCTCGAACACGCGCAGAAGTGCTCCCGGCAACCCCGGGGACGCCGCGAGAGGGCGCCCCCGGGCGCCGCGAAGGAGCGGGACGACATGACCGAGAAGCAGATCGTCGTACTGGGCGCCGGCTACGCGGGTCTCACCGCCGCGACCCGGGCCGGCAAGCGCGGCCGCGTGACCCTGATCGCCCCCGAGAGCCGCTTCCTGCACCGCGTGCGCCAGCACGAGACCGCCGCCGGCCACCCCGAACACCGGCCCGCCGTCGCCGAGGTCCTGCGCGGCCGCCGCGTGCGGCACCTCCCGGCCCGCGCCTCCCGGCTCGACCTCACCGTCCGCAAGGTCTTCCTCGACAACGGCGACGCCGTCGCCTACGACACCCTCGTCTACGCGCTCGGCAGCCGGACCGCCTGGCACGGCGTCCCCGGCGCCGCCGACCACGCCTACGGCGTCGAGCGGGCCGGCGAGGTGGCCGAACGGCTGCGCACCGCCGAACGGCCCGGCACCCTCGCCGTGGTCGGCGGTGGCGCCACCGGCATCGAACTGGCCGCCGAACTCGCCGAGGCCCACCCCGGGTGGAAGGTCCGGATCGTCGCCGCCGGCCAGGTCGGCGGCTGGTTCTCGGCCAAGGGCCGCCGCCACGTCCACACCGTGCTCCGCGGACTCGGCGCCGAGATCAACGAGCACCGCACCGTCACCGCCGTCGGCCCCGAGGGCCTCACCACCACGGCCGGCCGGATCCCCGCCGACCTCGTCGTCTGGGCCGCCGCCATGGAACCGCACCCGCTCGCCGCCGAGGCCGGCCTCACCGTCGGCCCGACCGGCCGGGCCGTCGTCGACGGCCACCTGCGGTCGGTCTCGCACCCCGACGTGTACGTGATCGGCGACGCCGCCGAGGTCACCGTCCCCGGCACCGGCACCCTGCGGATGGGCTGCGCCACCGCCCAGCCGATGGGCCGCTACCTCGGCAACGTCCTCGCCGGACGCACCGACAAGCCGTTCGCGTTCCGGTACGCCGTGCAGTGCCTGAGCCTCGGACGGCGCGAGGGCATGGTCCAGCTGATCCACGGCGACGACTCGATGCGGACCTCCGTCCTCACCGGCCTCACCGGACGGCTGATCAAGACGGCCATCGTCAACGGCGTGGTCATGTCGCTGCGCTGAACCGAACCGCACCTGAAGCACCCCGGAACGCCCGAGGGGCCCGGGACGTCACGTCCCGGGCCCCTCGACGGCACCGTCGTTACTTCTTCTCCTTCGGCGCCTCTGCGTCCGTCGACAGCGCGGCGATGAAGGCCTCCTGCGGGACCTCCACCCGGCCGACCATCTTCATCCGCTTCTTGCCTTCCTTCTGCTTCTCCAGCAGCTTGCGCTTACGCGAGATGTCACCGCCGTAGCACTTCGCGAGGACGTCCTTGCGGATCGCCCGGACCGTCTCGCGGGCGATCACGCGCGAGCCGATGGCGGCCTGGATCGGCACCTCGAACTGCTGGCGCGGGATCAGCTTCTGCAGCTTGCCGGCCATCATCACGCCGTAGTTGTAGGCCTTGTCCTTGTGCACGATCGCGGAGAACGCGTCCACCGCGTCACCGTGCAGCAGGATGTCGACCTTCACCAGGTCGGCCGACTGCTCGCCGATCGGCTCGTAGTCGAAGGAGCCGTAGCCGCGGGTCTTGGACTTCAGGTAGTCGAAGAAGTCGAAGACGATCTCCGCGAGCGGCAGCGTGTAGCGCAGCTCGACACGGTCCTCGGAGAGGTAGTCCATGCCCTGCAGGTTGCCGCGGCGGGACTGGCACAGCTCCATGATCGCGCCGACGAACTCGTTCGGTGCCAGGATGGTCCCGCGCACGACCGGCTCGTACACCTCGGCGATCTTGCCGGTCGGGAACTCGCTCGGGTTGGTGACGGTGTGCTCCGTGCCGTCCTCCATCACCACGCGGTAGATCACGTTCGGGGCGGTGGAGATCAGGTCGAGGTTGAACTCGCGCTCCAGGCGCTCCCGGATGATCTCCAGGTGCAGCAGGCCCAGGAAGCCGCAGCGGTAGCCGAAGCCGAGCGCGACCGAGGTCTCCGGCTCGTAGACCAGCGCGGCGTCGTTCAGCCGCAGCTTGTCCAGGGCGTCGCGGAGCAGCGGGTAGTCCGAGCCGTCCAGCGGGTAGAGGCCGGAGAACACCATCGGGCGCGGGTCCTTGTAGCCGCCCAGCGCCTCGGTCGCACCCTTGTGCATCGAGGTGATCGTGTCACCGACCTTGGACTGCCGGACGTCCTTCACGCCGGTGATGATGTAGCCCACCTCACCGACACCGAGGCCGTCCGCGACCTTCGGCTCCGGCGAGATGACGCCGATCTCCAGCAGCTCGTGCGTCGCGCCGGTCGACATCATCGCGATCCGCTCACGCTTGGTGAGCTGGCCGTCGACGACACGGACGTAGGTGACCACGCCGCGGTAGGAGTCGTAGACCGAGTCGAAGATCATCGCGCGGGCGGGGGCGTTCTTCACGCCGACCGGGGCCGGGATGTTGTCGACGATGTGGTCCAGCAGCTCCTCGACGCCGAGGCCGGTCTTGGCGCTGACCTTGAGCACGTCGCCCGGGTCGCACCCGATGATGTGCGCGATCTCCGCCGCGTACTTCTCGGGCTGCGCGGCCGGCAGGTCGATCTTGTTGAGCACCGGGATGATCGTGAGGTCGTTCTCCAGCGCCAGGTACAGGTTGGCGAGGGTCTGCGCCTCGATGCCCTGGGCCGCGTCCACCACCAGGACGGTGCCCTCACAGGCCGCCAGGGAGCGGGACACCTCGTACGTGAAGTCCACGTGGCCCGGAGTGTCGATCATGTTGAGGATGTGCGTGCTGCCGGTGTTGACGCCGGTCTTCGGCGCCCACGGGAGACGGACGGCCTGCGACTTGATCGTGATGCCGCGCTCGCGCTCGATGTCCATGCGGTCGAGGTACTGGGCGCGCATCTGCCGCGGGTCGACCACACCGGTGATCTGCAGCATCCGGTCTGCGAGCGTCGACTTGCCGTGGTCGATGTGGGCGATGATGCAGAAGTTGCGGATCAGCGCCGGGTCGGTACGGCTGGGCTCTGGCACATTGCTGGGGGTCGCGGGCACCTTGGTCCGATTCTCCGTTGGTCCGGGGGCCGGGGGTGTCCGGGTCATCGCTGACCGGCTTCCCGGGCGACCGGACGGTCGTCCGATCGAGATAGTTCCTCCCATCCTCCCACTTCCCGCGAGCAGGACGCGCGCCGCCGTCCGGTTCACCCCTGCCGGGGCGCCTCCGGGGCGCCTCCGGGGACGGTCCACGCCTCCGCCGGGCGCGTTCCACGGGCCTCTCCTGCGGACCTCGGCCGTCGACTCTCCCCCGGGCGACCGGGCCCGGGCAGGATGACGTCGCATGATCCTGGAAAGCGCACTGCTCGACGTCCTGCCCGGCCAGGAGGAGGCCTTCCTCTCCGCCTTCGCCGAGGCCCGACCGCTGATCTCCGTCCAACCCGGCTTCCGCTCACTGGAACTGCGCCGCTGCCTGGACGAGGGGCGGGACTCACGGTTCCTGCTGCAGGTGGAGTGGGAGAGACTGGAGGACCACATCGAGGGGTTCCGCCGCTCCGCCGAGTACCAGCGGTGGCGCGAGTCGCTGCACCACCACTACCGGCCGTTCCCCGAGGTGGAGCACTACGGCGAACCGGTCCTGCGTGCCTAGACCACGCCCGGAACCGGACCGGACCGCCGTCCGGACCGCCGCCCGGTTTGGGGCGGCCGGTGCGCCCCTGGTAGCGTTGGCCGCTGCACCTGGCCCCGGCATGCCCTCTCAGCTGGTCCGGCGGCCGCGCGGTGCAGCCCGTTCCAACCGTTTCATTCCAGACAAGACTGAGGCTCCTTCGTGGCGAACATCAAGTCCCAGATCAAGCGCAACAAGACCAACGAGAAGGCGCGCCTGCGCAACAAGGCCGTCAAGTCCTCGCTGAAGACCGCTCTGCGCAAGGCCCGTGAGGCCGCTGCCGCCGGCGAGACCGAGAAGGCCGCCGAGCTGGCCCGCGCCGCCTCCAAGGCGCTCGACAAGGCCGTGAGCAAGGGCGTCATCCACGCCAACCAGGCCGCCAACAAGAAGTCGGCCATCACCAAGCGCGTCAACACCGCCGTCCAGGCCTGACGCCCTCGGGGCCGCACCGACGGCCCCTCCCCTCGGGACGCACCGGCCCTCTACCCGGACGCCCGAGGAGCACAGAACGACTCGCACCGCACGCGGCCTGCGTTCGCCACGCGGGTGCGGTGCACAGAGCGCCACCAGAAGTGCCGGTTCCTAGGCCCTTCCACTACTGCCCGCCCGGTACACACCGGGCGGGCAGTAGTCGTTTCCGGAGCCCGGTGACAGCGGTCGGGCGGGGCCGCTGCGACTCCTGTCGCGTCCTGCGGCCCGACCGATAAGGTCTGGTTCCGGCACCTTCGTCGCAGGCCCAAGGGGGGCTCACATTGGGGACACCACCGCCGCCGCCACCACCGCCGCCGCCGCCGCCGCAGAGCGGGTCGGGCTTCGCCGGCTTCCCGCAGCAGCCACTGCCCTCGTCACCGCCGACGGTCCCCGCACCGGGCGGCCCTCCCGGCTTCGGTCCGCCGCCCGGGCTGCCGAGCTCGCCCGGCGCACCCACCCCGCCCGGGACCCCCACCGTGCCCGGCGGCGCAGCCGGTGCCGCGGGCGACCGGAAGGGCGGGAACCTGCGCCGGAACGCGGTCTGGGCGTTCGTCGGTGCGATCATCGCCTCGGCCGCCTGGGCCGGCGCCGTCGCCGTCGTGCCCAGCCTCGTGGACGGCGGCTCCTCGGCGCAGAGCCTCCGCGGCTACCACCCCGTCGACAAGATCTGCGAGGCGGGCAAGCTCACCGGGTTCCGGCAGAAGTACAAGATGGTGGACAACTATCCGCTGGAGCACACCGGGCGCAGCGAGTCCATGGACATCATGCGGTGCTACGCCCTGGTGAAGCGGACGGTCAGCGACAGCGACACCCCGGACTACGCCACCCTCGACATCCGTGTCGAGCTGCACAAGGCCGTCGACTCCTCACCCGAGTTCGCCGCCACCCGGCACTACTTCGAGCAGCAGAAGTACGAGATCACCGACGTGCCGAACCTCGGCGAAGAGGCCTACTTCGCCTACGGGGACGAGCCGACCAGCTCCGACAAGAGTCTGCACGACATCAACTACTACCTACAGGTCCGCGACGGCGGTATGACGTACTCGTTCTACTGGACCGACAACTACCAGGTCGGCAAGAACCACACGCTGGACCGCGAGACCGTCCGGCGGACCATCCTCGACGACACCCGCGACATGCTCAAGGCCATCGGCGGCAAGTAACCGGGAGGGGCGCCGGGGCGGCGGCCGGTGTGTCCCGGAGGCCGGGGTGCCCGCGTTGGCCGAGCGGCCCGGCCGTCCCTCTCCGGCCGTCCTGGCCCCCGGGCCCTACAAGCCCTACAAGCCCTACAAGCATCCCCCGGTGGACGTGGTCAGTACGACGGGCGGGAGCCGGCCCGGGCGGCCCTGGCCACGGCGACCACCGCCCGCTCCAGCGCGAAGGCCGGGTCGTCGGAGCCGCCCTTGACGGCGGCGTCCGCCTGCGCGATCGCGGTCAGCGCCACGGCCACGGCGTCGCCGGTCCAGCCGCGCATCTGCTGCCGCACCCGGTCGACCTTCCAGGGCGGCATGCCCAGCTCGCGTGCGAGGTCCGCCGGACGCATGTTCCGTCCGGTCGTCGCCAGCCGCCCGATACTCCGCACACCGGACGCCAGCGCGTAGGTGATACCGGTCGGCGGCTGCCCCACGGCGAGCGCCCAGCGCAGCCGCTCCAGCGCCTCGGCGGCCCGACCGGTGACCGCGAGGTCCGCCACCTCGAAGCCGGTCGCCTCGGCCCGGCCGCTGTAGTAGCGGGCCACCACGGTCTCGTCGATCGTGCCCTCGACGTCCGAGGTCAGCTGGCTGCACGCGGCCGCCAGTTCACGCAGATCACTGCCGAGCGCGTCCAGCAGGGCCTGGCAGGCCTCCGGCGTCGCCGCGCGTCCGAGCGTCCGGAACTCGCCTTTGACGAACGCCAGCCGCTCGTTCGCCTTGGCCAGCTTGGCACAGGCGACCTCCCGGCCTCCTGCCTTCCGCCCCGCGTCCAACAGGCCCTTGCCCTTGGCGCCGCCCGCGTGGACCAAGATGATGATCACTTCTTCGGCGGGGGCCTCGATGTACGCCTTGACCTCCTTCACGGAGTCGGCGGAGAGGTCCTGCGCGGCCCTGACCACGATCACCTTGCGCTCGGCGAACAACGAGGGCGTGGTGAGCTCGGCCAGGCTGCCGGGCTGGAGGCTCCCTGGCGCGAGATCCCGCACGTCGGTGTCCGGGTCCGCCGCCTTCGCCGCGGCCACCACCTGGGCGACCGCGCGATCCAGCAGCAACTCCTCCTGGCCGACCGCGAGGGTCAGCGGGGCGAGCAGGTCGTCGGGTGCACTCTTCCTGGCCATCGCCTACCAGCATCCCACGGGGTACGGACACCGCTTGCCCACCCGTCCGCCGCTCACGGGACAATGGCCCGGTGACCGAAGATCCCACCACCGACCAGCCCGGCGGCTTCGACCCCGGCGCCCGGCAACTGCTCGTCCTGCCCGACCGCGATGCCGCCGAGGAGGCCGCGGAGGAGCTCGGCTTCGACCACCCCGACCTCGGCGAACTAGAAATCGTCCGCGACGCTCTCGCCGGCGAGGACGACGCCGAGGACGCCCAGTGGCTGGTGGTCCTGGAGCCTCCGGACTCCGGCTGGACCCCGGACCGCCTCCGCGCCCTCGACGCCCTCGCCGCCACTCACGAGGGCTGGCGGGAGCAGGGCTGACCGCCGCTGCCTCTCGCGGACGGCCTCCACCGGTGGCCTCGCACAGGAAGTCGGCGGGTCCGACTTCCTGTGCGAGGCGATCGCGAACAACAACGTGTTCCCCGGGCTCCCCCCCCACCCCCTCCCCGCCTCCTCCCTGGCCCCTGGCCCGCTCCCCTGGCCCGCAGCCCCGCTCGGGGGTGGGAGGAGGGCGGATCTCCGGGGGGGTCACCCCGGCGGGGCACGCCGCCCGGGGGCCGCGTGCGGACCCTGCGCGTGGACGACGGCTCCGAGGCGGGCCGGGGAGTCCCCCGTCACCGCGATGTCACCGACGCGGTCCGTCCGCAGCACCGTGGCCCCCAACGCGCGCAACCGGTCCACCGTCCGAGGCGACGGGTGGCCGTACGGATTGCCCGCACCACAGGAGATCAACGCCAGCCGAGGGCTAAACGCCGCAGTCAGGGACCAGTCCTGATGGGCCGAGCCGTGGTGGGCCACCTTCAGCACGTCCACGCGCGCACGGCCACCGGCCGCACTGAGCCGGCTCAGCAGCGCCTCCTGCGCCGGCGGCTCCAGATCGCCCAGCAGGGCCAGCCGCAACCCGCCCGCCAACGTCACCAGCACCGCGACGCTCGCGTTGTTCGCGCCTGAGGCCACCAGCGGTTCCGCTCCGTCCGGCCACAGCACCTCCCACGACACCTCCGACCCCGCCGAGCGTCGCTCCCCGCGCCCCGCCCGCATCAGCGGCACCCCGGCCGCCGCCGCCCACGCCGCCACCCTGGCTGCCTCGCCCGGCGGGTCGTCCAGCACCGTCCCCTCCAACGCCCCGACCCGTCGGCCCCGCAGCACGCCGGGCAACCCCTCGACGTGATCGGCATGGAAGTGGGTCGCCAGGATCAGCGGCACCCGGGTGATCCCGAGGTCGCGCAGGCACCGGTCGGCCGTCCGGGGATCCGGCCCGGCGTCCACCACCACGGCACTGTCCGGCGGGTCGTGGCCCTCCCCGACGACGGGCAGCACCAGCATGTCCCCCTGCCCGACGTCGCACATGACCAGCCGCCAGCCCGGGGGCGGCCAGCCGGTCGCGACCCTGGCGAGCAGCGGTGGCCGGAACAGCACGGCGAGCAGGGCCAGCAGGAGCACGCCCGTCACCACCGGCCGGAGCCTGCCGCGCGGCGCTCGCCGTCCCCCCGGGCCGGCGCGGCGGGGCAGCAGCAGCGGAACCGTCCAGCAGAACGCGACCGTCCCCACGGCGAGCGTGGCCGTGCCGACGAGGCCGCCCGACCAGGACAACCGGGCCCCCGGAAGCTCGGCTCCGTGCCTGGCCACCGCGGCCAGCCAGCCGGCCGGCACCGCGGCCGGTTCGGCCAGCAGCCTGGCCAGCGCCGGGGAGAGCGGATCGACCGCGAGGACCGCGAACCCGAGCAGGGTCGCCGGGGCCACCGCCAGCTCGGCCAGCAGGTTGCACGGGACGCCGACCAGGCTGACGTGCCCGGAGAGCAGCACCGTCACCGGCCCGCAGAGCGCCTGGGCCGCAGCCGTCGCCCCGACGGCACCCGCGAGGCGGTCCGGCCAGCCACGGGCCCGCAGGGCGTCCGCCCAGTGCGGGCCGAGAACCAGCAGTCCGGTGGTGGCGAGCACCGACAGCAGGAAGCCGAAGGAGCGAGCCAGGTACGGGTCGAGGAGGACCAGGAGCAGGGCGGTGCCCGCCAGGGCCGGCACCGCCTGGCGGGGGCGGCCGGTGGCCAGCGCCAGCAGTCCGAGCAGTCCGGTCCCCGCCGCCCTGAGCACGCTGGGTTCCGGACGGCAGATCGTGACGAAGGCCAGCGTGACAACGGCTCCGAGCAGCGCGCTGGTGCGCAGCGGGATCCCGAACAGGGCGGCCAGGCCGCGCCGTTCGGCGGTTCCGGCCCGGCCCGGCGCGCCCAGCAGTACGCCGAGCACGATCGCGAGGTTCGCTCCGCTGACGGCGACCAGGTGGGCCAGGTCGGTGCTCCGGAACGCCTCCCGGAGCTCGTCGGGCAGGCGCGACGTGTCCCCCACCACCAGACCGGGCAGGAGCCCTCGCGCGTCCGGTGGGAGGTGGTCGGTCGCCGCGCGCAACCCGGACCGCAGGCGGCCGGCGATGCGTTGCGCGACGTTCGGCGGCGCGAGCTGTCGCGGCTCGCCGTGCACGATCAGGAGTGCCGCCGACGCGTCGTCCCGCTCCCCCGCCGGGCGGACCGTCGCCGCGACGGCCAGTTCGGTCGAGGGCAGCAGGCGCTCCCAGGTGTCCGTCCCGTCCCCTCGGACCATCACCGTGACCGGTGTCCGGGTACGGACCGTGTGCGGGCCCGGGCCGGGGAGGGGGCCGTCCGGGACGGCGACCCGGTCCACGACCGCGTCCACGGTGAGCAGCCGTTGTCCGGTGCCGGATCCCCCGGTCCGTGAGGTGTGTACGTGGGGATCGCCGGTGACGGTCAGTTCGACGTCGACGTCCGGGGCGGGAAGGGCGGCGCGGGCCAGCTCGGGCAGCGGGCCCCGGTGCAGGTCGGCGGTGTGGAGGAAGGTGGCGCCCGCGGCAGCGGCCCCGGTGAGCAGCAGGGCTGCCAGTGTCACGGCGGCGGAACGGCGGCGGCCGGTGCCCGGGGGGCGGACGAGCAGGACGAGCCCGAGGAGTCCGGCCGCCCCTGCGGCCGGGAGAAGAACCGCCCCGTGACCGGGCCCCGTCCCGAGGGCCGCAGCCGAGACCGCCCAGGCGGACACGGCGGGCAGGAGCAGGCGGAAGTCGCTCGGCCGCGTCGTGGTCGGTGTCGGGCTCTTCCTCGTGACGGCGGTGAGGGCGGTGGTGGCGATGACGGCACCTCCTTCCGGGCAGGGGTGGGTACGGGAGCCGCCGGTGGGAGCGGTCCGGACGGTCGTCAGAGGGTGAGCAGCGGTTTGATCTCCGTATAGGTCCGCTCCCCGATGCCACTCACCTGCCGGAGCTGGTCGATCGAACGGAACGCGCCGCCGTGCGAAGTGCGGAAGGCGATGATCCGCTGGGCCAGGGTCGGACCGACGCCCGGGAGGGTGTCGAGCTGTTCGAGGGTGGCGCGGTTCAAACTGACGGGCTGCTTCGGCGCACCGGCCGGCGGTGGCCCGGTTGCCGCACCGGCGGCCGGCTGGAGGCCGGGTTCGCCGACGAGGATCTGCTCACCGTCCGTCAGTACGCGGGCCAGGTTGAGGTTCCTGGTGTCCGTCCCCGGCAGCGGGCCGCCGGCCTCGCGCAGGGCGTCCGCGACCCGGGAACCGCCGGGCAGGGTGTGCAGCCCCGGCGAGTGGACCCGGCCGCCGATGTCGACCACCACCGGGGCGGACGCGCCCGTGCCCGCGGCGGTGCCGCTGTCCGCAGCGCCCGTCCCGGGGCCGCCACCGGCCTCGGGACCGGCCAGGCCCGACAGCGGGGTGCCGGGCCCCACCGAGGCGACCGCCACCGCCGGCACGTCGACGGATTGCGGCCTGGCCAGCCAGAAGTGCTGGACGCCGTAGCCCACGGCGAGCAGCAGCAGGACGAGCAGTCCCGCCACCGCCCGCCGGTCGAGGGCGTGGGCCGCGCCCGCCCACGGGTACGCGCCCGCCGGTACGACGGCCGGGCTCCCGCCGGGCGGCCCGGTCGGCAGGCTGTCGGACAGGGGTTCGCCCGGCCCGTCGGGCGGCACACCGTGCGGTGGAGCGGGTGCCGCGTCCGGTCGCCCGCGGGGCGGCCCGGTCCCGGCCGGTTCACCACCGGCCAGGGAGCCACCCGCAGGAAAGTCACCCGCAGGAAAGTCACCGACAGGAAGGTCCTCGGCGAAGAGGCCGGCGTGCAGGGGCCCGCCGCTCGGCGGCCCACCGGCCGGGGAGGCTCCGGCGCGCTCCGCCGCCCGCGCCCGGGCCGCGGGCTTCTCGTACACCGACAGCTCTTCGGGCGGCTCCTCGGCGGCCGGCAGCAGTGCCGCCATCCGCAACCCCGCGGTCTCGGTGATGTGCTGAATCCGGCGGCGCCTTGTCGCGCCGATGCGCATGCTCGTCATGCGGAGCACGGTAGGAGTCGCTGCGGAGTCGCGCGGAAGTTGCCGAAGCCCTGTGGAAAACCGGGGGGCTGTGGAGAGAAGATGTCACCCACAGGGGGTAGTTGACCACGTGCGCATTGACGGTACGCCGGCTCCACGGGCCCCCGAGCCTACGAAGCGTTCCGCCACCGGCCCGTTCGCAGCAACCCCCTGGCCGCGACTCACGGGAGCCGGCCGGAGCCACCCGCGCCGGGCCCACCGGGCCCACCGAGGTTCACCGGAGCCCACCACGACTCACCGGGGTGAGACCACCACCGCCAGCAGCCCCGGTCCGACGTGCGCACCGATCACCGCACCGACCTCACCCACGTACAGGTCGCGCAGCCCCGGTACCCGCCCGCGCAGCCGCTCCGCGAGCGGCTCGGCCCGGTCCTCCGCGGCCAGGTGGTGGACCGCGATGTCGACCTCCTGCTCCCCCGCCCGATCGACCGCGATCTCCTCCAGCCGGGCGATCGCGCGGGACGCCGTCCGGACCTTCTCCAGGGGTTCGATCCGCCCCCCGTCCAGGTGCAGCAGCGGCTTGACCGCCAGCGCCGAACCGAGCAGCGCCCGAGCGGCGCCGATCCGGCCGCCCCGGCGCAGGTACTCCAGCGTGTCGACGTAGAAGAAACCGCTGCTCACGGCCGTCCGCCGGGTGGCGGCCTCCGCGGCCTCGTCCAGGCCACGCCCGGCCGCGATCGCCTCGGCAGCCGCGAGCACCCCGTACCCGAGCGCCATGCCGACCAGTCGGCTGTCCACCACCCGGACCGGGACGGGCGACTCCGCGGCGGCCAGCCGGGCCGCCTCCGCCGTCCCCGAGAGTTCGCCGGAGATGTGCACCGAGACGATCCCCTGCGCGCCGTTCTCGGCGGCCGACCGGTAGGCGGCCGCGAACGACTCCGGGCTGGGCCGTGAGGTGGTCACCCGGTGTCGGCCCCGCAACGCCTCGGCGACGTCCTTGGGAGAGATCTCGACCCCCTCCGCGAACACGTCGTCACCGACCGCGACGCTCAGCGGGACCACCGTGATGCTGTGCCTGTCGACCGCTTCCTGGGGCAGGTAGGCCGTGGAATCGGTGACAAGCGCGAGGTCGGCGGGCATGAGGCGGAGGTTACCCCCCCGCATGGCCCGGGCGACAGCGCCCGGACGCCGTGCTCAGCCCGCCGAGGGACCGGCCGTAGGCTTCCGCAGCCGGTGCGCCAGCTTGGCCAGCGGGTCGGAGAGACCCAGCAGCTCCTCCGCGCTCGGCCGACCGCTCGTTCCGTCCGGCAGCGCGTTCCGGGCCGCCCCGTCCCGCGCGGCCTCACGCGCGGCGCCCGAACCGGCCGCCCCGACGCTCACCGCGCCCGAACGCGCCCCGCTGGCAGCACCCGCGCCCGCAGCGCCCGCAGCTGCGTCCCAGTGGCGCAGCGCCCCCGCCTCGTTCTCGCACTCCTGGCTCAACCGGCCCAGCTCGTCGTCCGCGAACCGGTGCATCCGGTCCTGGGCGGCCCAGCGCATCGTCTCCGCGGAGTGGGTGATCCGCTCGGCCCGCTCCCGCAGCTCGGGCAGCTTCGCCGCGATCCGGCCGACGTCGGGCTCGCGCTCCAGCGTCCGCAGCTCGCCGTCCAGCTCGGCCGCGTGGGTGTCCAGTCGGGCCAGCAGCGCGAGCGACTCGGTGAGCTGGCCGTCCTGGGTGAGGCCGCCCTCCAGGACCTGCCGGGTGCCGCTCAGGGAGGTCCGCAAGCCCAGCCGGACGGCGGAGATCTGGCCCTGCGGGCCGGTCTGGGTGTAGGTCTTGGCCTTGAGGGTGACGTTCTCCACCGCACGCCGGGCCTTGGCCTCCTGGCGTTCCATCTTCTCGCCGACCGCACGGGCCGCCTTCACCACGCCGACCACGACGAGCGCAGCCACCACGAGCCCGAACAGCAGGGCCAGTCCGACCATCACGCCGAGCACGTCCATCACGAGCCACCTTCCGCCAGCCGAACCGGCCCCCACCGGTCCCAACGCGGGCCGGACCACCGAGGGTTCCACCGTAGCCCCCGTACTCGCCGGGGAGGAGACCGATCGGGCCCGGCGGGCCCGAGATCAGGGACAGATCCGGGATCACCCCGAGAGCACCCGGCCGCTCCGGCGCCCGTTCTGCCCATACCCGCTCCGCCCATACCAGCCCTGCCCGCACCCGCTCCGCCTGCGCGCGCCCGGCGGGGCCTGCCCCGGAACGCCGCGGGGCGGGCGCCCCCGAAGGGACACCCGCCCACAGCTCGCCGTCCGAACGTCCTCACGCCGGTCGGCGTCACCCGGTCGGCCTCGGCCGGCGGACGTCGCCGACCGGGCGTGGCCGACCGACGTCAGCCGGTGACGATGTTGACCAGCTTCGGCGCCCGTGCGATCACCTTGCGCACCTGGGCCCCACCGATCGCCGCGACGACCGCCGGGTCGGCCAGCGCCAGCGCCTCCAGCTCGGCGTCCGAGATCGAGGGCGCGACCTCCAGCCGGGCCTTGACCTTGCCCTTGACCTGCACGACGCAGGTCACCGACTCGTCGACCACGAACGCCGGGTCCGCGACCGGGTAGTCGGTGTGGGCCAGCGACTCGACGTGGCCCAGCCGGCGCCACAGCTCCTCGGCGATGTGCGGGGCCAGCGGGGCGACCATCAGCACCAGCTGGTCGGCCACCTCGCGCGGCGTCGAACCGCGCTTCACCAGGAAGTTGTTCAGCTCGATCGCCTTGGCAACGGCCGTGTTGAAGCGCAGCCCGGCCATGTCGCCGCGGATGCCGTCGATGGCCTTGTGCAGCGCGCGCAGGGTCGGCTCGTCGGCCGGCTCGTCCACGACGACCAGCTCACCGGTCGTCTCGGAGACGACGTTGCGCCACAGCCGCTGCAGGAAGCGGTACGAGCCGACGACCGCGCGGGTGTCCCAGGGACGGGAGACGTCCAGCGGGCCCATCGACATCTCGTACAGGCGCAGCGTGTCCGCGCCGTACTCGTCGGCGATCTCGTCCGGGGCGACGGCGTTCTTCAGGGACTTGCCCATCTTGCCGGCCTCGCGCTTGACCGGCTCGCCCTGCCAGGAGTAGGCGCCGTCGCGCTCCTCCACCTCGGTGGCGGGCACCGGGAAGCCGCGCTCGTCACGGTAGACGTCGGCGGTGATCATGCCCTGGTTGAACAGCTTGTGGAACGGCTCGACGGACGAGACGTGGCCCAGGTCGTGCAGCACCTTGTGCCAGAAGCGGGCGTACAGCAGGTGCAGCACGGCGTGCTCGGCACCGCCGACGTACAGGTCGGCGCCGCCGCCCGGCTTCTGCTCGGTCGGGCCCAGCCAGTACCGCTCGTTGGCCGGGTCGACGACGTCGGCGCCGTTCGTCGGGTCGACGTAGCGCAGCTCGTACCAGCAGGAACCGGCCCAGTTGGGCATGGTGTTGGTCTCGCGGCGGTACTTCCTGACGCCGTCGCCCAGGTCCAGCTCGACGTTGACCCAGTCCTCGTTGCGGGACAGCGGGGTCTTCGGCGAGGAGGTGGCGTCGAAGGGGTCGTAGGTGTGCGGCGAGTAGTCGTCGACCTCGGGGACCTCGACGGGCAGCATCGACTCGGGCAGCGCGTGCATGACGCCGTCCTCGTCGTAGACGATCGGGAAGGGCTCGCCCCAGTACCGCTGGCGGCTGAACAGCCAGTCGCGCAGGCGGTAGTTGACGGTGCCCTCGCCGATGCCGCGCCCGGCCAGCCAGGCGGTGACGGCGGCCTTGGCGTCGACGACGCCCAGGCCGTTCAGCGAGATGCCGTCCTCGGCCCCGTCCGCGTGCGCCGAGTTGACGATGACGGCGTCGTAGGTGTCGAACGCGTCGTCCCAGTCGTGCGGGTCCTCGCTGCGGCCGTCGGTCGGCTCGACGACGCAGCGCATCGGCAGTTCGAAGGCGCGCGCGAAGGCGAAGTCGCGGTGGTCGTGGGCGGGGACGGCCATGATGGCGCCCGTGCCGTAGCCCATCAGCACGTAGTCGGCGATGAACACCGGTACGGGCTCGCCGCTGACCGGGTTGACGGCGTAGGAGCCCGTGAAGACGCCGGTCTTGACCTTGGCCTCGACCTGGCGCTCGACGTCGGACTTGGCGGCTGCGGCGGCGCGGTAGGCGGCGACGGCCTCGGCGGGGGTGGCGGCGGCGCCGGTCCACTCCTCCCGGGTGCCCTCCGGCCAGGACGCCGGCACGATCGCGTCGACCAGGTCGTGCTCGGGGGCCAGCACCATGTAGGTGGCGCCGAACAGGGTGTCGGGACGGGTGGTGAAGACGGTGATCTTCTCGGCGTCACCGGTCGGCGTGTCGACGGCGAAGTCGACCCGGGCGCCCTCGGAGCGTCCGATCCAGTTGCGCTGCTGCAGCTTGATGGCCTCGGGCCAGTCCAGCAGGTCCAGGTCCGAGATCAGCCGGTCCGAGTAGGCGGTGATCCGCATCATCCACTGGCGCAGGTTGGACTTGAACACCGGGAAGTTGCCGCGCTCGGAGCGGCCGTCCGCGGTGACCTCCTCGTTGGCCAGCACGGTGCCCAGGCCGGGGCACCAGTTGACCGGCACCTCCTTGGCGTAGGCCAGCCGGTACTCGCCCAGCACCTCGTCGCGCTCGGCGGCGCTCAGCGACGCCCAGGCCCGGCCGCCCGGTACCTCGCGCGAGCCGTCCTCGAAGCGGGCGATCAGCTCGGTGATCGGGCGGGCCTTGCCGGCCTGCGCGTCGTACCAGGAGTTGAAGATCTGCAGGAAGATCCACTGCGTCCAGCGGTAGTACTCCGGGTCGATCGTGGAGATCGAGCGGCGCGGGTCGTGGCCCAGGCCCAGCCTGCGCAGCTGCTGGCGCATGTTGGCGATGTTGGCTTCGGTGGAGATCCGCGGGTGGGTGCCGGTCTGCACCGCGTACTGCTCGGCGGGGAGGCCGAACGCGTCGTAGCCCAGGGTGTGCAGCACGTTGTGGCCGGTCATCCGCTGGTAGCGGGCGAAGACGTCGGTGGCGATGTAGCCCAGCGGGTGGCCGACGTGCAGGCCCGCGCCCGACGGGTAGGGGAACATGTCCATGATGAAGCTGTGCGGCTTCGCGGCGACGTCACCGGCTGCCGGGTCGGCCAGGTCACCGGCCGGGTTGGGGGCGTGGAACGTCCCCTCCTTCTCCCAGATGTCCTGCCAGCGGGACTCGATCTCCGCCGCCAGGGCGGCGCTGTACCGGAACGGCTCGGTCGCGGTCTCGGCCGCGCCGGACGCAGGGGTCGTCTCGCTCATGGTCCTTCAAGCTCCATCGATGTCAGTTGGCGAACCGGCGCGCCGGGCCGGCTGCGGCGAACGGCGCCCGGGCCGGGAAACCCGGGCGGAGACCGGGCGAACACCCGGGCGGAAAACAAAAAAGCCCCTCGCAGGAGGGGACGCCACGCCGACTCCGGCTCCGCCCGAGGGCGCGGCCGGTCCTGGTCAGCGCGGCCGGCTAAGGAGCAGGCGCACGGTTCGCATGGGCTCAGGGTACCGCAAGGGGGTCAGCCCCCTCCCGGCCGTTCCCGCCGGTGGATCCGCAGCGCCCGCGGCAGCGGCCCGGACGGGTATTCCGGACGGACGGCCCGGGGCGGTATTCCGGGCGGTCCGTCCGGACGCCGATCGGGCCCACGTTTCGGGCGGCGGCCCGGCGGGCGGTCGGACGCCGATCGGGACAGCGCTTCAGGACTGCGGTTCGGGACTGCGCTTCAGGACTGCGGTTCAGACCGCGACGGCGGTTCCGGCGGTCTCCTCCGCACCCCCACGGGTGGTTCCGGGACGGGCGCCCGCGGCAGTACCGCCGACCGCACCACCGTCACGCGGCCCTGGCACCTCCGCCACCCCCGGAACATCTGCCGAGGCCGCAGCCGCCTCCGTCGCCGTCGCCGCCCGGAACGCCGCGTCGATGTCGCGCAGCGCCCGCGCGACCCGCTCCGACTGCATCCCTGCGGCCAGCGCCCGGGCCTCGTCTGCCGTGGCGATCGCCGAAGCCGTGTCACCCGTGCGGCGCCGGGAGTCGGCCAGCCTGACCATGAGGAGGGCCCGGGCCCGCGCCCGGTCGGGTCCGAGGCCCGCCACCGCCTCGGCCAGCAGGGCCTGGGCACGCCGGTGGTCGCCCAGGAAGAGGTACCCCTCCCCCACCATGCCCGCCAGATCGGCCCGCACCTCATCCGGGCCGGCAGCTCCGCCGACCCCGTGGGCCGTCCCGGCCCCGTCACCTCCGCCGAGCCCGTCGTCTCCGCCGTACCCGTCCGCCTCGGCGCCCCCGGCGACCGCTCGCCCCGCACCGGCGGCGGTGCCCACCCCGACCGCGCCCAGCTCCGTGAAGGCCCGCTCCGCGGCCTCGGCCAGGGCGTCCCCGTCGCCCCGCCGTCCGTACGCGCGCGCGATCCGTCCGAACTGGAGCGCCCGGTCGGCCGGACCGAGCGCGTCCCCGGCCGCCGCCACCGCCTCCGCCAGCACGGTGGCCACGTCCGGCCCGCGTCCGCCCGCCCCCTGGGTGGCCAGCACCACCAGGCCGCCCACCACCGCCACCCCCTGCCCGTGCTCGCCGCTCACGTGCGCAGCGCGCAGCGCGGCCGCGAACGCCCGCTGGGCGGCGGCCTCGTGGCCGAGGTCGTAGGCCGCCCAGCCGGCCAGCCCGGCCAGTCGGCTGGCCGCGCCGTACAGGGCCCGGCCGAGCGGTTCGTCGTAGGCGCCGAGCTCCAACAGCTTGGCGACCATGGCCAGTTCGGCACGCGCCGGTCCGAGGACGAGTCCGCCGCCGCAGGAGCGTTCCAACCGGAGCTTGCTGCGGTACCCGAGGTCGAGTTCACCGACCAGGCCGGGAGCGATGCGCAGCACGCCGTCACCGCCGGCGACGGGCGGCGGCGGGGTGGTCAGCCGGCGGGCCGCCTCGGCGAGGTCCGAGTCGCGGAAGAGGTCGGCCAGGCGGACCGGTCCGGCATCGGTGGCCGCCTCACGCAGCGCGGTCTGCGCGGTGTCGGCCGTCCACGGGTCGGCGAGCAGCCGCGGGGAGAGGATCTTGGCGCCCCGGTGGCCGCCCATCCGGCCCCAGAGCTGCTCATAGGTGACGGCGATACCGAGGGTGCGGCTGAGTACCTCGCAGACGGCCTGGTCGTGCGGACTGCGCGGGACCATGCCGCGGTCGCGCCACTTGTAGGGGGCGGTGGAGCTGATCGCCAGCCGCGCCGGCAGCGCGAGGTTGACCTCGCGGGCCAGCCGCTCCGGGTTCCAGCCGAGCTGGTGCAGTATCCGGGCGAGTTCCTCGTTGCGTCTGCGCTCCAGATCCGCCATGGCTCCGACGGTAGCGGTCCGCCGGGGCCGCACGCCCCGGCGTTGCGAAAAGCGGCGGTCGCCCCGCACCGGCCCGGCCCCGCCCGGCGGCCCCGGCCCCGGCCCCGGAGAACGCCGAAGGCCGCCTCCCGATCCGGGAGACGGCCTTCGACTTCTGTGGAGCTACGGGGAATTGAACCCCGGACCTCTTGCATGCCATGCAAGCGCTCTACCAACTGAGCTACAGCCCCTTGACTTGCAGTGTCACCGGGGGTTTCGTTCCGTTTCCCTCGGCGACATCGCCTACTTTACACGGTCGGAGGGGTGCTCCACGAATCCGTTCTCCGGGCTCAGCGCGCAGGCCCGCCGCACGGGTCCACGGCGCGGGGCAACCGCGCCGGCCCACCGCGCGGCCGGCCCGCGCGGTGAGCGCGCGGTGGGCGCGCGACCGGGCGCGCTACTCGGCCGGCGCCCGCCGGACCCGCACCGCGAAGAAGGCCGCGAGCGCCGCTCCCACGCCGGCCACGACCGTGGTGACGAGCAGTGCGTACCCGGAGTCCCGGGCGGGTGCCGGCATGTCGACCGAGCCGAGGAACACCGAGCCGAGCAGCGCCACCCCGGCGACCTGGCCGAGCTGGATGGTCGTGACCGTCACCCCGCTGGCATCCGCCGCGTCCGCCGGGGCGACCCGGCCGAGCGCCCGGGCGAACAGCGGCGCGTAGGAACAGCCCGCGACCAGCCCCAGCACGGCGGTCAGCAGCAGCGCGCCCGCACCGACCCCGGTACCGCCGCCCAGCATCAGACCGAGCAGCACGTAGCCGGGGGCGAGGAGCGCGGTGCCGAGGACCGGCAGGGCGCCGTGCAGTCGGCGGGGCAGCCGCTGCCAGTGCAGGCTCGCGACGCCGAAGCCGACCGCGATCGGCGCCGAGCAGAGTCCGGCGTGCAGCGCGCTGTAGTGGAGTCCGGTCTGCTGGTGCAGGGCGAAGGCGAACATGAAGCCCGCGAAGGCCGCCATGATCATGAACAGGGCGCCGGCCGCCGGAAGCAGACCGGCCGCTCCGAGGACCCGGCCGGAGATGAGCGGCTGCCCGCCGCGCCGCGCGATCCGCCGTTCGACCACCGCGAACACGACGACCAGGACGGTGCCGGCGCCGAGCATCGCCCAGCCCCAGGCGGGCCAGCCGAGTTCGTGGCCGAGCACCAGCGGCACCACCAGCAGGCCGAGGGCTGCGGCCAGCACGACCAGGCCGGGGACGTCGAAGCCGCGGTCGCGGTCCCCGGGCAGGTCGGGCAGCAGCCGGGCGCCGGCCGCGAGGAGCAGCAGCCCGATCGGCACGTTGACCAGGAACACGGGGCGCCAGCCCGAACCGAACAGGTCGGCGTTGACGAGGATCCCGCCGAGCACCTGACCGGCCGCCACGCCCCCGGCCAGCACGGCCGCGTAGAGCCCGAGCGCCCTGGTCCGGGCCGGTCCGGTGAAGGTCCGCTGCACCAGGCTCATCACCTGGGGCACCATCAGGGCCGCGCCGGCGCCCTGGAGCAGCCGGAACGCGATCAGCCAGCCGGTGGAGGGGGCGAGCCCGCAGGCCAGCGAGGCGGCGGTGAAGAGGGCCAGGCCGTACTGGAAGAGCCGGCTGTAGCCGTACCGGGCGCCCAGCCGGGCACCGGTGATCAGGAGGACCGCGTAGGCGACGGTGTAACCGGCCACGACGAACTGGAGGGCGGCGCCGGAGGCGCCCAGGTCGGCGCGGATGGTCGGCACCGCGACGTTGACGATGGCGGTGTCGAGGACGGCCGTGAACTGGCCGCAGAGCACGAGCGCGAGGAGCAGCCCGGGCCGGGTGCCCGGCGCTGCGGCGGGTGGGGCGCCGGGAGGGTCGGCGGGTGGGGCGGCGCCGGACGGGCCGCGCCGGGTCTGGAGATCCGTCATGGACCGAGCGTCACCGAGCACCGGTACCGGTGGTTAGAGCCTGCTGATCCTGGTACTGGCAGCACCCTGTCCGGCCCGGGCGGGCTGCGGCACGATGGCGGGTATGACCGTCCTGGACGACCGCGGCGCCGCCGGGCTCACGACCGAACGCCCCACCACTCCTCCCACCTCCACCACCGGCGGCGCCGCGCCCGGCCGCCGGGACCGCCGCCGGTCCGAGCTCGCCCGGTACCTGCGGGCCTGCCGGGCCCGGGTGGCCCCCGAGGAGGTCGGCCTGCCGCCGGGGCTGCGCCGCCGCACGCCGGGGCTGCGCCGGGAGGAGGTCGCACAGCTCGCCGGCGTCGGGGTGACCTGGTACACGTGGCTGGAGCAGGGGCGTCCGATCAACGCCAGCGAGCAGGTGGTGACCGCGGTGGCGCGGGCACTGCGGCTGGACGCGACCGAGCGCGAGCACCTGCTCCGGCTGGCCGAGGTAGCGGTGCGTCCGCCGGTGCAACCGGAGCCGCCCGTCCTGGACCCGTCGACCCAGGTGATCCTGGACGCGCTGGTGCCGCTCCCCGCCGCCGTCTCCAACACCCGGTTCGACGTGCTGGCCTGGAACGGACCGTACGAGGCCCTGTTCGCGGCGAGCCGGGCACGGACGGACGAGGGCTGGTTCAACAGCCTCTGGTGCACGGTGACCAGCCCCACGTGCTGCAACCCCTTCCTGAACCGGGAGGAGGCGCTGCCGCAGATGGTCGCGGTGCTGCGCAACGCGTACGGCAAGCATCTCGGCGAGCCTGTCTGGGAGAACCACGTGCGGGCGCTGGCCGCGGTGAGCGAGGACTTCCGGGAGCTGTGGGCCCGGCAGGAGGTGGCGCCGCAGCGGACGTCGTTGAAGGTCTTCCGGCACCCGGACGTGGGGGTGCTGCGGCTGAACGCGACCTACCTGACGATCCCGGGGGTGCCCGAGACGTTCGTGGTGGTCTACACGCCGGACGGGCCGGCGGACCGCGAACGGATCGAGCGGCTGGCCACCCTGCCGCCCGGCGGCTGGGCCAACCCGTGCGACCACTCCGACACCTGTCCCGACCGCTCCGGCGGAACGAGCTGAGCGACCGGCCCGACCGACCCGACCGGCGGCCGGACAGGGCACACGCGGCGAGCGCCGCCCGGCCGCAGCGCACGGCAAGAAGGCCGCCACCCGGTGGGTGGCGGCCTTCTCGTCGTCTGTGGAGCTACGGGGAATTGAACCCCGGACCTCTTGCATGCCATGCAAGCGCTCTACCAACTGAGCTACAGCCCCGCGACACGCACGGCCCTCGCGGACCGCAGGTGCGGAGTGGAGCTACGGGGAATTGAACCCCGGACCTCTTGCATGCCATGCAAGCGCTCTACCAACTGAGCTACAGCCCCGCACTCACCGGATTTCCCGCTTCCCTCACCGGGTTGCGTTTCCTCCGTGCGAACGAGGAAGACTCTAACCGGTCAGGCCCGGAACTGCGAAATCCGCTCCCCGTAGACCACTCCACGCCCCCTCCGCGCACCGCTCAGGTGTCGTCGCCGATCACCGGCTCCGGCAGCGTGCCGGCGTTGTGCTCCAGCAGTCGCCATCCGCGTGCGCCCCGGCCCAGCACGGACCAGCAGCAGTTGGACAGCCCGCCGAAGCACTCCCAGAGTTCCGGCTCCAGGCCGAGCATCCGCCCCAGCATGGTGCGGATGGTGCCGCCGTGACTGACGACGACCAGGGTGCCGTTCTCGGGCAGCTTGTCGGCCGCGTCGAGCACCACCGGCACCGAGCGGTCGGCGACCTCCGTGGAGAGTTCACCGCCGCCGCGCCGGACCGGCTCGCCCTGTGCCCAGGCCGCGTACTCCTCCGGGAACCGGGCGCGGATCTCGGCGTTGGTGAGGCCCTGCCAGGAGCCCGCGTAGGTCTCCTGCAGCCCCTCGTGGTGCTGCACGTCGAGGCCGGTGACCTTGGCCAGCTCCTCGGCGGTGCGCCGGGCCCGCTTGAGGTCGGAGGAGATCAGCAGGTCGGGGCGGAGGCCGGCGAGCAGCCGGGCGGCCCGCTGCGCCTGCAGCACGCCCTGCCCGGTCAGCTCGATGTCCGTGGTGCCCTGGAACCGCGACTCGAGGTTCCAGGACGTCTGGCCGTGCCGCCAGAAGACGATGCGCGGGCCCCGCGCGTCCCGGCTCAGCTGTAGTCCTCGGCGCCGAAGTCGTCCGCGGGCGCCTGCTCGGCCGGGGTGACGGCGTTGCCGACCGCGTCGGTGTGGGCGTCGGGACGGTTGCGGGAGGCCAGGGCGTCCTCCGGCAGGGGCAGCTCGGGGCAGTCCTTCCAGAGCCGGTCGAGCGAGTAGAAGGAACGCTCCTCGGAGTGCTGGACGTGCACCACGATGTCCAGGTAGTCGAGCAGGATCCAGCGGCCGTCGCGCTCGCCCTCCCGGCGGACCGGCTTGATGTCCAGCTTCTCGCGCAGCTGGTCCTCGATCTCCTCGGCGATGGAACGGACCTGGCGGTCGTTGTTGGCCGAGGCGATCAGGAAGGCGTCGGTGATCGACAGCACCTCGCTGACGTCGAACGCGATGATGTTGTGGGCCAGCTTGTCGGCCGCCGCCTGGGCGGCGACGTTGATGAGTTCCTGGCTGTGGTCAGTGACGGTCACGGTGTTCTTCCGGCTCGGAGGCTTGGGGCGCCCCGGAGCGCGGGGCGCCGGGATCGCCTTCCAGGATCTCACGCCGCCCCGGCGGCCCCGGAACCGTTTTCCGGAGCCGCCCGACGCGAGCCGGGTGCCTACTGCGTCTTCGGCGGGGCGTAGTCCTTGCCGAGAACGACCAGCAGGTCCGCGTTCTGCGCCTCGGCGACCTTCTTCACGGCCGTCTCCGGCAGGCCGAGGCTGGTCGCCAGCGACTTCGCGGCGGCCTGCCGGGCGTCGTCGGTGTAGCGGATCTCACTGGCCGGCTGCGGCGCGGTCTTGGCCCCGCCGGGGACGAAGGTGAGGCCGGCGGTGACCACCTGGACCTGTGCGGCGGCGGCCGCCTGGTCGTTCCCGGTGGCGTCCTGGACGGAGACGCGGGCCGGCGCGTCGGCGGAGGTGGCCGCCTTGACGGTGCCGCCCAGCACGTCCTTGACCTGCTTGCCGGCGGTGGCCTCGTCCAGCGTGCCGTCCGGCTTCACGGTCAGTGCGGTGGCACCGAACTGACCGTTCCTGGCCAGCTGGGCGAGCTGCGTGAGCACACCGGCCAGGGCGTCCTCGGGCAGCGAGGGGTCGAGCACCGCGTTCATCCGGTGGACGTCGTCCTTGGCGTCCTTGAACTCGACGGGCATGGTGCGCACCACCGCGTCCATCACCTGGCCGAACCGGGCCAGCTGGGCGTCACGGCTCTCGCCCTGGTTCTGCAGGGTGGCGTAGGCGACGGCCGCCTTCCCGTTCAGCAGGGTGTTCTTCCCGGCGGCGGAGAGCACCTTGCCGTCCGGCCTGCCGCCCTCGCGGGTCTCCGCGTCGGTGTCCACCCGGACACCGCCGAGCTGGGCGACCAGCAGTTCCAGGTACGGGGTGTCCAGCCGCCAGGTGCCGGCGACGGGGGCGCCGAGCACGGTGGCCAGGCCGTCGCGGGTTCCGGAGGCGCCGAGGCTGTCCATGGCCTGGCCGACGGTGGTGATCGGCGGGTCGCCCGGGCCGGGCAGCCGCAGGGTGTCCGGGAGCAGCAGGACGGTGCCCTTCTTGCCCGCGGCGTCGTTGACGAGCAGCGCGCTCGACACCTTGCCCTGCAGGTCGCGCAGGTGGACCACGTTGACCTGGCGCGGTCCGGCGGCGACGGCCGCGCTCTCCTTGTCACCGGTGAACCAGAGGTAGCCGCCGACGCCCGCGCCGACGAGCGCCAGCGCCGCGCCGGCGCCGATCAGCCGGTTGCGCAGCTTGCGGCGGCGTTCCGCGCGAACCTCGCTGCGGGACTCGGCGAACTTCAGCCAGTCGATGACGTCCTCGGAGTCCTCCCCCTCCTCGTCGTCGACGAAGGTGAACTCGCCGGTCGGGTAGTCGCCCTTGGGGGCCTTGCCCTTGGCGGCGCGGCTGCCGCCGACCTGCTCGGACGGCGGTTCGGGCCGGGCCGGGGCCGGCTCGGCGGCGGTCGGCCGGGGCAGCCGGGGGCGCGGCGTCACCGGGGCGGGCGCGGGCACGGCGGCGGGCGCCTCGGGCGCGGGCTGCTCCGGCTCGGCCACCAACGGCATCTGCGCGGTCGCGTACGGCTGCTGGGCCTGCTGCTGGTACGGGTCGTAGACCTGCTGCTGCTGGTACGGGTCCTGGTAGCCGTAGCCGCCCTGCTGCGGGAACGCCTGCGGCGCGGGCTGCACCGGCTGCCCGTACTGGTCGTACTGCTGCTGCTCACGCTGCTCGTACGGCTCGTACGCCGGCTCCTGCTGCTGCCCGCCGTAGCCGCCCTGCTGCGGGTAGCCCTGCTGGTACTGCTGCTGGTACTGCCCGGTGGACCAGTCGTCCTGCTGCGGGTACGCCTGCTGCGCGGGCTGCACCGGCCGGCCGTACTGGTCGTACTGCTGCTCGGGCTGCTCGTACGGCTCGTACAGCGGCTCCTGCTGTTGGTAGTCCTGCTGGTACTGCTGCTGGTACTGCCCGGCGGGCCAGTCGTCCGGCTGCCCCTGCTGCCCCTGCGGTCCCCTGCGATCGCTCATCCGTCGGCCCCTCCGGGATCAGGTCCGGTGCGGCGCGTAGAGCGCACGCTTGTCGATGTAGCGGACCACGCCGTCCGGGACGAGGTACCAGACCGGTTCGCCCTTGGCGACCCGGTTGCGGCAGTCTGTGGAAGAGATGGCCAGCGCCGGGACCTCCACCAGGGAGACCCCGCCCACCGGCAGCCCGGCGTCCGTCAGAGTGTGCCCCGGCCGGGTGCAACCGATGAAGTGGGCGAGCGAGAAGAGCTCGTCGGAGTCCCGCCAGGAGAGGATCTGGGCCAGCGCGTCGGCGCCGGTGATGAAGAACAGGTCGGCGTCGGGGTGCAGCGCCCGCAGGTCGCGCAGGGTGTCGACGGTGTAGGTCGGTCCCTTGCGGTCGATGTCGATCCGGCTGACCGAGAACTGCGGGTTCTCCGCGGTGGCGATGACCGTCATCAGGTAGCGGTCCTCGGCGGGCGTGACGTGGCGGTCGCTCTTCTGCCAGGGCTGTCCGGTCGGGACGAAGATCACCTCGTCCAGGTGGAACGCGCTGGCGACCTCACTGGCGGCGACGAGGTGTCCGTGGTGGATCGGGTCGAAGGTGCCGCCCATCACACCGAGGCGCCGCTTCACCGGCGCCGATCCGCCGGAATTCCCGGTCTGCTCTCCCATGGCGCCACACCTTACGCGACGCCCGTTACGGTGCGGGAACGCCCGGGGGCCAGGCCCTCCGGGCACACGTACGGGAGCGGCCGGCTACTCCGCCGGACGCTCCCCCGGGCCGTCGGCCGCCGGGTCGAGCGCCCGGCGGTCCTGCCTGCGGGCCTAGCGGTCCTTGTTGAAGCGGGTGGTCACGAAGAGCAGCAGCAGGAGGACGAACAGGGCGGCGCCACCCGTCAGGTACGGGTTGAGGCTGTCGTGGTTGCCCCCCTCGCCCTCGTTCGCGAGAAGGTTCAGGACGGGGAGTGCGGCGGCAGTGCTCATGGTCGGCGGACCTTCTCGGCTCGGTGACGGGCAGGAGGTGTCGTCGGGCCGGTGAGGGCCCGTCCGTCATCGTACGGGGGGTTACACGGCAACCGCTCGGCGGCCCACCGCGTCTGAACCGCCGTGAGCCCGCGCCCGCGGACGTCCCCGCGCCGATGCACGGCCGACCGCCGGTCCGCGGCAGGTCAGTTGTTGCGGCCGGCCCGGAGCAGGAGCCAGGCGAGCAGGCCGACCCCGACGAACGAGGCCACCACGATGATCCGCAGGAAGATCCCGGGACCGTTCTCCGAGGAGATCGGGGCGGCCAGGCTGACAAGGGCTTCGGTGGACATCTGCGGGCTCCTCGGACTGCTCGGTGCCGCGGCCAGGTCTGGCTCGGCTCTCCCGGGCATTCAGGGTAAACCGGCCTCACACCGGCGCCGCCCACCGCCCCCTCGGCCCGGAAACGCGTCGCCGGGCACGCCCCCGGGCCCCGCCCAGGGCCCGCCACGGGCGCCCGCCCGGGCGCACGTAGGGTGACGGCGGGGACGAGTACGCAACCGCGGACGTTGCAGAGACAGTCGTTGTAGGCGAAGAGCAGCGGGGGCCGGCCAGCGGCCGGGGCCGCCGTCGACCAGGAGGTACTCACACATGACCGACACGACCGCGAAGACCCCGAGCCGTCGCCGCCAGCGGTTCCCGGAGATCTCCACCCGGGCCTGGGAGCATCCGGCGGACCGCTCGGCGCTGGTCGCGCTGCGCAAGCTGACCGGCTTCGACGACGTGCTGAGGAAGCTCGCCGGTCTGGTCTCCGAGCGCTCGATCCGCCTGATGTTCCTGGCCACCGCGGTGAAGACCTCGGAGCGCCAGTTCCCCGAGTTGCACGCCATGGTCCGCGACGCCGCCTACGTGCTCGACCTGGACAAGGTCCCGGACCTGTACGTCACCCAGGACCCGGCGGTCAACGCGTTCTGCATCGGCATCGACACGCCGATCATCGTGGTCACCAGCGGCCTGGTGGAGCTGCTGGACGAGGAGGAGCTGCGCTCGGTGATCGGCCACGAGGTCGGTCACGCGATGTCCGGCCACGCGGTGTACCGGACGATGCTGCTGATCCTCACCAACATCGCCGCCCGGATCGCCTGGGTGCCGCTGGGCAACCTGGCGATCATGGCGATCATCACCGCGCTCAAGGAGTGGTTCCGCAAGGCCGAGCTCTCCAGCGACCGGGCCGGCCTGCTGGCCGGACAGGACCTCCAGGCGTCCATGCGGGCCCTGATGAAGCTGGCCGGCGGCCACAACCTGGCCGAGATGAACGTCGACGCCTTCCTGGAGCAGGCCGAGGAGTACGAGAAGGCCGGGGACCTGCGCGACGGCGTGCTGAAGCTGCTCCAGGTGCTGCCGCAGAGCCACCCGTTCGCGGTGGTCCGGGTCGCGCAGCTGAAGAAGTGGGCGGAGGGCGACGAGTACCGCTCGATCCTGGCCGGCGCCTACCCGCGCCGCACCGACGACTCCGAGACCTCGGTCGGCGACCAGTGGAAGGCCGCCGCCGACCATTACACGACCACGGTGAAGGAGAGCAAGGACCCGCTGATGGGCCTGATCCGCGACGTGGCGGGCGGTGCGGCCACCGTCGGCGGCAAGCTGCGCGACACCTTCACCGGCGCCACCCGCAACGGCGGCGGCAACGGCAACGGCACCAACGGAAGCGGGAACGGCAGCAACGGCGACGGTTCCCGCGACGGCAGCTGACCCGCTCCCCCGCACACCAGGACGGCCCTCGGCACCCGCCGGGGGCCGTCCCGCTGCCCCGGCCCGACGGCTCCCGCCTCAGCTCCCGGCGAGCACCCCGCACATCTGCCACGCCGGCCGGGCGTGGTTGCCCGGATCGACGGGCGGCGGCACCGTGGACGGCGCGGCCGGTGGCGGCGTGGGCGGCGCGGCGGCGTCCGCGGTCGCCAGCACCGGCTGGACGGCGCCGGCCAGCGAGCCGTCGCACGGCGCGGGCCCGGCCTGCAGCACCGAGTCCACCAGCCGCAGCCGCGCCGACGCCAGGTCGGTCCGGTCGAACTCGAAGCTCAGCTGTCGCCGCACGGTCTCCAGGGTGACCGGCGCGCCGCTCGGCGCACCGGCCGCCTTCAGCGCGTAGACGAAGGTGTGGTCGGTGGCGATCTCCAGGGTCCCGTTGTCCGCCTCGTCGATCCGCATCGCACCCGCGACCTTCACCGTGTCGGCGGCCAGCGCGACCTGCGCCGGGTCGAACCGGACCAGCCAGCCGGTCAGCGCGTGGTGCCGGTCGTCGGTCGGCTGGACCACGCTGGCGTCGAACTGCGCCTGCTCGCCCGGCGTCACGAAGGCCCGGACGTCGGCGGTCGCGCCCTGCACCAGCGTGGCGGGCGCGAGCGAGGAGGCGACCAGGTAGCGCTGGACGGTGTCGAGCGCCTTGGTCACCTCGATCCGGGAGAAGTGCCCGGTCGCGGCCCCGGCCGGCGTCCCGAGCCCGACCGCGCCGTCGCCGTAGCCGGGCGGCAGTCCGGCGAACGGGTCGGCCGGGTCGGCGACCGCCCGGACCGCCGAGGCCGGACTCAACGCCACCAGGCTGACGGTCAGTTGACTTCCCTCGGGCCGGGCCGCGGGGCGCGTCGGCGAGCTCACTCCGAAGTAGACGGCGGCGCCGAAGGCCAGCAGGATCACCAGCAGCAGGGCGAGCGCCTGGCGGGGCACGGTGCCCAGCGGCCCGAGGCGGACCTTGGGCCGGGTGGCCCTGCCGTACGCGCCGGCCAGCCGTTCCCGCGCCGACAGCTCCTGGATCCGGGCAGCGCGGACGAACGACTCGTCGAAGACCACGGACCGGTATTCGTCGTCGTTTCCGGAACCACCGTCGGGCGCACCCTCCGGAGGCTCACGCGGGTCACCCATGACACCAGGGTAAGGCGCACCCTCGCCCCGCCACGAGGCCTCTGACACAGAACACCGGAAGCTCTCCGTGACCGGCGGCAGCCGCCCCGGGGCGCAACGGACCGCCGTCCCGCCGGTCGGCGGCTCAGCCCGCCGGGGCCGTGACCACCAGCGACGGCTCGGCCGGGGGCGGCGCCGGGTCGTTCCCCGGGCTGCTGTTCCCGGACTCGGGCCGCCTGGGCGCGCCCCCGGGGCCGCCCACACCCTGGTAGACGGCGGCGACCGCCATGGCGATCAGGCCCACGCCCATGATCACGGCGAGCACCCAGGCCACCGGCCGGTGCCAGCGCTGCTGCGCGACGTAACGGCCGCGCCGAGCGCCGAGCGGGTCGAAGCCGACCCGGCCCCAGCGGCGCGCACGCCGCTGGGTGGACCGGCCCGGGCCGGTCCACGGATCGGGATAGCGGTGATCGTCGTCGAGTCCGCCCGGGTACGGGCGGAGCTCCAGCGGCACCCCGTCACCGGCCGGGGCTTCGTAGCCCCAGGCCGGACCGGCCGCGTCCGGCTCGAACCGGGCCTCGGCAGCGGCGAGCTGCCGCTCCTTGGCTGTCGGCTCGTGCACGGCGGCGGACCGCACGAAGGCCTCATCGAAGACCACGGTGGCGAACTCGTCGTCCGCACCACCGTGGTCGGCGCCGTCGGGGTACGGCAAGCCCCCCACATCCTCAGCCACGGATTCAGCGTATTACCGGGAGGGCGATTTGTCTGTGGCTCCTCGCAGTTGGTCCATCACCCGTGTGACGCGGGCCTGCCCGGACCGGCCCCCGGGCGCTGCCGGTCTCCGGCCCGGGGCCCGGGCCGGAGACCGCTCCGGACGCCGGTCAGACGGCGTCGGCCGTGCCCCCCACGGTCTGCGTCGCCTCGCCCCGCACATGCCCGTCACCAGTGACGATGTACTTGGTGCTGGTCAGCTCGGGCAGCCCCATCGGGCCGCGGGCGTGCAGCTTCTGGGTGGAGATCCCGATCTCGGCCCCGAAGCCGAACTCGCCGCCGTCGGTGAACCGGGTGGAGGCGTTGACGGCCACCGTGGTCGAGTCGACCAGCTGGGTGAAACGGCGGGCGGCGGCCTGCGAGGTGGTGACGATCGCCTCGGTGTGGCCGGAGGACCAGCGGCGGATGTGCGCGACGGCGGCGTCCAGCGAGGGCACCACGGCCGCGGCCAGGTCGTAGGAGAGGTACTCGGTCTCCCAGTCCTCGTCGGTGGCGGGCAGCACCGTGGCGGCCGTGCCCTCGGCGGCCTTGAGGACCGCGTCGTCACCGTGCACGGTGACCCCGGCCTCGGCGAGCGCGGCGAGGGCGAGCGGCAGGAAGGCGTCGGCGACGTCCTGGTGGACCAGCAGGGTCTCCGCCGAGTTGCAGACGCTGACGCGCTGTGCCTTGGAGTTGAGCAGGATGCCGACGGCCATGGCGAGGTCCGTCTGCGCGTCCACGTAGACGTGGCAGTTGCCGGTCCCGGTCTCGATCACCGGAACGGTCGAACCCTCGACGACGGCGCGGATCAGCGAGGCACCGCCGCGCGGGATCAGCACGTCGACCAGGCCGCGGGCCCGCATCAGCTCCTGGACGGAGTCCCGGCTCTCGCCCGGCACCAACTGGACGGCGTCGGCGGGCAGCCCCGCCCCGGCGACGGCGTCGCGCAGAACAGCGACCAGTGCGCTGTTGGAACGGTAGGCGGAGGCCGAGCCCCGCAGCAGCACCGCGTTGCCGGACTTCAGGCAGAGCGCGGCGGCGTCCACGGTGACGTTCGGCCGGGCCTCGTAGATGATGCCGACCACGCCGAGCGGCACCCGGACCTGGCGCACGTCCAGACCGTTGGGCAGGGTGTAGCCGCGGATCACCTCGCCGACCGGGTCGGGCAGACCGGCCACGTCGCGGACGTCGGAGGCGATCGCGGCGATCCGCTCCTCGGTGAGGGTCAGCCGGTCGATCACCGACTCGGGGGTGCCGGCCGCGCGGGCGCGGGCGACGTCCTCGGCGTTGGCGGCGGTGATCTCGGCCGCGCGGGCCACCAGGGCGTCCGCGACCGCCTGCAGCGCGGAGTCCTTCGCCCCGCGCGGCAGCGGGGCGAGCGCGGCGGCCGCCTCCCGGGCACGGCGCGCTACGGCGAGGACGGGGCTGTCGGCGGTGGCGAGATCGCTGGTCATGCGCCAAGGGTAGCGACTGCCCCGACCCCGCCCGCCGGGTATTTCGCCCGGTGAGACACCCCGGCCCGACCCGGCCCCCGGGGGTGTCCCGCCGGGGGCGGTCAGTAGGGGTGGACTCCGCCCAGGTGCGGCTGCGCGCCGCCGAACCCCTCGGCGACCCGCTTGTGGTAGGTCGCCCGGTCCACCACCTCCAGGCCGACGATCTCCCACGGCGGCAGGCCGGCGGTCACCTTGTGCTCGCCCCAGAGCCGCAGCGCGATCGCGGCCGCGTCGTGCAGGTCCCGGGCCTGCTCCCAGTACCGGATCTCCGCATGGTCGGCGGCGTAGCGGGCGGTCAGGAAGAACGAGTGGTCGTGCGCCAGCCGCTCCAGCCCGGCCCGCAGCGCGGTGAGCGGGGTGACCTGCCCGGCGACGCTCAGCACCACGTGCCAGAGCCGGGCCTGCTCGGGCACGACGGGCGGCTCGGTCTCGTCACGCCGGTCCGGCCGGAGCGGGCGCACCGTGCCCGGCCCCTGGGACGGCGGACCGGACGAACCCGCGGGAGCGTCGCCCCCGCCGCCGTCGATGCTGGTCAGCCGCCGGCCTGCCGTCCCTCCGGTCAGCGCTGCCTCGCGCCTGCTTTCCACCGGCGGCCTCCTGTTCGGCGATGTCGTGTCGTCGTGCCCGCCGGCCCCGGCCCGACGCGTACGGCTGCGCCCCTCCTCGCCCGCGGCCGGACGTGCTCCCCGTGCGGAGCCGCCCGCCTTCCGCCGGCCGGCCCACGGCCGGTCAGCCGCGCAGGACGACCAGGTCGTCGCGGTGGACGACCTCCCGCTCGTAGGCGGCGCCGAACTCCTGGGCCAGGTCTCGGGTGGACCGGCCGAGCAGGCGGGGCAACTCCCTCGCATCAAAGTTGACCAGTCCGCGCGCCACGATGTGGCCGTTTTCGGCAAGAAGGTCCACCGGATCGCCCGCGGCGAACTCGCCGTCCACCCCGACCACCCCGGCGGGCAGCAGCGAGGCGCCGCCGGAGACGACGGCGCGGACGGCTCCGGCGTCGAGGTGCAGGGCGCCGCGCGGGCTGCTGGCGTGGGCCAGCCAGAGCATCCGGTCGGAGGAGCGGCTGCCGGTGCGCCGGAAGAGGGTGCCGGTGGGCCGGCCGGACAAGGCGTCGGCGGCGTGGCTGGCCGCGGTGAGCACCACGGGGATGCCGGCACCGGTGGCGATCCGGGCCGCCTCGACCTTGGTGACCATGCCGCCGGTGCCGACGCCCGCCTTGCCCGCGCTGCCGATCTCGATGCCGTCCAGATCGTGCGGGCCGGACACCTCGGCGATCCGGCTGGTGCCGGGGCGGCTGGGATCGCCGTCGTAGAGGCCGTCCACGTCGGAGAGGAGGACGAGCAGGTCGGCCCGGACCAGGTGGGCGACCAGCGCGGCCAGCCGGTCGTTGTCACCGAACTTGATTTCGGCGGTGGCGACGGTGTCGTTCTCGTTGACGATCGGCATCGCGCCCATCGCCAACAGCTGGTCGAGGGTCCGGTAGGCGTTGCGGTAGTGGACGCGGCGGCTCGCGTCCTCGGCGGTGAGCAGCACCTGGCCGACCCGGAGGCCGTAGCGGGCGAAGGAGGCGGTGTAGCGGGCGACCAGCAGGCCCTGGCCGACGCTGGCGGCGGCCTGCTGGCGGGCGAGGTCCTTGGGGCGCCGCTCCAGTCCGAGCGGGGCGAGGCCGGCGGCGATCGCGCCGGAGGAGACGAGGACCACCTCGGGGGCGTCGGCGCGGGCGCGCACCTTGGCGAGGGCGTCGACGAGCGCGTCGACGCGGTCGGCGTCCAGGCCCCCGGCCGCCGTGGTGAGTGAGGAGGAGCCGACCTTGACGACGATCCGGCGTGCGGTCAGCACCTCCGTCCGCAGGGAGTCCTCGCTCATCTCGCTGTTCGCCCTTCCGGTGTGGTGCGCTACGGCGGGGCCGGGCCCGGCCGCCACCCCCGCAATCTACGCGATCGGTACGGACCGTCCGCCGCGCGTTCCAGCCGCCGGACAGCGACCCGGACGGCGGCCCGGAGGCGGCCGGACGGCGACCCGGAGACCGCGCCTTCCGCCGACCCCCCGTCAACGAGCAGGCCCCCGCCTCCCGTTCGGGAGACAGGGGCCGTACGGGCCGGTACCGGCTACTCTTCCTCGTCGTCGCCTTCCAGGGCGGCCGGACGGCCGCTGGAGAGCGCCTCGAAGGCCAGGAACTCCGCCTCGGCGGCGTCCCGGTTCTTCTGCTTGTCACGACGGCGGTCGACCGCGGGACGCGGGCTGTCCATGCGGTGGTCCTCACCGCGGCGGCCGAGCATCTCGGCGCCGGCGGCCATGGTCGGCTCCCAGTCGAAGACGACGGCGTTGTCCTCCGCGCCGATGATGACGGTGTCGCCCTCGTGGGCGCCGACCTTCCAGAGCTTCTCCTCGACGCCGAGGCGGGCCAGCCGGTCGGCCAGGTAGCCGACGGCCTCGTCGTTGGAGAAGTCCGTCTGGCGGACCCAGCGCTCAGGCTTGACGCCGCGGATGCGGAAGGCGCCGTCCTCCTCGGTGATCGTGAAGCCGGCGTCGTCGACGGCGGTCGGCCGGAGCACGATACGGGTGGACTCCTCCAGCGGCTTGGCGGCGCGGGCCTCGGTGACGATCTGCGCCACGGCGAAGCTCAGCTCGCGCAGGCCCTTGCGGGAGGCCGCGGAGACCTCGAAGACGCGGTAGCCGAGCTCCTCCAGCGAGGTGCGGGTGAGGTCGGCGATGTCCTGGCCGTCCGGCACGTCGACCTTGTTGAGCGCGACCAGGCGCGGCCGGTCCTCCAGCCCGCCGTACTCGGCGAGCTCGGCCTCGATGGTCTCCAGGTCGCTCACCGGGTCGCGGCCGGGCTCCAGGGTGGCGCAGTCGAGCACGTGCACGAGCACCGAACAGCGCTCGACGTGCCGCAGGAACTCCAGGCCGAGGCCCCTGCCCTGGCTGGCGCCGGGGATCAGGCCGGGCACGTCGGCGATGGTGTAGACCGTGTCGCCGGCGGTGACCACGCCGAGGTTGGGGATCAGGGTGGTGAACGGGTAGTCCGCGATCTTCGGCTTGGCGGCGGAGAGCACCGAGATCAGCGAGGACTTGCCGGCGCTCGGGTAGCCGACCAGGGCCACGTCGGCGACGGACTTGAGCTCCATGACGATGTCACGGGCGTCACCGGGCTCGCCGAGCAGCGCGAAGCCGGGCGCCTTGCGGCGGGACGACGCGAGCGCCGCGTTGCCGAGGCCGCCGCGGCCGCCCTGGGCGGCGACGAAGCTGGTGCCGTGGCCGACCAGGTCGGCGAGCACGTTGCCCTGCCGGTCGAGCACGACGGTGCCGTCCGGGACCGACAGCACGAGGTCGTGGCCGTCGGCGCCGGTGCGGTGGCCGCCGGCGCCGGGCTTGCCGTTGGTCGCCTTGCGCTTGGGCGAGTGGTGGTACTCCAGCAGGGTGGTCACCTGCGCGTCGACGGTGAGGATGACGCTGCCGCCCTCGCCGCCGTTTCCGCCGTCCGGGCCGCCGAGCGGCTTGAACTTCTCCCGGTGTACGGAGGCGCAGCCGTGGCCCCCGTTACCCGCGGCGACGTGGAGCTCGACGCGGTCCACGAAGGTGGTCATGGGGTGTGCCTCCAGTACGAAGAGTGTGCGGTGCGATGTCGCTACCTGCGGTAAAGCACGAAGGGTGGACCGGATCATTCCGGCCCACCCCTCATTGTGAGTCTGGTGTGACTCAGGCCTCGGTGGCCACGATGTTGACGACCTTGCGGCCGCGGCGGGTGCCGAACTGCACAGCACCGGCGGTCAGCGCGAACAGGGTGTCGTCGCCACCGCGGCCGACACCGGCACCCGGGTGGAAGTGGGTGCCGCGCTGGCGGACGAGGATCTCGCCGGCCGAGACGACCTGGCCGCCGAAGCGCTTGACGCCGAGGCGCTGGGCGTTCGAGTCACGGCCGTTACGGGTAGAGCTTGCGCCCTTCTTGTGTGCCATCTCGCTATCCCCTTACTTGCTGACGGAGTCGATGCTCGTGATCCGCACAGCGGTGTGCTGCTGGCGGTGACCCTGGCGGCGACGGTAACCGGTCTTGTTCTTGTAGCGCAGGATGACGATCTTGTCGCCCTTGGTCTGGTCGACCACCTCGGCGTGAGCCTTCACACCGGCCAGCACCCACGGGTCGGAGGTGACAGCGTCACCGTCGACGATCAGGATGGTGGAGAGCTCCACCGAGTCACCCGACTTGGCCTCGATACGGTCGATCTCCAGCACGTCGCCGACGGCGACCTTGTGCTGGCGGCCGCCTGCGCGAACGATCGCGTACATGCGGTACCTACTTTCCTAACTCGGTCGGAGCTCCTGATGCCAGCCGCCTGGGTACGGACACAGGGGCCTCTCCCCGACACCTCTGACGAGGGCCCGGAAGGTGATGTGCTCGGGAGCAAGGCGTAGACACGCCGATGGTCAAGAATACGGACCGGCCGCCTCGGGAGCAAACCGGCACGTACGGGCCCGGGGCGGACTGGGTCCGCCCCGGGCCGGGCACTACTCGGCCGCCGTATCACCCTCGGCGGCCGCCGCCTTCTTGGCCGCCGCGCTGGTCCGCTTGGTGGCGGTCTTGCGGGCGGTGGTCTTCTTGGCCGCCGTCGTCGTCTTCTTGGCGACGGCGGTCTTCTTGGCGGCGGTCTTGCGGGCGGCCCGCTTCTTCGGTGCCGGCGCCTCCTCGGCGGGCTCCTCGGTCACGGCCTCCGTGTCCGCGTCCGTCCCGTCGGCGACCGCCTCGGCGGCCTCCTCCGTGGCGGCCGGCTCGACGGCGGCAGGCTCGGCCGGTTCGGTGACCGGCTCGGCCGGGGCCTCCTCGGCGGGCTTCTCGGCGGCCGCGAAGGCCGACTGCAGCGCCGCCTCGGCCTTGGCCTGCAGGACGACGATCTCCGCACCGCCCGGGGCCCCGGCGGGGGCCGTGGCCTTGCGCACGGCACGGCGGCGGGTACGACCGGCCGGCGCAGCGGCGGGAGCCGTCTCGACGGCCTGCGGGGCCTCGACGACGGTCTCGACGGTCTCGACGGCCACCGGCTCGGCGGCGGGGAGCTCGGTCCCCGGCACCTCGATCGCCAGCTGTCCCTCGATCTCCTCGTGCACCGGCGCGTCGAAGTCCTCGGCCGCCTCCAGGGTCTCCTCGGTCTCCTCGATCTCCAGGGCCTCGACGGCCTGCGGCTCCTCGTGGGCCGCACCGCCCTTGCCCCGGCGCCGACGCTTGCCGCCACCCGCGCCGGCCTCGACGGCGAGCGCGCCGCCGCCGTTGCCGTGGACGTGGGAGCTCGGCTGCTCCATGTGGACGATCACGCCGCGGCCGTTGCAGTGGACGCACGGCTCGGAGAAGGACTCCAGCAGGCCCTGGCCGACCCGCTTGCGGGTCATCTGCACCAGGCCCAGCGAGGTGACCTCGGCCACCTGGTGCTTGGTCCGGTCCCGGCCCAGGCACTCCAGCAGGCGGCGCAGCACGAGGTCCCGGTTGGACTCCAGGACCATGTCGATGAAGTCGATCACGATGATGCCGCCGAGGTCGCGCAGCCGCAGCTGGCGCACGATCTCCTCGGCCGCCTCGATGTTGTTCCGGGTGACCGTCTCCTCCAGGTTGCCGCCCTGGCCGACGAACTTCCCGGTGTTGACGTCGATGACGATCATCGCTTCGGTGCGGTCGATCACCAGCGAACCGCCGCTGGGCAGCCAGACCTTGCGGTCCAGCGCCTTCATCAGCTGCTCGTCGATCCGGTAGGTGGCGAAGACGTCCACCTCGGAGGTCCACCGCTGGAGCCGCCCGGCGAGGTCCGGCGCCACGTTGGAGACGTAGTCGTGGATGGTGTTCCACGCCTCGGTGCCGGAGACGATGACCTTGGTGAAGTCCTCGTTGAAGATGTCGCGGACGACCCGGACGGTCATGTCCGGCTCGCCGTACAGCAGCGCCGGGGCGTTCCCACTGGTGGCCCGCTTCTGGATGTCCTCCCACTGCTGCTGCAGCCGCTGGACGTCGCGGGTCAGCTCCTCCTCGGAGGCGCCCTCGGCGGCGGTGCGCACGATGACGCCCGCGTCGTCCGGGACGATCTTCTTGAGGATCTGCTTCAGACGGGCGCGCTCGTTCTCCGGCAGCTTGCGGGAGATGCCGGTCATCGAGCCCTCGGGCACGTACACCAGGTAGCGGCCGGGGAGCGAGATCTGGCTGGTCAGGCGGGCGCCCTTGTGGCCGATCGGGTCCTTGGAGACCTGGACCAGCACGGACTGGCCGGACTTCAGCACCGACTCGATCCGGCGCGGGCCGCCGTGGCCGCCCAGCGCGCCGAAGTTGACCTCACCGGCGTACAGGACCGCGTTGCGGCCCTTGCCGATGTCGACGAAGGCGGCCTCCATCGACGGCAGCACGTTCTGGACCTTGCCCAGGTAGACGTTGCCGACGTACGAGGTGGCCTGCTCCTTGTTGACGTAGTGCTCGACCAGCACGCCGTCCTCAAGGACGCCGATCTGGGTCCGCTGGCCGTTCTGGCGCACCACCATGACGCGCTCGACCGACTCGCGGCGGGCCAGGAACTCGGCCTCGGTGATGATCGGCACCCGACGGCGGCCCAGCTCGCGGCCCTCGCGGCGGCGCTGCTTCTTGGCCTCCAGACGGGTGGAGCCCTTGATGGACTGCACCTCGTCCGGGTCGAACGACGGCTCGGTGGAGCGGCGGCGCGGCTCGCGCACCTTCACCACCGTGCGGACGCCGTCCTCGGTGGTCTCGGCGGCCTCGACGGCGCCGGACTCACCGCTGCGGCGGCGACGGCGACGGCGACGGCGGGAGGAGGACAGGCCGGAGGCCAGGTCGTCCTCGTCGTCCTCCTCGTCCTCGGCGGCGGCGAGCGCCGCGTCGGCGGGGTGCACGGTCTCCGGGGCCTCGGCCTCGGTCTCCTCGGCCTCACCGCGGCGGCGGCGACGGCCGCCCCGGCGGCGGCGGCGCGACGGGCGACCGTCCTCCCACTCGTCCTCGGCCTCGGTCTCGGGGCCGGTGGCGGGGGCCTCGACCACCGGCGTCTCGACCGGCTCGGCGACGACGACGGGCGCGGGACGCTCGACGGCGGCCGGACGCTCGACGACGGGTGCGGGCCGCTCGACGGCGGCCGGACGCTCGACGGGCGGCTTCTCCGCGGCGGCCCTGCGCTGCCGGCCCGAGGACTGCACGCGGACCTGGGTGCGGGTGCGGCGACGGCGGCCGACGCCGCTGTACTCGAACTCGTCCTCCTCGCCACGCTCCTCCGGCACGGCTGGGGCCTCGACCGGGGCAGCCGCCGCCGCGGGCTGCGCCGCGGGTGCCGCGGGCGGGGCGACGTAGGGGGCCGGCTCCTGGAAGACCGGGGCCTGGAAGATCGCGGTGGACGGGCGGACCGCGCGGCGGCGCACCCGGCCGGTGACCGGCTCGGGCTCGGCGACCGGTGCGGGCGCCGCGGCGACGGGCTCCGCGACGGCGGGCTTCACCTCGGCGGCCGGCTCCTCGGCCGGCTCCTCCTCGGCCACCGGCTCCTCGACAGCCGGCTCGACCGGGGTCTCGACGACCGGGGCCGCCTCGACCACACGGCGGCGGCGGGGACGGCGGGCCGGCGCGGCGGACGCCTCCTCCACCGGAGCGGCCTCGACCGGCGCCACCTCGGCGACGGCCGGCTGCTCGGCGGCGGGCTGCTCCTCGACCGCCGGTGCCTCGACCGGAGCGGCCTCGGCCTTCTTGCGGGTCCTGCGGGCCCGCACGGGCTTCTCGGCCGCGGGCGCCTGGTCGGCGGCCTTCTCGGCCGGCTTCTCGGCCTTCGCGGCCCTTCCGGCGGGCTTCTCGGCCGCCGGGGCCTCGGTCTCGGCCGGGACGGCGGTCGCACCGGCGTCCGGCGCGGTGACGACGATCGAGGTGGCCTCGGGGGCACCGGCGGGCGCCTCGGCCCGCTTGCGGGTCCGACGGGCGCGCACGGGCTTCTCGGCCGCCGGTTCGGCGGCGGGCGTCTCGGCGGCGGCCGGCGTCTCGACCGGCTTCACCTCGGCATCGGCCGGGATGACCGTCTCGGCGACCGCCGAGGCCGCGCCCTGCGGCGTTCCGGCCGGGCGGGACACCGCGCGGCGGCGCCGACGCGGCGGCGCGGCGGACGCGCCGTCGCCACCGGTCGCGGTGGTGTCGTTCTGTTCCGTCGCCGCGGACTGCTGCGGATCGGTGTTATCGAGCATGCGGGTGGATCTCCCGTCAGGCCCCCGGGCTCCGCATCCTGGCACGGCGGGGCACCGGTGGCGCCGGCCGGCATCATGACGATGCTCGGGCCGGACCCTTTCACGGTGCCGCCGCGCGGACGCGAGGCCGCACAGGGGCTCGTAGTCTCGCTCGGCGCCCCGCACTCGCGGGGTGTCGAAAGTCTTCTGGTCTGACCAGTCTTCTGAGGTTTTCCCAAGCTGCGCCGTTCCCCAACCCCGGGTGGCTCCCGGACGGGGTCCTCGGGCCCACCGACCATCGGGGTCGGCGGGCCACAAGAGGCCGGCCTGTGCTTCGACGACGCTCGCTCCCCTGGGGAGCAGCGGGGGCCTGGAGGACCAGCGGGCCCAGTGTGGACTGGACCCGGCCTCCGCCCGCTAGGCGGACGCGGTTGCGCGCGGCTCGCCGGCCGTCAGAGGGCCGGCCGTGGCCGCGGCGCGGTCGAGCGCCAACGGGTCGGTCACCGTGCCGGTCTCCTCGTCAAGCGGCCCCTGCGCCAGCCTGGTCACCTCTGCGGGGACCGGCGGCGCCAGGTCGGCCGTCACACGGAGACCGGACAACACGTCGTCGGGTCGTACGGCGGGTGTGGCCTGTCGTACTACCAGGCGCAGTATCGCACAGGGACGGCCGGTCCGAACATCGCGGCCCCCTTCGCCGTCCGTGTCCGCACCGCCGTCGACCTGCGGCGAGGCGATTTCGAGCGCCGCCACCGCGCCGCGCGCGTCGAAGACACGCACGCCGTTCTTGGTGAGGCGTTCGACCTCGACCCGCTCCTCGGCCAGGAACGCCGCGATCGCGCGGGCCGCCTCCTGCGGGGTGACACCGTCCAGACGGACCAGCCACTCGGAGGCTTCCAGGCGCTCCACGAAGTTCGGCGTCCGCACTTCGACGGCGTCGATGACGTCCAGGCCCGCGGGGAGCGATTCGTCCAGTTGGGCGCGCAGTTCCTCGGGGTCGCGCAGGGCGGCGAGGCCGATCTCCAGGTACTCCGCCTCGCTGGCCACACCGGTCGGTGCGGCGTTGGCGTACGACACCTTCGGGTGCGGAGTGAAGCCGGCCGAGTAGGCCATCGGCACGGCCGACCGGCGCAGGGCGCGCTCGAAGGCGCGTTGGAAGTCGCGGTGGCTGGTGAAGCGGAGCCGGCCGCGCTTGGTGTAGCGGAGACGGATCCGCTGCACGGTCGGTGCGGGCGGCGGACCGTCGGGCGTGCGGCGTGCCAGGTCGCTCAGTCCTTAGTCAGTTGTCCCCGTCCGTCGCGGCGGCGGTTTCCCGCCACTGTCCGGACTCTGTCACCCCAAAGGGTACGCGTCCCCGCCACCCCCTCGCTCCGTTCCTGCTCAGGGCCGTCCGGTCCGGCGTCCGGAGACGACGGGACGCCCCCGCCGGACAGGTCCGGCGGGGGCGTCCCGGGTGCCGCTACTTGCCGACCACGCTCAGCGGGAGGAGCTTCTTCCCGGTGGGGCCGATCTGGATGCTCGTGTCCATCTGGGGGCAGACGCCGCAGTCGAAGCAGGGGGTCCAGCGGCAGTCGTCCACCTCGACCTCCTCCAGGGCGTCCTGCCAGTCCTCCCAGAGCCAGTCCTTGTCGAGACCGCTGTCCAGGTGGTCCCAGGGCAGCACCTCCTCGTAGGTGCGCTCACGGGTGGTGTACCAGTCGACGTCCACGCCCGTGCCGGCCAGGCCCTTCTCGGCGGAGGCCATCCAGCGGTCGTACGAGAAGTGCTCGCGCCAGCCGTCGAAACGGCCGCCGTCCTCGTAGACCGCCCGGATGACGGCGCCGATCCGGCGGTCGCCGCGCGAGAGCAGGCCCTCGACGATGCCGGGCTTGCCGTCGTGGTAGCGGTAGCCGATGTTCTTGCCGTACTTGCGGTCGCCGCGGATGGAGTCGCGCAGCTTGGCCAGGCGGGCGTCGGTGGCCTCGGCGGAGAGCTGCGGGGCCCACTGGAACGGGGTGTGCGGCTTGGGCACGAACCCGCCGATGGAGACGGTGCAGCGGATGTCGTTCTGGCCGGTGACCTCGCGGCCCTTCTGGATGACGTTCTTCGCCATCTCACCGATCTGGAGCACGTCGTCGTCGGTCTCGGTGGGCAGGCCGCACATGAAGTACAGCTTCACCTGGCGCCAGCCGTTGCCGTAGGCGGTGGCGACGGTGCGGATGAGGTCCTCCTCCGACACCATCTTGTTGATCACCTTGCGCATGCGCTCACTGCCGCCCTCGGGGGCGAAGGTGAGCCCGGAGCGGCGGCCGTTGCGGCTCAGCTCGTTGGCGAGGTCGATGTTGAAGGCGTCGACGCGGGTGGACGGCAGCGACAGGCCGATCTTGTCCTCGGTGTAGCGGTCCGCGAGGCCCCTGGCGATGTCGCCGATCTCGGTGTGGTCGGCGGAGGAGAGCGACAGGAGGCCGACCTCCTCGAAGCCGGTGGCCTTGAGCCCGCGTTCCACCATCTCGCCGATGCCGGTGATGCTTCGCTCCCGCACGGGGCGCGTGATCATGCCGGCCTGACAGAAACGGCAGCCGCGGGTACAGCCGCGGAAGATCTCGACGGACATCCGCTCGTGCACGGTCTCGGCGAGCGGGACGAGCGGCTGCTTGGGGTAGGGCCACTCGTCGAGGTCCATGACGGTGTGCTTGGAGACCCGCCACGGAACGCCGGGGGCGTTCGGCACGACGCGGCCGATCCGGCCGTCGGGCAGGTATTCGACGTCGTAGAAGGCGGGCACGTACACCCCGCCGGTGCGCGCGAGGCGCAGCAGCAGCTCCTCGCGACCGCCGGGGCGGCCCTCCTCCTTCCAGGCCCGGACGATCCGGGTGATGTCGAGCACGGCCTGCTCGCCGTCGCCGATCACGGCGCAGTCGATGAAGTCCGCGATCGGCTCGGGGTTGAACGCGGCGTGGCCTCCGGCCAGCACGATCGGGTCCTCGTCGGTCCGGTCCCGGGCGTTCAGCGGGATGCCGGCCAGGTCGAGGGCCGTGAGCATGTTGGTGTAGCCGAGCTCGGTGGAGAAGGAGAGCCCGAACACGTCGAAGGCGCGCACCGGCCGGTGGGCGTCGACGGTGAACTGGGGGACGCGGTGCTCGCGCATCAACGCCTCCAGGTCCGGCCAGACGCTGTAGGTGCGCTCGGCCAGCACACCCTCCTGCTCGTTGAGCACCTCGTAGAGGATCATGACGCCCTGGTTGGGCAGGCCGACCTCGTAGGCGTCGGGGTACATCAGCGCCCAGTGGACGTCGCAGGCGTCCCAGTCCTTGACGGTCGAGTTGAGCTCGCCGCCGACGTACTGGATCGGCTTCTGGACGTGCGGGAGGAGGGCCTCCAGGCGTGGGAAGACCGATTCGACAGTCATGTACTAGGAACCCTTACGACGTTTGATGGCCGCCGTGCTCACCGATGGGCGACGGCTGGGAGGGGTGACCCTCAAGGGTAGCCGAATCGCGGCAGGCTCATCCCGGTCGGCCCGTGCCGCGCTCGCGGGCGGCCGGGGCCGCTCCGGCGGGTGAACGGCGCCCTACGGCGCGGCGTCGACGGTGGTTGACACGTTCGAAGGACGCGTGCGCTACTGGCAAGGCTCTGCCGGAGGGTCCTGCACGCCGTCGAGGCAAGGGAGTTGACCATGCACAAGGCAACCGGCCCCGGCCTCCTGCCCGGGACCGTGGTCCTCCCGCCCGGAGCCGCGGGCGGCTGACCCCGCGGGCGGCCCGGCGCAGGCCCCGGCGCAGGTGCCCCGTCCACGCGCGGTATCCGGACGCCCCACCGGGGTATGTCCCGCAGACGGGTCTCACCGACCGGCCCTCACCGACCGGTCTCCGTCGTACAGCCTTCGCCGAACAGCCCCCACGGATCGGCCTTCACCGGTCGACCCCCCGCAGTGCCCTCGCATTCCCCCACCACAGGCCCCCACCGTATTTCCCACCGCATTCCCCCGTCGAGACGACCCCGAGGACAGCCCCCGAGGACAGGCCACAGCGCCGCCCGCACACGGGCGTGCCCGAGGACAGGAGAGCCATGACCGACACGGGCCCACGGGTACGCCGGATCGGACCGCCGCGCCAGGACATCGAGAGTTACCCGACGGTCGCCCGCGCGGTCGCGGCCGCCCAGCGGCTGGCCCGCCGCCACCCCGACCGCTGTCGCGTCCGCGAGGTGGGCCGCTCCCGGGCCGGCCGGCCGCTGGTGCTGCTCTCCGTCGACGACGGGGAGCACACCGTCCTGGCGGTCGGCGGCCCGCACCCGAACGAGCCGGTGGGCATGGCCGCCGCGGTCCGGCTGGCCGAGCGGGTGCTGGAGCTGCCGCCCCGCCCGGGGGTCGGCTGGCACGTGCTGCTCTGCCTGGACCCGGACGGCGCCGCGCTCAACGAGGGCTGGCTGCACGGCCCGCTCACCCCGGCCCGGCACTACGAGCACTTCTTCCGGCCGGCGTTCGACGAGCAGCCCGAGCTGCCGCCGGCCCCGGACGGCGACCGGCCGCCGATGCCGGAGAGCCGGGCGCTGACCGGCCTGATCGACGAGCTGCGCCCGGTGCTGCAGTGTTCGCTGCACGGTGTGGACTTCGGTGGCGCGTTCGTGCAGCTCACCCGGCCGCTGCCGGGTCTGGCGGAGGGGTTCGCACGGTCGGTGGCGCGGGCCGGCATCCCGCTGGACGTCGACTCCTACGACGCGGTCGGCTGGGACAGCCCGGCCCCGGGGGCGTACGTGATGCCGGCGCCGGGCGGCGGTTCGCAGGCGCTGCCGGACCGTCCGGAGCTGTCGACCTGGTCGTACGCGGGCCGGTACGGCGGGGTGACGGCCGTGCTGGAGGTGCCGATGTGGGCGATCGACGCGGTCGGCGACTCCCGTCCGTACCCGGACGCGCGCGCCGCCGTGGGGGCCGCCGCCCGGACGCTGGGCGACCGGGTCGAGGAGCTGGTCGGGATGCTGCCGCAGGTGCCGCCGCATGCCGGGGTGGCGTACGGGCCGCTGCTGCGCTCGATCGAGTTCAACCTGGAGGTCTGCCCGCTGCTGCTGGAGGAGTGGCGCACCGAGTGGTCGGTGGCGCCGCTGTCGGTGTCCCGGGTGACGACCGCCCGGATCGTCGCGGCGCGGCTGCCGCTGCGGGTCGCCTCGATGCTGCTGCGGCTGCTCGCGGACTCCGGGGGCCCGGCGGCCGACGCGGCCAGGGCGCGGGCCCGGGCGATCGTGGCGGCGAGCCTGGACGGCCTGCACCGGCTGGGCACCCGCTGGGTGCCGGTCGACGCCCAGGTCTCCCACCAGGCCCGGGCGGCGCTGGCCGCCGCGGACCTGCTGCTGCCGGTCTGATCGCGGGCTGGTCCGATCGCGGGCTGGTCTGATCGCGAACCGGTCTGATCGCGGGCTGGTCCGATCGCGCGTCGGGCCGGCCCGTACCGGTCCGATCGCGGGCCCGGCCGATCACTGACCCGTCGATGCCGGTCAGAGTCGGCCAGGTCCGGTCGGGGCCGGTCGGAACCCGTCGACCAGCGGCCGCAGGTGAGGGTCGACCAGGCCGGCCAGCCGGTGCTCCCCCTGCGGTGTCGGGTGCAGGCCGTCCGCGTACAGGCCGTCCGCCTCGGCGACCGGCAGCACGTCCCGGCCGTCCACCAGGTGCAGCCGGCGGTCGCCCAGCCGCTGGAGCACCCGGACGGCCGTACCGGTCAGGTCGCGGACGTCGGCCAGGGTCAGCCCGGCCGCGTTGACCACCCGCTCGCGCTCCACCGAGGGGAGCGCGGCGATCACGGCGATCGGCGTGTCCGGGTGCCCGTCCCGGATCGTCTCGACGAAGCCGCAGACGGCGGGGCCCCAGCTGCGGGCGGTGAAGACGGAGCGGATGTAGGCGTTGGTGCCGATCTCCAGGGTGACCAGGTCGGCGGGGGTGTCGCGGATCACCCGGGCGACCAGCGGGTCCAGGTAGGCCTCGCCGGCGAACCCGAGGTTGCGCAGCCGCCAGCCGTGGCGGCGGGCGAGCAGCGCGGTCCAGCTCGCGGACGGCCCCTCGGGGAACATGGCGTGGGTGAGGGAGCTGCCGTAGGCGATCCAGCGCGGGCCGGTGCGCCCGACGGGGGCCAGCAGCCGGTGGCCGCGGAGGCCGACCGCGGCGAGCCGGGTGCGGGACAGGTGCGGCAGCCAGACCTCCACCTCCGTCGGGCCGCCCGGCAGCGCCAGGTCGAGGCGGCGCCGCCCGGGGTCGAGGTGGCGCCGGTGGAGGAGTACGCCGTCGGCCAGGACGTCCACCGGCGCGGCGCCGGGCTCGGCGTCGAGGTCCAGCAGCAGTTCGGTGGCGTCGGTGCGGACGGCGAACCGGACGCCGGCCGGGATCCGGGCGAGCCGCGCGAAGTTGTCCGAGAGGGCGGTGGCGATCCGCTCCTGCGGGATCCGCAGCGGCAGGACGGTGCCGCCGACCCGTTCGAAGCCGCAGACACCGTCCCAGCCGAGCCGTGCGTCCTCGGGGTCGAGCCACTCCGCCCTCCGCCTCGCGCCGGTCACCAGGGCCGTCGCCCCGTCGCGGCCGGCTGCCGCGCCTCCCCCGTCGCCGCCGCCCGCCACCGTGCCCGCGTCTTCGCCCCCGGCCATCCCGACCCCCAAATTAGTCTTGCGGACAACAATCTGATGTTCAATCACGTACGATCGGAAAGTAGCAGCGGAAATCATCTACCGTCAAACAATCTCTCAGGAGCGTTATGCTGGCCGTCCACCACCGAAGGAGTCCCGATGGCCAGCGCCCCCCGGACCGCCCGCCTCGCGTCCCCGAGCCGGGCGGACGACGGCGGCGAGCGCCGGCGGTACTTCGCCGCGCTCACCCAGGACCGCCCCGACGTCGCCCTCTGCCGCGCCACCACCGCGGTCGCCCGGACCATCGACGAGCAGCTCTCCGGAAACCCGCTGACGGTGGCCCAGCACCTGGTGCTCAAGATGCTCGACGCCGTCGGCAGCTGCTCCCAGCAGGAGCTCAGCGAGCAGCTGCGGATCGACCGCAGCGTGATGGTCGGCTGCGTGGACGCCCTGGAGGACGCCGGCCTGGTCCGCCGCGAGCGCCACCCCCGGGACCGCCGTGCCTACGCCGTCACCCCGACCCCCGACGGGGCCGCCGCCCTGGCCGACGCCGAGCGCGCCATGGCCCCCGTCCTGGACCACGCCTTCGCCGCCCTCACCCCGGACGAGCGGGCGACCCTGGTCCGCCTCACCCGCAAGCTCCTCGACGTCCCGCCGGCCGACTGAGACCCCGCCCCGCGCGGCCGGTCGGCCCATCTTGACCGGAGGCCACGGCCGTGCCGTATCCCGACCTGACCGCTGAACAGCTCCTCACCACCACCCGCGCCGTCCGCAAGCGGCTCGACCTCACCCGCCCGGTCGCCCGGGAACTGGTCGAGGAGTGCCTCGCGCTCGCCACCCAGGCCCCCACCGGCCGCAACCGCCAGCGCTGGGACTTCGTGATCGTCACCGATCCGGCCCGGCGGGCCGCCCTCGCCGACCTCTACCGGCTCGGCCTGGTCAACCCCCGCCGACCCGTCGTCCGCACCGGCCTGGACCGCACCACCGAGGACACCGCCCGGCGGCTGCGCCTCGCCGAGAGCGCCCAGCACCTCTTCGACCGTCTGCACGAGGTGCCGGTCCTGGTGGTGCCCTGCGTCCGGATCGAGGGCCGGCACGAGTTCGACTCCCACGTCGGCCAGGCGAACGCCTGGGGCTCGATCCTCCCCGCCACCTGGCAGTTCATGCTGGCCGCCCGCTCCCGCGGCCTCGGCACCGCCTGGACCACCCCGCACCTGCACTACGAGCGCGAGGCCGCCGACCTGCTCGGCATCCCCTACGAGACGGTGGCCCAGGTCGCGCTCGTCCCGCTCGCCCACACCGTCGGCACCGACTTCCGCCCCGGCCCGCGCGTGCCCACCGACCGGATCACGCACTGGGACGCCTGGTGACCACCGCCCCCGACGACGACGGCGGGGCCGGCCCGGGATCACCCCGGACCGGCCCCGCCGTCGGCACGCCGCCCACCCTCCGGCGACGCGCCGGTCAGGCCGCTATCGGCCGCTGGCTCTGCACCGCCTGCAACAGTCCGATCGCCACCCAGGTCGAGAACATCGACGACCCTCCGTAGGACACGAACGGCAGCGGGATGCCGGCCACCGGCATGATGCCCAGGCACATCCCTATGTTCTCGAACCCCTGGAAGGCGAACCAGGCGACCACCCCGGCCGCCACGATGGTGCCGTACAGGTCGGTGGCGTGCCGGGCGATCCGGCAGGCCCGCCAGAGCACCACGCCGAGCAGCACGATGATCGCCATCGCCCCGAGGAAGCCCAGCTCCTCGCCGGCCACCGTGAAGACGAAGTCGGTCTGCTGCTCCGGCACGAACTGCCCGGTGGTCTGCGTCCCGTGGAACAGCCCCTTGCCGGTCAGCCCGCCCGAGCCGATCGCGATCCGGGCCTGGGCCGTGTTGTACCCGACGCCGGAGGGGTCGAGCGCCGGGTTGGCGAAGGCCGCGAACCGGTCGATCTGGTACTTGCTCAGCACGCCGAGCTTCCAGATCGCCACACAGCCGCCGACCCCGGTCAGGATCAGCCCGAACACCCAGCGGTTGGCCGCGCCCGAGGCGAGCAGGATGCCGAGCACGATGACGGCCATCACCATCACCGAGCCGGCGTCCGGCATCAGCATCACTATCGCCATCGGCAGCGTCGCCCAGACCAGGCCGCGGAAGACCGCCCGGTTCGCCGGGAACTCCCGCTCCCCCGCGTCCACCTGCTCGGACAGCACGACCGCCATCACCAGCACGATCGCCAGTTTGGCGAACTCGGCCGGCTGCACCGAGAAGCCGCCGCCCAGCTGGATCCAGGAGTGCTGGCCGTTGATGGTCGAGCCGAGCGGGCTCAGCGTGGCCAGCAGCAGCACGATGACGCCGACGTACAGGAACGGCACCACCGTCCGGAACCGCCGGCTCCCTATCGCTATCACCACCGCGCACAGCACGGCGCCGATCATGACGTTGGTCAGGTGCCGGTACAGGAAGTACTGCGGGTCCCCGTGGGTGAGCGAGTCCCGCCCGCGGGTGGCCGACCAGACCAGCAGCGAGCTGCCGAGCGAGAGGACGACCGCGGCCAGCAGCAGTATCCAGTCGATCCGCCAGATCGGGGAGTCCTTGGCGAGTGTCCTGGGGACCCCGCGTCGCTGCGGGGCGAGCCGCAGCTGACGGTACGAGCCGTAGGAGCTCATGCCCGGCCCCTTCCGTTGGAGCGGGTGGGTTCGACGGCCGCGACCGCCGCGACCGGTACGACGACCGTCCCGGAGGGCTGCGCCGGGTCCAGGAAGACCCGCGGCGAGCCGCCGGTGACGCCCGGGTCGCCGAACGCGCCGGCGGGGTCCCCGCCGAACGAGGCCGGCTTGATGATCGCGGTGCCGTCCGCGTTGAACTTCGGCAGCTCGGCCTGCGGCGTGGACAGCAGGGCCTTGCCGTTGTCGACGCCGCCCTTGTCGTCGACGCCGTAGAGCGCCTGGTAGATGCGGCGGACCGCGTCACCGGAACCGCCGGAGCCGGTGCCACCCTGGCTTATCGTCATCACGACCGCGTAGTCGCGACTGTAGGTGGTCAGGTACGAGGTGGTCTGCTTGCCCTCGACCTCGGCGGTGCCGGTCTTGGCGTGCAGCTCGATCTTCCCCTGCGGCCAGCCTGCGCCGGTGAACTTCCACGCGGCGGTACCGGTCGAGACGACGCCCTTGGTGGCGTCGTCGATGTACTGCAGCGTCTTCGCGTCGGTCGGCAGCTTGCCGTCCTCGTGCGGGGCGATCTCGCGGACCAGCTCGCCGCTCGGGCTTATCACGGCCTTGGCGACGGTCGGCCGCCACAGCGTGCCGCCGTTGGCCAGCGCCGAGTAGATCCGCGCCATCTGCAGCGGGGTGACGAGGGTGTCGCCCTGCCCGATCGCGTAGTTGACGGCGTCACCGGCACGCAGCACGTAGCCGTCGGCGCAGTTCTCCTTGGCGATCAGGTCGGAGTACTCCTTGCCGCCCTTCTCGGCCTGCTTGCACCAGGCGTCCTTGTTGTTGTCGTAGAAGGACTGCTTCCACTGCCGGTCCGGCACCCGGCCGGTCGCCTCGGAGGGCAGGTCGATGCCGGTCTTGGCGCCGAGGCCGAACTGGTGGGCGGTCTTGTAGAACCAGTCCCCGGTCTCCTTCTTCGGCTTGATGCCGCCGTCGGCCAGCCACTGGTCGTAGGCGAGGCCGTAGAAGACGGTGTCGCAGGAGACCTCCAGCGCCTGGGCCAGCGTGATCGAGCCGTGGCCCTGACTCTCGAAGTTCTTGAACTCGCGGCCGCCGATGGTCATGCTGCTCGGGCAGGCGTAGTTGCCGTTGAGCGCGTAGCCGGCCTGGGCGGCGGCGGCCGTGGAGACCACCTTGAAGGTGGAGCCGGGGGCGGACTGACCCTGTATGGCCCGGTTCAGCAGCGGGTAGTTGGAGTCCTTGTTGGTCAGCCCCTGGTAGTCCTTGCCGGAGATGCCGCCCTGCCAGATGTTCGGGTCGTAGCTCGGGGCACTGGCCATCGCGACGATCCGGCCGGTCTTGACGTCCATCACGACCGCGGCGCCGGAGTCCGCGTCGTAGTTGCGCTTGGTGTTCTTGTCCCAGGTCTTGCGGGCGTCCGCCATCGCCTGCGCCAGGTTGTCCTCGACGACCTTCTGCACCCTGGCGTCGATGCTGGTCACCAGGTTGTCGCCGGTGCGCGGCGGCGCCTTGTCCGCGGTGCCGATCACCCGGCCGAGGTTGTCGACCTCCAGCTTGGTGATGCCGGCGGTGCCGCGCAGGTCGCGGTCGTACACCGACTCCAGCCCGGCCCGGCCGATCTGGTCGGCCGGGAGGTAGCGGTCCAGCCCGGTCTTGTCGGCGGTCTTGGAGACCTCCTCGTCGGTGACCGGCGAGAGGTACCCGAGCACCTGGGCCATGTTGGCGCCCTCGACGCCGGTGTAGTGGCGTACGGCGGTGGGCTGCGCGGTGACCCCCGGGAAGTCCTCGCGGCGTTCCATTATCTGCATCGCCTGCTGGGTGGTCGCCTCCTTGGTGACCGGGATCGGCTGGTAGGGCGATCCGTTCCAGCAGGGCTGCGGGGTCTTGGCGTCACAGAGCCGGGCCTTCTCCTGGACGTCCTTGGCCGGCATCCCGAGCACCTCGGCGAGCCGGGTCAGCACCGCCTTGCCGCCGTCCTTCTGCTGGAGCAGCGAGGTGCGGCTGACGGAGACCACCAGCTTGGTCTCGTTGCCCGCGAGGATGCGGCCGGAGGCGTCCAGGATCTCACCGCGGACGGCCGGTTCGACGACCTCGCGGATGTGGTTGCCGGTCGCCTTGGCCGTGTACTCCTTGGCGTTGCGGATCTGGAGGTACCAGAGCCGTCCGCCGAGGGTGGCGAGCAGCGACAGCACCAGGATCTGCAGCACCACCAGACGGATCGTCACCCGCCGGGTTCGGCCGGTCTCGGGGATGTTGCTCACGTCTCGTGCGCTCCAGGAAATCGCGAGGGCGGTCTGGTCGGATCGGGGGCCGGGGCCGGACTACGGGCGCTTGCCCGCGCCGAGCAGGCGCTTCTTCTTGTACATCGGGCGGGACGCGGCGTCGCGGGTGGTGCGGTAGCGGGCCAGGGTGCCCAGACCCGGGCCGCCCTCGTCGTCGCCGGGGCCTGCGGCGGCCACCGGGTCCTTGCCGAAGCGACGGCCGAGCACCATCACGACGGGCACCACGAACGGGGCCAGCAGCAGGTCGTAGAGCATCGCGGTCAGCACCAGCGAGCCGAGCCCGACGTGCCGGGCGGCCGTGTCGCCGACCAGGGCGCCGACCATCGCGTACAGCAGGGTGGAGGCGATCGCGGCGACGGAGACCACGAGCAGCGCGCTGGAGACCGAACGCTGGCGGCCGTGCTCGGGGCGGAGCAGCCCGGCGGCGTAGCCCATCAGGCAGAGCACCAGCGCGTACCGGCCGATGGCGTGGTCGGAGGGCGGTGCGACGTCGGCGAGCAGGCCGGCCGCGAAACCGACCAGGCAGCCGCCGGTCGGCCCGTAGACCATGGCCAGGCCGACCACGACGAGCAGCAGTATGTCCGGGGTGGCCCCCGGGAGTTGCAGCCGGCCGAAGACGCTGACCTGGAGGATCAGGCCGAGCAGGATCAGGGCGGCGGAGACGGGGATGCGGGCGAGACGCATGGCTCAGTTCCCCCCATTGGGCTTGGCGGGCGGGACGGCGGCCTGGGCCGCGGGGGCGGCGGGCGCCGCCGGGGCCTGGCCCTGACCGGCCGCCGCGGGGGCGGGCGGCAGGACGGCGTCCCGCGGGTCGGTGCGCGGCGGGACGACGACGACGCCGACCAGGTCGAGCCGGGTGAACTGGACGAACGGCTCGACCAGGACGGTCTTGGTGAGCTGACCGGGGTTGGCCTCGACCTGGACCACCTTGCCGACCGGGACGCCGGGCACGAACGGGCGGCCGCTCTGCGAGCCGAAGGTGACCAGGCGGTCGCCCTCCTTCACCTGGGCCTTGCCGTTGAGCAGCGAGACCTTCATGGCGCTGCTGCCGCCGCCGGAGGCGAAGCCGATCTCGCCGGTGCCCTCCAGCCGGGTGCCGGCGGAGAAGCCGGGGTCGGAGGCGAGCAGCACGGTGGCGGTGGTCGGGGCGACGGTGGTGATCCGGCCGACCAGGCCCTGTCCGTTGACCACGGTCATGTCCCGGGTGAGCCCGTCGTCGCTGCCGGCGTCGATGGTGATGGTCCAGGAGAAGCCCTGGGCCGGGCCGATCGCGATGGTCTGGGCGGCCTTGACGGTGTATCCGCCGGCGCCGGCCGTGCGCAGCAGGTCGTCGAGCTGCTGGGTACGCCCGCCGGCCATGTCGGAGGAGGCCAGTTTCTGCCGCAGTTCGGTGTTCTCGCGGGCGAGCTGGTCGGTGCGGCCGCTGTGGGCCGCGGCGTCGCGGAAGGCCCGGACGGTGTCGGCGACCGGGTCGACGGCGGTGGCGGCGCCCCGTTCGACGGGTCCGAGGACGGAGGCCGCGGCTCGCCGGGCGCCGCCGAGCGGGGAGCTCTCACCGCCCTTGATGTCGACGGTGATCAACGCGAAGGCGACGGCCACCAGCAGGATGAGCAGCAGCCGGCTCTCTCGTGTGTCCCTCACGGTGCTGGTGCTGCCCCTTCGTACCTGGCCCCTCCGCCCGGGCTGTGGACCCGGGCGGGGACCCGCTCAGTTCGGACGTTTCGGTTCTGTTAGCGGCGCGGTGCGGCGTCGAGCACCTGCTGGAGTGCCTCGAACTCCTCGACGCACTTGCCGGATCCGAGCGCGACGGAGTCCAGCGGGTTCTCGGCGATGTGGATCGGCATGCCGGTCTCCCGGCGCAGCCGCTCGTCCAGGCCGCGGAGCAGGGCGCCGCCGCCGGTGAGCACGATGCCCCGGTCCATGACGTCGCCGGCCAGCTCGGGCGGGCACTGGTCGAGGGTCGTCTTCACCGCGTCGATGATCGAGTTGACCGGCTCGTCGATGGCCTCGCGGACCTCGGCGGCGGAGATGACGACGGTCTTGGGCAGGCCGCTGACCAGGTCGCGGCCCCGGATCTCGGCGTGCTCGTCCTTCTCGCCCTCCAGGCCGAAGGCGGAGCCGATGCTCATCTTGATCTGCTCGGCGCTGCGCTCGCCCAGGAGCAGCGAGTACTCCTTCTTGATGTGCTGGACGATGGCGTTGTCCAGCTCGTCGCCGGCCACCCGGATGGACTGCGCGGTGACGATGCCGCCGAGCGAGATGACGGCGACCTCGGTCGTGCCGCCGCCGATGTCGACGACCATGTTGCCGGTGGGCTCGTGGACCGGGAGACCGGCGCCGATCGCGGCGGCCATCGGTTCCTCGATGATGTGCACCTGGCGGCAGCCGGCCTGCAGGGAGGCCTCGATGACGGCGCGGCGCTCGACCCCGGTGATGCCGGAGGGCACGCACACGACGACGCGGGGGCGGGCGAGGAAGCGGCGGCGGTGGATCTTGAGGATGAAGTAGCGGAGCATCCGCTCGGTGATCTCGAAGTCGGCGATCACGCCGTCCTTGAGCGGGCGGATGGCCACGATGTTGCCCGGGGTGCGTCCGATCATCTTCTTGGCCTCGGAACCGACGGCCAGGATTCCCCCGGTGTTGGTGTTGACCGCTACCACCGACGGCTCGTTGAGGACGATCCCCTTGCCCCTGACGTACACCAGCGTGTTGGCAGTTCCGAGGTCGATCGCCAAGTCGCGGCCGATGAACGACAGGTTGCTCGCCATGGGGTGTGGGTGCCTTCCCGGGCTCGGTGTCATGGAGGTGGACGGAATGCGCGCGCCCACGCTTGGGCGGAGACCAGCTGAGCTGCCTTACCGGGCCCTTGAGTCGCGTCCATCGTAGTCACGCCGGCCGGCACGGACGTCGACGTGGGGCGTACCGTCCATTGTCCGGAGCGTGATCGCTTCTCCGGGCATTGGGACGCCGTGTCGGCCCCCCTGGTTCCCTATTTCCCGATAAGAATGCCCCGGCCGGGCCAATGGTCCCGACCGGGGCACCCGAAGGTCCCTGGAGCCCGTCCGGATCAGGCGTGGGCCGGGAAGAAGATCTTGATCTCGCGCTCCGCGGACTCGGACGAGTCGGAGGCGTGGATCAGGTTCTCGCGGGTGATGGTCGCGTAGTCGCCCCGGATGGTGCCGGCCCCGGCCTCCAGCGGGTTGGTGGCGCCGGCCAGCATGCGGATGCCGGCGACGACCTCCTCGCCCTCGACGATCAGGGCGAGGGACGGGCCGGAGGTCATGAACTCCAGGAGCGGCTCGTAGAACGGGCGGCCGACGTGCTCCGCGTAGTGCTGCTCCAGCGTCGCCCGGTCGAACGTGCGCAGCTCGACGGCGGCGAGGCGCCAGCCGGCCTTGCGCTCGATGCGGCTGATGATCTCGCCGGTCAGGCCTCGCTTGACGGCGTCGGGCTTGAGCAGGACGAGAGTGCGCTGGGACACGGTGCGTCTCCTGGGGAAATCGGTACGGATCGCACGCCGTTCGACGTGCGGAGTGCGACTACCGCAGAGGTTACCTTGCGTAAGCGAATGCCCGGCCGCCCGTCGGAGGTCCGGTCTAGGCCGCCGGCGCCGGTTCGGCGGCGGCGGTCCGCGCGGCCTTGATCTCGTCGATCTTCCGGCCGTAGTGCACCGAGCACCACCAGAGGCCGGCGAAGACGAGGCCGAGGCCGAACATGGTCGGCAGGACGAAGCCGCTCGCGATGAGCCCGACCTGGAGCGCCCAGCCGACGGCGACCGCGCCGGGCCTGTTGATCATGCCGCAGAGCAGCACGCAGAGGGCCATCGCGATGCCGCTGACGGTCCAGACGGTGCCCGCGGGGAGGTCCGAGAGCTGCATCGCCACCAGACCGGCGAACATGATCAGCAGTGCCTCGCCGATCAGCGTCGAGGAACAGAGCGTCCTCATCGTCACTTCCTCCCGAGCAGCAGGCGGGCCTCGCCCACCGTGATGACCGAACCGGTGACCAGCACCCCGGCACCGCCGAGGTCGCCCTCCTCCTCGGCGAGGGTGACGGCGGCGGCGATGGCGTCGTCGAGCCGGGGCTCGACCTGGACGCGGTCCTCGCCGAAGATGTCGACCGCGAGCGCGGCCAGCGCGTCCACGTCCATCGCGCGGTGGGTGGAGTTCCGGGTGATGACGACCTCGGCCAGGAGCGGCTCGAAGACCTCCAGCAGACCGGCCACGTCCTTGTCGCCGCTGGTGCCGATCACGCCGACCAGCCGGGTGAATCCGAAGGACTCGCCGATCGCGGTGACCGCCGCCTGGGCGCCGTGCGGGTTGTGCGCGGCGTCCAGGAGGATCGTCGGGCTGCGGCGGACGATCTCCAGGCGGCCCGGCGAGTCGACGCCGGAGAACGCCTGCCGCACCTTGTCCACGTCCAGCTTCCCGCCGCGGGCACCGCCGACGCCGAAGAAGGCCTCGACCGTCGCCAGGGCCAGCGCCGCGTTCTGCGCCTGGTGGCCGCCGTGCAGCGGGAGGAAGACGTCCTCGTACTCCTCGCCGCCGAGGCCGCGCAGGGTGACGAGCTGGCCGCCGACCGCGACCTCACGCCGGATCACGCCGAACTCCATGCCCTCGCGGGCCACCGTGGCGTCGACCTCGACGGCGCGCCGCAGGATGGTCTCGGCGGCGTCGAGCTGCTGGTGGGCGACGATCGCGACGGCGTCGGGCTTGATGATCCCGGACTTCTCCACCGCGATCTCGCCGGTGGTCCCGCCCAGCTTGTCGGTGTGGTCCAGGCCGATCGGGGTGATCACCGCGACGGCGGCGTCGATGACGTTGGTGGCGTCCCAGGAGCCGCCCATGCCGACCTCGACGATGCCGACGTCCACCGGCGCGTCGGCGAAGGCGGCGTAGGCCATGCCGGTCAGCACCTCGAAGAAGGACATCGCGACCGGCTGGCGCTCGTCGACCATCCGCACGTAGGGCTCGATGTCGCGGTAGACCTCGACGAACCGCTCGGGGGTGATCGGGGCGCCGTCCAGGGTGATCCGCTCGGTGACGCTCTCCACGTGCGGGCTGGTGTAGCGGCCGGTGCGCAGCTCGAAGGCGTTGAGCAGCTGCTCGACCATCCGGGCGGTGGAGGTCTTGCCGTTGGTGCCGGTGATGTGGATGGAGGGGAAGGACCGCTGGGGCTGGCCCAGGATGTCCATCAGCGCCTCGATCCGGTCGAGCGATGGCTCCAGCTTGTTCTCCGGCCAGCGCTCGGAGAGTTCCACCTCGACGTCGTGCAGGGCGTCGCCGGCGGCGCCGTCGGCGGGACGGAGGGTGTACGGGTTCGGGTCGGCCTTGTCGCTCACGTCCACAGTCTACGGAGCTGCGCCGGGCGCTCCCGACGGGGTGAGAACGACCACTTTGCCCCGGGTTGGCCGTTTCCCGCGTTTACTATCGATTTAGCGACATCAGGCCGCAACGGAGCAGCGATTCGCGCGTCAAGGAGACATATCGCCTTTGATCACGAGGAGCACAGCGCCTTGCCCGACGCCCTGCGCAGTTTTGTCGAGCTCCGCCGGGACAGCATCGTCTGGATCGCCGGACTGATCTCGCTGGCCCTGCTGGTCTACATGGCCCTCGTCTTCGGGCGCTTCCTCCTCTACTGGGCCGGCTCCCGGCACGCCTTCCGGCACAACTCCGCCGCCGAGCCCGGTGACCCCTCCGCCTTCCAGTGGCACCTGATGGTCCCGTGCCGCGACGAGGAGGCCGTGATCGCCCAGACCCTCGCCGGCCTGCGGGCCGTCGCCCCGGCCGCCCACCTCTGGGTGATCGACGACGACAGCGAGGACGCCACCCGCGAGCTGGTGCTGGCCGCCGCCGCGCACGACGACCGGATCCACCTCGTCCAGCGCCGCCGCCCGCACGCCCGGATCGGCAAGGGCGCCGCCCTCAACGCCGCCTACCGGGAGATCTCCGACCGCCTGCCGGCCGGCACCGACCGCTCCCGGGTCGTGCTCGGTGTGGTCGACGCCGACGGGCAGCTCGACCACGGCACCCTCGAACAGGTCTGCAACGACCGGGCGCTCGGCCGCCCCGACACCGGCGCCGTGCAGATCGGCGTCCGGATGCGCAACGCCGACGACGAGCTGCCGCTGCCCGGCCGCGGCCGGCTCGCCAACGCGTTCGCCCGCGCCCTGGTCCGGATGCAGGACGTCGAGTTCCAGGCCAACAACGCCGGTATGCAGATGCTGCGCCGCCGCACCGGAAGCGTCGGCCTCGGCGGCAACGGCCAGTTCGTCCGGCTCACCGCCCTCGACACGCTGACCGCCGAGGAGGGCCGCGCGGGCCGGCCGTGGCCGGAGCGCGCCCTGCTGGAGGACTACGAGTCCGGCCTGGACCTGCGGCTTGCCGGCTGGCGGCTCACCCACGTCACCGAGGCCGCCGTCTCCCAGGAGGCCCTGGTCTCCTACCGGCGCTTCCTCACCCAGCGCACTCGCTGGGCCCAGGGCAACATGCAGTGCCTGCGCTACACCGGCCGGGTCCTGCGCTCCCCGCACTACCGGCCCGCCGGCAAGGCCGAGGTGCTCTACACCTTCCTCCAGCCCGTGGTCTGCGTGCTGCTGGTCGTGCTCACCCCGGTGTCGATCGCGATCACCACGGCGGGCCTCGTGCTCTTCCCCGAGGAGACCGCCGAGTTCCAGCTCCGCTTCGGCCCCTGGATGGTGCTCGCCTTCGTACTGGCCACCCTGCCGATGCTCTTCTGGGGCTTCGCCTACCGCCGGCTCGTCCACCCCGGCCGCAGCCGGCTCACCGGTCTGCTCTGGGGCGTCCTGGTCTGGCTCTACGCCTACCACCTGTTCGCGGTCGCGGCCCGGGCCGCCGTCCGGGTGCTGCTCGGCCGCAACGGCTGGGCCAAGACCAGGCGCAACGCCGAGAAGGTCGCGCTCGGCGCGCCCACCGCCCTCGAATCCTGACCCCGGCCGCCGACCCGGCCTTTCCGGCTCGCCGCCCCGACCGCCCGCCCGGCCCGACCGCCCGCCCGGCCCGACCCCGGAGTTCCCGTCATGTCCTCGTGCCTCCCGCCGAATCCCGCCGCCCGCCCGCTCGCCCCCGGCAGCGTCGCCGTCGTCCTCGGCACCCGCCCCGAGCTGGTCAAGCTCGCCCCGCTGATCCACGAGCTCGGGCCGGCGACCCGACTGGTCCACACCGGCCAGCACTGGGACGAGGCGATGTCCGGCCGCTTCCTGCGCGACCTCGGCCTGCCCCGCCCCGAACTGCTCACCGGGGTCGGCGGCCGTCCGCGCGCCGGGCAGATCGCCCAGTCCCTCGGCCAGCTCGACGCCGCCTTCGCCGAGGACCGTCCGGCCGCCGTCGTCGTCCAGGGCGACACCAACGCCACCCTGGCCGGCGCGCTCGCCGCCAACGCCCGGGAGATCCCGCTGGTCCACGTCGAGGCCGGGCTGCGCAGCTTCGACCGGGCGATGCCCGAGGAGCACAACCGGGTGATGGTCGACCACGTCTCCGACCTGCTCTGCGCCGCCACCACCGACAACGCCGCCAACCTGCGCGCCGAGTCACTGGCCGAGGAGCGGATCGCCCTCACCGGCAACACCGTCGTCGAGGTGGTCCGCCGTCAGCTGCCCGACGCCGGGACCCGGGCCGCGCTGCTCGCCAGGCACGGGGTCGAGGAGGACGGCTACGTGCTGGCCACCGTGCACCGGCCGGAGAACACCGACACCGCCGGGGCGCTCGGCGCCGTCCTCGGGGAGCTGGACCGGATCGCCCGGGCCGGGACCCCGGTGCTGTTCCCGATGCACCCGCGCACCCGCGCCGCCGTCGAGCGGTTCGGGCTGGACGCCCTGCTGGAGCGACTGGCCGTCACCGGACCGGTCGGCTACGGCGACTTCCTGGGGCTGGCCCGGCACGCCGCGCTGCTGGTCTCCGATTCCGGCGGGGTGCAGGAGGAGTGCACCGTGCTCGGCCGCCCGCTGCTGGTCGTCCGCCGCTCCACCGAACGGCCGGAGGCGGTCGACGCCGGCTTCGCCGCGCTGGTGCGGCCGGGCGAGGAGCTCGGCGGCGCGGCCCGCGCCTGGCTGGCCGACACCCCCGAGCGGCTCGCCCGGCTGGCGGCCACTCCCAGCCCCTACGGCGACGGACTCGCCTCGGCCCGGATCGCCGGGCTGACCGCGCGGCTGGCATCGCCGCAGGTCGCGGCCGCCGCCTGACCGTCCTCTTGACAGGCGGATTGGTCTACTCCACCTTGTGAGGCAAGTCTCCTTCCCCGACAGGGACTTGAGTTGTCGGTAGCTCCCACACGCGCACCATCGACACCCGGACGGCTCTCCCCCACAGGAGCCGACGGCCTCCCCCACAGGAGATGGAGTCATGCCACTTGCCCGACACCGGCGCCCACGCGCCGTGTATTCCCTGCTCGCCGGCGCCAGCGCGATCGCGGTGGGCCTGAGCGGACTGGTCCTCGCCGGCGGCACCGGTGCGCACGCCGCCGCCGACGCCGCCGAACTGATCACCAACGGCGGCTTCGAGGACGCCAACCACCTCGGTGGCTGGACCTGTTCCTCCGGCGCGACGGAGACCGCCACCGTGCACTCCGGCTCGGCGGCACTGCGCTCCACCCCGGGCAACAGCGCCACCGGCGAGTGCAGCCAGACCGTCACCGTGAAGCCCTCCTCGACGTACACCCTGAGCAGCTGGGTCCAGGGCTCGTACATCTACCTGGGCGCCCGCGGCACCGGCGGCACCGACCCGAGCACCTGGACCCCCGGCGGCACCGGCTGGTCCAAGCTCAGCACCACCTTCACCACCGGGGCCGGCACCACCAGCGTCACCGTCTACCTGCACGGCTGGTACGGGCAGCCGGCGTTCCTGGCCGACGACGTCTCACTGCTCGGCCCGGGCGACCCCAAGCCCACTCCCACCCCCACCACGGCGAGCCCGACCCCGACGCCGACCGACTCGCCGACACCGACCGAGACTCCGACGCCCACCGTCACACCCACCCGGCCCGGGCCCAAGCACCTGCTGACCGGCTACTGGCAGAACTTCGACAACAACGCCACCGTGCAGCGGATCAGTGACGTCCCGGCCGCGTACGACATCATCGCGGTCTCCTTCGCCGACGCCACCAGCACGCCCGGCGGGCTCAGCTTCACCCTGGACCCGGTCCTCTCCTCCAGGCTCGGGGGCTACACCGAGGCCCAGTTCAAGGCCGACATCGCGGCCAAGAAGGCGGCCGGCAAGAAGGTGATCCTCTCGGTCGGCGGCGAGAAGGGCACGGTCTCGGTCAACAGCGCCGCGTCCGCGACCAACTTCTCCAACACCGCCTGGTCGCTGATGCAGACCTACGGCTTCGACGGCGTCGACATCGACCTGGAGAACGGCGTCAGCGCCACCTACATGGGCCAGGCCCTGCACAGCCTGGCGGCGAAGGCGGGCAAGGGCTTCGTGCTCACCATGGCGCCGCAGACCATCGACATGCAGTCGACCGGGATGGAGTACTTCAAGCTGGCGCTGAACGTGAAGGACATCCTCACCATCGTCAACATGCAGTACTACAACTCCGGCGCCATGCTCGGCTGCGACGGCCAGGTCTACTCGCAGGGGAGCGTCAACTTCCTCACCGCACTGGCCTGCATCCAGCTCAAGGGCGGGCTCCGGCCCGACCAGGTGGGGCTCGGCGTCCCCGCGTCCACCAGCGCGGCCGGCGGCGGGTACGTCAGCCCGAGCGTGGTCAACAACGCGCTGGACTGCCTGGCCGCCGGCACCGGCTGCGGCACCTTCAAGCCCGACACCAAGTGGCCCGGGATCGGCGGGGCCATGACCTGGTCGACCAACTGGGACGCCAAGGCGGGCGGCGGAATCGCCTCCACCGTCGGCTCGCACCTGCACGCGATGCCGTAACCCGCCCCGTCCGGAGGCCCGGGCCGGGGTTCAGCCCCCGGCCCGGGCCTCCGGGATCTCGGCGCCGCCGTGCCGGCGCCGCAGCTCGGCGGTGATCTCGGCCAGCTCGCCCTCCGGCAGCAGCGGCAGCATCATCGCGACGCCCTGGAGCAGGCCGCCGAGCAGGAACGTGGTGTCCGGGGTCGCCGCGACCAGGCCGCGGACCTCGGCCACCTCACCGGCCGCGACCGCCTCGATCAGCCGGGCCGCGTCCACGCTCTCCTCGTCGACCTCCACCGCGCCGGTGTCCCGCGGCGCCCGCCGGGCCATCGCGCGCAGCACCCGGTCACCGACCTCGGGCGCGTAGGCCTTGCGGACGGCCTCGGCGGCGATCCAGGCGAGCAAGGTGGTCACCTCGCGCTCGGCCTGCTCCTCGAACAGCCGGTCCAGCGCGTGGTCGAACGCGAGCTGGTTCCCGTGCCGGAACGCGAGCAGCAGCACCGCGGCCCTCGCCTTGGCCTCCTCGACCACCTCGGCAGGCAGTTCGTCGACCAACTCCTCGGTCACCACCACGCCACACCCTCCCGTCGCTCCTCGGCTCTGCGGAACTCGAAGCACACCGTACACATCCCACCTGCCAACTTCCGCGAACGCGCGCGGGCAAGAGCGGAATGAATTCGGGCGGAAAGGGACCTCACCCGGTCCAGGATGAATATTCGCCGGAAGGGAGCAAGGGGATTGGGCTATTGGGACGCACGATTACCCGACGTCCGGAAAAACGGAGGAGCCGCACCCCGCGTCGGCGGGGCACGGCTCCTCGGGATCCGCGTCCGGATCAGCCCTGCGGCAGCGCCGCGAGCTGGGCGGTGATCCGGGCGATGTCGGCCCCGGCGGCCTCCTGCCGGACCCGGATCTTGGCGACGACGTCGTCCGGCGCCTTGGCGAGGAACGCCTCGTTGCCGAGCTTGGCGGCCGTCTGGGCCTTCTCCTTCTCGGCGGCCGCGAGGTCCTTGGCGAGGCGCTTGCGCTCCGCCGCGACGTCGATGGTGCCGGACAGGTCGAGCGCCACGGTGGCGCCGGCGACCGGGAGCGAGGCGGTGGCCGCGAAGCCCTCCTCCGGGACGGTCAGCCGCAGCAGCGCCCGGATCGCGTCCTCGTGGACGGCGAGCACGGTGCCCTCCAGGTCCAGCCGGGCCGGGACCCGCTGCGCCGGCTGGAGGCCCTGGTCCGAACGGAAGCGACGGACCTCGGTGACCACCTGCTGGAGCGTGGCGACCTCGGCCTCGGCCCCGGCGTCACGGAAACCGGCGTCCTTCGGCCACTCGGTGACGACCAGCGACTCGGCCCCGGTGAGCGTCGTCCAGAGCGCCTCGGTGACGAACGGGACGATCGGGTGGAGCAGCCGCAGCGTGACGTCCAGGACCTCGCCGAGCACCCGGCGCGAGGCGTCGGCCTGCGCGCCGCCCTTGGCCAGGGTGGTCTTCGAGAGCTCGACGTACCAGTCGAAGACCTCGTCCCAGGCGAAGTGGTAGAGCGCGTCCGAGGCCTTCGCGAACTCGTAGTCGTCGTAGAGCGCGTCGACCTCGGCCACGGTCGCGTTGAGCCGCGAGAGGATCCAGCGGTCGACCGAGGTCAGCTCCTCCGGCGCGGGCAGCGGGCCCTCGACGGTGGCGCCGTTCATCAGCGCGAAGCGGGTCGCGTTCCAGATCTTGTTGCAGAAGTTCCGCGAGCCCTTGACCCAGTCCTCGCCGATCGGCACGTCGGCGCCCGGGTTGGCGCCGCGCGCGAGGGTGAAGCGGACGGCATCGGCGCCGTAGGCGTCCATCCAGTCCAGCGGGTCGACGGCGGTGCCGGAGGACTTCGACATCTTCTTGCCGAACTCGTCACGGACCAGGCCGGTCAGGGCGACCGTCTTGAACGGCGCCTGGCCGTCCATCGCGTACAGGCCGAACATCATCATCCGGGCGACCCAGAAGAAGATGATGTCGTGGCCGGTGACCAGGACGTCGGTGGAGTAGAACTTCTCCAGGTCCGGGGTCTGCTCCGGCCAGCCGAGCGTCGAGAACGGCCAGAGACCGGAGGAGAACCAGGTGTCCAGGACGTCCGGGTCCTGGTGCCAGCCCTCGCCGGTCGGCGGCTCCTCGTCCGGTCCGACGCAGACGACCTCGCCGTCCGGGCCGTACCAGACCGGGATCCGGTGGCCCCACCAGAGCTGGCGCGAGATGCACCAGTCGTACATGTTGTCGACCCAGTCGAAGTAGCGGCGCTCCAGCTCCTTCGGGTGGATCTCCACCTTGCCGTCACGGACCGCGTCGCCGGCGGCCTGGGCCAGCGGGGCGACCTTGACCCACCACTGCAGCGATAGCCGCGGCTCGACCACGGTGTGGCAGCGCGAGCAGTGGCCGACGGCGTGCATGTACGGGCGCTTCTCGGCGACGATCCGGCCCTGCTCGCGCAGCGCGCCGACGACGGCCGAGCGGGCCTCCAGACGGTCCAGACCGAGGAAGGGACCGTGCACGGTGATCGCGCCGCGCTCGTCCATGATGCTCAGGTTCGGCAGGTCGTGGCGCTGGCCGATGGCGAAGTCGTTCGGGTCGTGCGCCGGGGTCACCTTGACCGCACCGGTGCCGAACTCCGGGTCGACGTGCTCGTCGGCGACGACCGGGATCTCCCGGTCGGTGAGCGGCAGCTTGATGGTGCGGCCCACCAGGTGCCTGTACCGCTCGTCCTCCGGGTGGACCGCGACGGCGGTGTCACCCAGCATGGTCTCGGCCCGCGTGGTGGCGACGACGATCGAGTCCGCGCCGTCCCCGTAGCGGATCGAGACCAGCTCGCCGGGGACCTCCTCGTGCTCGACCTCGATGTCGGAGAGCGCGGTGAGACAGCGCGGGCACCAGTTGATGATGCGCTCGGCGCGGTAGATCAGGCCGTCGTCGAACAGCCGCTTGAAGATGGTCTGGACGGCCTGCGACAGACCCTCGTCCATGGTGAACCGCTCGCGCGACCAGTCCACGCCGTCACCGAGACGGCGCATCTGGCCGAGGATCCGGCCGCCGTAGTTCTCCTTCCACTCCCAGACCTTCTCGACGAAGGCCTCGCGGCCCAGGTCGTGCCGGGAGAGGCCGGACTCGGCGAGCTGCTGCTCCACCTTGTTCTGGGTGGCGATGCCGGCGTGGTCCATGCCGGGCAGCCAGAGGACCTCGAAACCCTGCATGCGCTTGCGCCGGGTCAGCGTGTCCATCAGCGTGTGCTGGAACGCGTGGCCCAGGTGCAGCGCACCGGTGACGTTCGGCGGGGGGATGACGATCGTGTACGGGGGCTTGTCGCTCTTGGCGTCGGCGGTGAAGTAACCGCGCTCTACCCAGCGCTCGTACAGCTCGCCCTCTACGTCCGCCGGAGCGTAGGTCGTCGGGAGGGTGGCTGCTTCGTCCCCGGCGGGCGTACTCGCGGGGCGCTGGTTCGTGGTGTCGGTCACGACGGACAGTTTACGTAATCCGGGAACCGGGTTACGAACCGCTTTCCCCCGGGGGCGCCGGGACGGGCCCCCGGAGCGGCCCGGACCGCACGGCGGGGGCCCCGGAACCGGGAACGGTTCCGGGGCCCCCGGCCGACGACGTGCGGCAGGTCAGGCGCTCTTGTCGCGCCGCTCCCGCTTGATCATGTCGCGCGGCACCAGGGTGGGGATGGCGTGCTTGGAGACGACGTCCCCGGTCACCACCACGCGGGCGACGTCCTGACGCGAGGGGACCTCGTACATCACGGACATCAGCACCTCCTCCATGATGGCCCGCAGACCGCGCGCGCCGGTGCCGCGCAGGATCGCCTGGTCGGCGATCGCCTCCAGCGCGTCCCGGGAGAACTCCAGCTCCACGCCGTCCAGTTCGAAGAGCTTCCGGTACTGCTTGACCAGCGCGTTCTTCGGCTCGGTGAGGATCTGCAGGAGCGCCTCGCGGTCCAGGTTGTGCACGCTGGTGATCACCGGGAGGCGGCCGATGAACTCGGGGATCATGCCGAACTTGACCAGGTCCTCCGGCATCACCTGACGGAAGTGGTCGCTCGAGTCCACCTCGCGCTTGGAGCGGATGGTGGCGCCGAAGCCGATGCCCTTGGCACCCGCCCGGCCCTCGATGATCCGCTCCAGGCCGGCGAACGCGCCACCCACGATGAACAGCACGTTGGTGGTGTCGATCTGGATGAACTCCTGGTGCGGGTGCTTGCGGCCCCCCTGCGGCGGCACCGAGGCGGTGGTGCCCTCCAGGATCTTCAGCAGCGCCTGCTGCACGCCCTCGCCGGAGACGTCACGGGTGATCGACGGGTTCTCGCTCTTTCGGGCGACCTTGTCGATCTCGTCGATGTAGATGATCCCGGTCTCGGCCTTCTTGACGTCGTAGTCCGCCGCCTGGATCAGCTTCAGCAGGATGTTCTCGACGTCCTCGCCGACGTACCCGGCCTCGGTCAGCGCGGTGGCGTCGGCGATCGCGAACGGCACGTTCAGCATCCGGGCCAGGGTCTGCGCCAGCAGCGTCTTGCCGGAGCCGGTCGGCCCGAGCAGCAGGATGTTGGACTTGGCCAGCTCGATGGCGTCCTCGCGGCCGTTGCCGCCGCTGCGGCCGGCCTCACCCGCCTGGACCCGCTTGTAGTGGTTGTAGACGGCCACCGACAGCGCCTTCTTGGCGAGGTCCTGGCCGACCACGTACTGGTCCAGGAACTCGTAGATCTCGCGTGGCTTCGGCAGTTCCTCGAAGCGCACCTCGGAGGTCTCGGCGAGCTCCTCCTCGATGATCTCGTTGCACAAGTCGATGCACTCGTCGCAGATGTACACGCCTGGGCCGGCGATCAGCTTCTTCACCTGCTTCTGCGACTTGCCGCAGAACGAGCACTTGAGCAGGTCGCCACCGTCTCCGATGCGTGCCACGAGGTGCTTCCCCTTCGCCAGGGGCCCCGCGGGGGTTCCGGGGCCTGGTGCTGTGGACCGTCGACGCCGACGGCGAATCGGTCTCGCTATCCGACGGTACTCTGCCGAGCCGCTGATTCCGTCCTCTTCGCCGGGTCTGCCCTACGCCCTGGGCGAATTGATACCGAACAGATGCCGTTGCGGGAGCCGCCGGTGTGCCGGGGCGGGGCGCGCGGACCTGCCGCACGCCCCGCCCAGGAGCTCCGTCCTCGCGTTCCCGCCCGCCCGGTGCCGGGTGAGCGGGACCCTTGCCGGCCTCAGGAGGTCAGCGAGGCCTTGCGGGTGGAGATGACCAGGTCGATCAGACCGTACTCGACGGCCTCCTCGGCGGTCAGGATCTTGTCGCGCTCGATGTCGTCGCGGACCTGCTCCACCGACTTGTTGGAGTGCTTCGACAGCATCTCCTCCAGCTGCTCGCGCATCCGGAAGATCTCCCGGGCCTGGATCTCCAGGTCGGACACCTGGCCGCGGCCGGTCTCCGTGTACGGCTGGTGGATCAGGATGCGGGCGTTCGGCAGCGCCATGCGCTTGCCGGGGGTGCCGGCCGCCAGCAGGACGGCCGCCGCCGAGGCCGCCTGGCCCATGCAGACGGTGGTGATGTCCGGCTTGACGTACTGCATGGTGTCGTAGATGGCCGTCAGGGCCGTGAACGAGCCGCCGGGCGAGTTGATGTACATCTGGATCTCGCGGTCCGGGTCCATCGACTCCAGGCAGAGCAGCTGCGCCATGATGTCGTTGGCCGACACGTCGTCCACCTGCGAGCCGAGGAAGATGATGCGCTCCTCGAACAGCTTGGCGTACGGGTCGTACTCGCGGATGCCCTGCGAGGTGCGCTCGACGAACCGCGGGACGATGTAGCGACCCTCGGCTCGCATGTCCTCGACGCGCGCCTTGGCACTGGAGAGGCTGGGGATGTTCATGGGGGTTCTTGTCCTCCGGAGCGTTGTGGCTGTGGTCTCGTGGGCCAGGCTCAGGCGCCCGTGCCGCCGCCGCCGGGGACGTCCGCGGCGCTGTGCATGATCGCGTCGATCAGCCCGTACTCCAGGGCCTCCTCCGGGGTGAACCAGCGGTCACGGTCGGAGTCCGAGGTGATCTGCTCGAAGGACTGGCCGCTGTGGAAGGCGATCAGCTCGGACATCCGCTTCTTGGTGCGGAGCAGCTGCTCGGCCTGGATGCGGATGTCGGTGGCCGAACCGCCGAGGCCGGCGGAGGGCTGGTGCATCAGGATGTTGGCGTTGGGCAGCGAGAAGCGCTTGCCCTTGGCACCCGCGGTCAGCAGGAACTGGCCCATCGAGGCGGCCATGCCCATCGCGATGGTGACGACGTCGTTCTTGATGTACTGCATGGTGTCGTAGATCGCCATGCCGGCCGAGATCGAGCCGCCCGGGGAGTTGATGTAGAGGAAGATGTCCTTGTCCGGGTCCGCGGCCAGCAGCAGGAGCTGGGCGGTGATCTTGTTGGCGATGTCGTCGTCGACCTGCTGGCCGAGGAAGATGATCCGCTCGTTGAGCAGCCGGTTGTAGACCTGGTCGCCGAGGCCGCCCAGCACGTCACCAGAGGCGGCGTGCGGCGCCATCGGGCCGGGCATCTGCATCTGCGGGTACGTCACTTAGCCACCTGCTCAGTCGATTTGGACGGTCGCTCCGCGACCGTCACGGTGTCGCACAGCTTCCGGGTATCACGTCGTGATTGTTGCTGTCCATGGACCCTAACGCGCAGGCCGGGCCACTGAATCCCTCACGCAGAACTGTTCGCTGTGAGCGCAGGGTTCACGCCCGACGGGCCCGGCGGCACCGGGAACGGCACGGAACGCCGCGGGCGCGGCCGGGAACACAGCGGGCCCGGACGCCGTACGGCGTCCGGGCCCGCTGTCGCGCCTCAGGGCGACCGGGGAGGTCAGGCCTCGGTCTTCTCCTCGGCCTCGGCCTCGGCGGCCGGGGCCTCGACGGTCTGAGCCGACTCGTCGGTCTCGTCGTCGTCGAAGTTGATCTCGTTGCCCTCGGTGTCGACGACCTTGGCGGCCTCGACCACCGTGGCCAGCGCCTTGCCGCGGGCGACCTCGCCGACCAGCAGCGGCACCTGGCCACCCTGGACGACCTGCTGCGCGAACTGGTCCGGGGTCAGGCCCGAACCGGCGGCACGGCGGATGAGGTGCTCGGTCAGCTCCTCCTGGGAGACGTTGAGCTCCTCGTCGGCGACGATCTGGTCCAGGACGAACTGGGTCTTGATGCCCTTCTTCGCCTGCTCCTCCAGCTCACCGAGGTACTCCTCCTCCGACTTGCCCTGGGTCTCCAGGTAGGTCTTGAGGTCGAGGCCCATCGGCTCCAGCTGGTGGTGCTCCAGGTTGTGCTTGCGGGTCTCGATCTCGTCCTTGAGGAGCTTCTCCGGGAACTCGATCTCGACCAGGCCGAGCAGCGCGTCCAGCACCTTCTCCTGGGCCTGGGTGGCCTGGTCGTACTCCTTCATGCGCTCCAGGCGCTTGCGGGAGTCGCCACGCAGGTCCTCCAGGGTGTCGAACTCGCTGGCCAGCTGGGCGAACTCGTCGTCCAGCTCCGGCAGCTCCTTCTCCTGGACGGCGGTCACGGTGACGGTGACCTCGGAGGTCTTGCCCGCCTGGGTGCCACCCTTGAGCTCGGTGGAGAAGGTGGCGGTGCCACCGGCCTCCAGGCCGATGACGGCCTCGTCGATGCCGTCGATCAGACGGCCCGAGCCGATCTCGTAGCTCACGCCGGCGGCGGTGCCGTCATCGGGCACCTCGCCGTCGACCTTGGCCTCCAGGTCGACGACCACGGTGTCGCCGTCGGCCGCGGCGCGCTCGACGTCCTTGACCGAGGAGAAGCGCTCGCGCAGCTGCTCCAGGGACTTGTCGATGTCCTCGTCGGTGACCGCGATCGGGTCGACGGTGACCTCGATGGTCGAGAAGTCCGGAAGGGTGATCTCCGGGCGGATGTCCACCTCTGCGGTGAACTTCAGGTCACCGCCGTCGGCGATCTTCTCGACACCCTCGATGTTGGTGATGTCGGGCTGGCCGAGGACCTCGATCTTGCCCTCGTCGACGGCCTGCGTGTAGAAGCGCGGCAGGGCGTCGTTGACGGCCTCTTCCAGCACGGCACCACGGCCGAAGCGCTGGTCGATGACACGGTTCGGGATCTTGCCCTTGCGGAAGCCCGGGACCGAGACCTGCTGGTTGATCTTCTTGTACGCCGCGTCGAGGCTGGGCTTGAGCTCCTCGAAGGGCACCTCGACGGTGAGTCGAACCCGGGTCGGGTTCAGAGTCTCGACGGCGCTCTTCACGGTTGGGTCTCCTATGGGCTTGCGGTCAGGTTGTCTCCGCCCTCCCCGGCCACCGGCCTGGGGCCGGTAAGCGGACGGATCGGGCGAGACGGGCGATGGGCGGTTGGAGCTGCATCTCCCGTGGGGGGGGTGGACGGTGAGCGTGACTCCTCGCCCTCATGCGGTTGACCTGGGTGGACGCCGCAGGGACTACCGCCAGCGCCCCATCCTACCGGTACCACGAAAGGCGGACGCCAGGGCGACGCCGTCGGGGGCCGCTCAGGCCCTGCCGACGGGCTCCGGGGCGGGTTCCCGGGCGGGACCCGCACCCTCCCGGTCGGGGGCCGGACGCATGGTCGCCGCAGCGTCGGAGTCCCGCACCAGCAAGGCGATCAGGGCTGCCAGCAGGGCCAGCCCGGCGGCGGTGAGGAAGGCCGCGCGGTAGGCGACGAGGTTCGCCACGGGCGTACCCGAGGCGTTCACGGCGAACGGTCCGACGGCGGTGAGGACGGTGCCGAGGACGGCGACACCGAGCGCCGATCCCAGCTGCCGCTGGGCGTTGTAGAGGGTGGAGGCGGCGCCGGTGTCGGCCGGGGCGACGGTGGAGAACGCGGCGGTCTGCGAGGGCATGAAGACGTGCGCCATCGCGAAACCGGTGACGAAGAGCAGCACGCGGACGGCCCAGAGGTTGCTCTCCGGCCCGATCGCGGCCATCAGGGCGAGGCAGCCGGACACCACGGCGGCGCCCGCGACGAGGAGTCGGCGCGGGCCGAACCGCGGGTAGAGCCGGCCCGCCACCTGGGAGGCGAGCATCACACCGAGCGCTTCCGGGAACACCATCAGACCGCTGTGCAGGGCGTCCATGCCGAGCGCGTCCTGCATGAGCAGCGGGAAGAGGTAGAGCATGCCGAGGAAGGCCGCGCCGGAGAAGAGCGAGAGCAGGTTGGTGGTGCGGAAGATCCGGTCCCGGAAGAGCCGCAGGTCGAGCATGGGCTCGGGGCGGCGCAGCTCGACCACGACCAGGGCGACGAGCGCGAACAGCCCGCCGAGCGCCGAGACGAGGATCCGTGCGCTCCCCCAGCCCTCCGACGCGCCCTCGGAGAGCGCGTACATCGTGGCGCCGAAGCCGACGGCGGAGAGCAGGAAGCCGGCCGCGTCGAACCGGCCGACCCGCTCGGCGCGGTAGTCGGGCAGGAAGAGCACGCCGAAGACGAGGGCGGCGAGGCCGACCGGCACGTTGACGATGAAGACCCAGTGCCAGGACCAGCCGTCCACCAGCCAGCCGCCGAGCACCGGCCCGGCGGCGGGGGCGACGGCGGTCGGCAGCATCAGCACCCGGGTGGCGCGCATCCGCTCCTCCTGGGGGAAGGCCCGGAAGAGCATGGTCATCCCGACCGGGGTGAGCAGGCCGCCGGCCGCGCCCTGGAGGACCCGGTACAGGGTGAGCGAGGTCATCGAGCCGGCCGCACCGCAGAGCAGCGAGGCGACGGTGAACAGGGCCAGCGAGAGGAGGAAGACCCGGCGGGTGCCGTACCGGTCGCCGAGCCAGCCGGAGAGCGGGACGAAGACGGCCAGGCTGACCAGGTAGCCGACGTTGATCACGCCGACTCCGGCCGGATCGGTGCCGAACTCGCGGCCGATCGCGGGCAGGGCCACGTTGACGATCGTGGTGTCCATGATCGACATGAACAGCGCGGCGACGAAGACGACGCCGACCGCGATCTTGGGATTCATCCGCGCCGGGTTCGTCCGTGTCGGGCTGCGCATCGAGAGCTCCTGGATAAATGAAAAATCAACCACCCACGATGCCGGACGGGACCCGGAAACGACAACAGGGCCTCGTCGACGACGAGACCCTGCGCACTGTCGGGGTGACCGGATTCGAACCGACGGCCTTCCGCTCCCAAAGCGGACGCGCTACCAAACTGCGCCACACCCCGTGGTGCCGAGAGGAAGCGTACACGCCGTGCCCTGCCGGTTCGGCGAGATATTCCGAGCCCCCGAAACGAATGTGGTGTGCACGCAGCCGACCGAACCAGGTACGCTGTTCCCGACCTTCCGTCCGGCAACGGCCGGGGGATCGCGCGGGCGTAGCTCAATGGTAGAGCCCTAGTCTTCCAAACTAGTCACGCGAGTTCGATTCTCGTCGCCCGCTCAGAAGTCCGGCCCCGGAGTGATGCCCCGCATCGCTCCGGGGCCGTTCGCGTACCCCGGCGGCCCCGCGCACGGGCCCTACCCCCCTCCCGACCGCGGGTCAGAGGCCCAGCCGGGCCGCCCGGGCGGCGGCCCGGTCGAGCAGCCGGTGGATGTCGGACTGCCGGGTGGCGGGCCGGTCGTTGTACTCGTCCGGGGAGTTCACCGGACGACCGGTGGCGTGCAGGACCTCCATCAACTGGACCCGGGCGGTGCGGACCGTCGCCGGGGTGCCGAAGCCGTGGGCCAGGACGGCGGCCTGCGCGCCGAGCAGGCAGACCCGGCCGTCCGCGTCCCACATCGCGCCCTGGAGCCAGCCGTGGGCGGCGATGTACCGGGAGGCGAGGCCGAGGTGCTCGGCGGCGGTCACCGGCGCGGGGCGGGGCGGGCGGCGGAGCGCCCGGTCCAGCAGGGTGGACCGGGGCACCCGGTGCCCCGCGTACCAGGGGCGGAGCGCGGAGCCGAGCGGGCAGACGTACGGGACCGGTGTGCGCGCGGGGGCGGGCAGCGTGGCCAGGTACGCCTCGATCTCGGCGACCAGGCCGGAGCCGCCCGGGGTCGGCCGGTCCGGGGCGAACAGGACAGGAGGCGGCGTCAGTTCGGTGCGGGGCATGCGGGTTCTCCCGGCGGGGCCGATGGTTTCCGCTACCCAAAATGGCGCATAGGGGGCATTTCTGCGACCGGAGCGCGCCTCGTGGGGGCTCGGCCCCGGGCCCGCGGCGGCCGCGGTGCGGTTTCCCGGGGAGCCTCCGGGCCGATAGCCTCGGCGGCGTTCGAAAGCAGTTCGACGGAGGTTCGCGACGTTCGGAGCCCGAGAGTGGAGGAGTCCCCGTGCGCCCTCAGGACCGACTGGCCGTCATACAGCGATCCGTGGTCCGGGAGATGGGGCGCCTCGGGCAGCAGTTCACCGTCGACGGCGAGGTGGTGCGCGGCCCGGGGACGACCGCGGTCGCCGTCCGCGAGCACCCGGGCGGCGAGGGCGCCGGCCATGTCGACCTCGGCTACGTGCTGGAACTCGGCCGGGCCGACGCGCCGGTGGTCTGGGACTGCACGGCCGGTCTCGGCAAGACCGAGGAGGAGAAGCTCGACAGCGCGGTGCGGATGTGGGCGACCACGACCGCCTCGGCCCTGGTCGAGCTGCGGGAGGGCGGCGGCAGGCACGGCGACCACGCCGACCATCCCGAGCTGCCCGGCTGGCACGCCGTCCAGGGACCGGCGGCGGTGTTCGGGTTCGGCAACGAGCGGCTGGCCGGCTGGCTGGCCGAGCACCGGGTCCTGCCGGCGCTGGCGCCCGCCCTGCTGCCCGCGCTGGGCGGGCCGGACGGGCGGGGCGGACGGAGGCCGCACGGGGTCAAGCTGTTCCTGGGCGGCAAGGCGGGGGACGACGTCGCCGAGGTCCGGGTCGACGGAGAGGTCTCCGAGGCGGCATCGGCGGCGCTGCGCGCGCTGGACTGGCCGCGCGGCGAACGGCTGTGCTGGGCGCGACTGTTCGCGGTGCTGACGGCTCAGGGCACGGCGGTGCCGACGGCCGCGCCGGCCGGTGCCGGCGAGGTCGCGGCGGCCCGGCCGGCGGCCGTGGCGGCGGCGCGCCCGCAGGGCCTGTTCGCCCGATGGCGGCAGGCGAGACGCGCCGGCCGCTGACGGACGGCCGCTCCTCGGCCCACCGGCTCGCGTCCGGGCCCGGACGCGGCCAGGGGCATGCGTCGGACCGGCCGCGTCGGATCGGCCTGTGTCGGCCGACCCGGGTCAGCTGGCGATGTTGGAGATGGACTTGGCGACCTGCGCCAGGAAGTCCTGGATCGGCTTGGCGGCCGTGCTCTGGTTGAGCATGAACCCGAACAGCGCGGCCAGGATGAAGTGCCCAGTCTTCAGCTGCTTGTTGCGGATGAAGATGAAGCAGACGATGCCGAACAGGACCAGAGCGGAGACGGAGAGTGCCACCCGGACTCACTTCCTCGATTCGTATCGGGGTGCCACCGGCTGACAGCCCCTGCGAAGCCGGACCCCGGCCTGTCCGACGGTCCCGAGGCGGAACGGCAGATCGCCCGGCACGTCGAGGCCGGAGGAGGAGCCCGGTACGGCCGCACGGTGCCCGTCGTGCCGCATGTGACGCCCCCCATCCCCCGAATCCTGAACAGTCCCGCCCGGACTCAGTGTGGTCGACCGTGCCGATTGCGTAAAGGTCTGACTGTCAGCCGAACGCCGATATCCTGCGATGCGAGACGAGTTTCCGCCGACCGAGACGATAGTCGAGACGTTCTGACGAATCATCGGCGGGGCACCGCTGAGCGGCCGGGAAACGTCCGGGGGGCCGGACCGGAACCCGCTGGTCCGCTCTGCCGCCGGGGCACCGGAATTGGCCGAAGATCAGCTCCCAGGCTTGACAGCAGCTGCCGTTGGCATGTGCCTCCGCGCGACGGTGCCCGCGACCTCGCCCGGGGCCGGGCGACGGGCCGTCAGTCGCGCCAGAGCAGCAGCACCGCACGGTCGTCGTTGATGTCCCGGGCGACCGTCTCGATCAGCCGGGCGGCCGCTCCGCCGCCCGTGCCCGGACCGCTGCCCGGCACCAGCCGGTCCGCCTCGCCCATCAGCCGGTCCATGCCCTCGGAGAGGTCCCGGCCGGGCGCCTCGACCATGCCGTCGGTGCAGAGCATCAGGACGTCGCCGCGGTTCAGCCGCCCGCGCACGCCCTCGAACTTCGCGCCGTCGTAGATGCCGAGCGCCGGGCCGTCCGCGGCCTCCTTGAGGTCCCAGCGGCCGGCGCCGGCCAGCCGCTGCATCCCCGGCAGGTGTCCGGCCGAGAGCAGCTCGTACTCCCCGGTGTCCAGGTCCAGCACCAGGTGGACGGCGGTGGCGAAGCCCTCCTCCCAGGACTGCCGGAGCAGGTAGCCGTTGGCGGCGGGCAGGAAGTCGTGCGCGGGCAGGGAGCCGAGCAGCCCGCCGAAGGCGCCGGAGAGCAGCAGCGCCCGGGAGCCGGCGTCCATGCCCTTGCCGGAGACGTCCGCGAGGACGACCTCCAGCACCCGCCGGCCCGGGCCGGTCCGGTCGGCGACCACGAAGTCGCCCGAGAAGGACTGCCCGCCGGCCGGGCGCAGCGCCATGTCGGCGTGCCAGCCGTCCGGAAGCCGGGGCACCCGGCTCTGCACCCGAAGCCGCTCGCGCAGGTCGAAGAGCATGGTCGAGCCGCCCCACCAGGGCACGCCGACCCGGCTGCGGAACTGGGCCAGCAGCAGACCGCCGACCCCGGCCGCGCCGACCACCAGGGCGGCGCCGGGGGTGACCCCGTAGGTGTAGGCCTCGGGGTTGTCACTGGCCACCCGCTGCCCGGTGTGGATCACCGACTCGGCGGAGAGGCCCAGGGCGGCCAGCGCGTAGAGCACCACCAGGGAGCCGGGGCGCAGCAGCAGGGCGGCGGCCAGGATCGGCAGCACCAGGGCGGTGGGCGGGGCCCAGGCGGGCCACCAGATGTTGAGCAGGATCAGCAGCGGCACCAGCAGGGCGAGCGCGCAGAGCACCGGCCAGTCGGCGGCGCCGCCGCGGAAGTAGTCGACCCCGGCTGTGCGCAGCCTTCGGCGGACCCGGCGGAGCCTCTTGCGCAACCGGGCCGTCACGGGGTCGGACGCCGTGGCGGCGCCGGGCCTCGTCGCAGTCGTCTGGGGCGGTGAGCCCGGCGGTCTGCCAGCCATGGGGACCGACCATATCCAGCGGTCGCGGTCGGCGTCGACGGCCAGGACACGGGCGGATTCGCCGTGGCGCGGGCCCGTCAGCGGGTTTCGGCCGATTGCGGCGGGCGGCGACCGGTGCGTCAGGAGGCGTGCGCCGGTTGGGCGTACGAACCGCCCGCGCGGCGCACGCGCCCCGCGCGCGGGCACTGTGGCGCGCTGCGCACCGGGGCGGGTGCTGTGGCCGATCACACAGGGGCTCGCGGGTCCCGAACGTACGGCGACCGGCCGCGCCTGCGGGGCGCGGCCGGTCGCCGGGAGGGTTGCGGGGGGACGGGCGGGAGGGGTCAGCCCTCCTGCTGCGGGTGGTGGGCCGGGATCGGCGGGAGCTCCCCGGTGATCTCGTAGACGCTCAGCATGTCGATCCGGCGGGTGTGCCGCTCGTCGCCGCTGTACGGGGTGCCGAGGAAGACCTCGACGAACCGGGTGGCCTCCTCCTGGGTGTGCATACGGCCACCGATGGAGATCACGTTGGCGTTGTTGTGCTCGCGGCCGAGAGCGGCGGTCTGCTCGCTCCAGGCCAGCGCCGCACGGACGCCCTTGACCTTGTTGGCGGCGATCGCCTCACCGTTGCCCGAGCCGCCGATCACGATGCCCAGCGCCTCCTTGTCGGAGGCCGTGCGCTCGGCGGCGCGCAGGCAGAACGGCGGGTAGTCGTCAAGGGCGTCGTAGATGTGCGGCCCGCAGTCGACCGGCTCGTGGCCGGCCTCCTTCAGCCACTCCACGAGGTGGTTCTTGAGTTCGTATCCGGCATGGTCGGAGCCCAGGTACACGCGCATGCCCATGAGTGTGGCATGCGGGTGGACCCGGGCTCCGCAGGGGGCCGGACGAGCCGGACGGAACCGGCAGGTCGGTTCCCGGTGGCGGTCGGATCCCCACCGGCGACGCGGTCGCCGACCGGCGTCCCGGTTCCCCTACCGGCGGCCGAGCAGCTTCCAGGCCAGCGGGAGGGCGCCGGCCGCCAGCGCGGCCTTCAGGGCGTCCCCGACCAGGTAGGGGTAGAGGCCGAGCTCGGCGGCGCGGCCCAGCGGCACGTCCAGCGCGAAGGCCAGGTACGGGACGCCGACGGCGTAGATCGCGAGGCTGCCGAGGACCATCGCCGCCGCGGTGCGCAGCGGGGAGCGGTCGGCGCCGCGGCGGGCCAGCGCGCCGACGAGGCCGGCGGCCAGCACGAAGCCGATCGGGTAGCCGAGCGAGGGGATCGACCAGCCGGAGGCGGTCTGCGCGAACCACGGCAGGCCCGCCATGCCGGCGAGCAGGTAGAGGGCGAGCGAGGCGATGCCGCGCCGGGCCCCGAGCGCGGTGCCGACCAGCAGGGCGGCGAAGGTCTGGCCGGTGACCGGCACGGGGGAGCCTGCGACGTTCACCGACAGCTGGGCGGCCAGTCCGGTGAGCGCGGCGCCGCCGGCCACCAGGGCCAGGTCGCGCGCCTGGGTGCCGAGCCGGGTGCCCGCGGCGGGCAGCAGATCGGCGAGGACGGCACGGTTCAGGGTCGGGGTACCGGCGGTCGGGGTGCTGGCGGTGGCCATCGGGCTTGTCTCCTCGGTTCGTCCGTTCAGGTGAGTGAACACCTGTGAACCTACGCGTCGATCACGCCCGGCACCGTCAGGGATCCGGACAAAGCCCCGGCCACCCGCCTTGTCGGGTCCGGCCTCCGGGAGCGACGGAACGTGACGGACGGCGAAGGTCTGCGTCACGATCCGGTCCGCATACTGGTCCGGATCGGGGCATCCTTGGCATGGACAGCCTTGTCGCCGGATATTGGGCAACTCGCACCGCATGTCGAACAGTCTGGATCCCTTCCCCATGGCCCGTACCTCCGCGCCCCCGGCGCCCGGGACCACGCCCGCTCCCCCGGCCGGCGGCCAGCAGCTCTCCCACGGGCTCAAGCAGCGCCACCTCTCGATGATCGCGCTCGGCGGGGTCATCGGCGCCGGCCTCTTCGTCGGCTCCGGCGCGGGAATCGCGGCGGCCGGTCCGGCGATCATCCTGGCCTTCGTCCTCTCCGGCCTGCTGGTCATGCTGATCATGCGGATGCTCGGCGAGATGTCGGCCGCCCGCCCGGCCTCCGGCTCCTTCTCGGTGCACGCCGAGAAGGAGATCGGCCCCTGGGCCGGGATCACCGCCGGCTGGATGTACTGGGTGATGCTCTGCTGCGGCGTCGCCGCCGAGGCCACCGCCGCCGGGCGCATCGTCAACGGCTGGATCCCCGGTGTCTCCGCCTGGGTCTGGGTCGCCCTGTTCATGGTCTTCTTCTGCGCCAGCAACCTCACCGCGGTGAAGAACTTCGGCGAGTTCGAGTTCTGGTTCGCCGCCGTCAAGGTCGCCGCGATCCTCGCCTTCCTGGTGCTCGGCGGGCTCGGCATCGCCGGCGTGCTCGGCCCCGGCGCCCCCGGCACCGCCAACCTCACCGGCCAGGGCGGCTTCCTGCCCAACGGGATCGACGGCCTGATCGTCGGCCTGCTCGCCTCCGTCTTCGCCTACGGCGGTCTGGAGACCGTCACCATCGCGGCGGCCGAGTCCGAGGACCCCCGGAAGAACGTCGCCAACGCGGTGCGCACCGCGGTCTGGCGGATCGCGATCTTCTACATCGGCTCGATGGCGCTGGTCGTGACCCTGGTCTCGTGGAAGGACCCTTCGGTCGTCGAGAACGGCCCCTACGTCACCGTGCTGCAACACCTGAGCGTGCCCGGCGCCGGGACGATCATGGAGATCGTGGTGCTGATCGCCCTGCTCTCCGCGATGAACGCCAACATCTACGGCTCCTCCCGGATGGCCTACTCGCTGGTCGCCCGCGGTCAGGGCCCGAAGGCGCTGGCCAAGGTCAGCGGCGGAGTGCCGCGCCTGGCCGTGATCGCCTCCTGCCTGTTCGGCTTCGGCGCCGTACTGGCCTCCAAGTTCTGGCCGGACACCGTCTTCACCTGGCTGATGAACACCACCGGCGTCGCCATCCTGGTGGTCTGGCTCTTCATCTGCCTCGTGCAGCTGCGGATGCGCCGCCGGCTGGAGCGCGAGTCGCCCGAGCTGCTCACCGTGAAGATGTGGGGCTTCCCGTACCTGACCTGGGTGGCGATGGCCGCCGTGGTCGGCATCCTCGCCCTGATGACCACCACCGAGGGCAACCGCCAGCAGTTGTACGCGGCCGGCGTGCTGGTCGCGCTGCTCAGCGGGGCGGGCCTGCTCAAGCAGCGCCGGGACGCCGCCCGCGGCTGACCGCGGGGCCGACCCGGCCGCAGGACACGAAGAGGGCCCGGAACCGCCGCGAACGCGGCTTGGGTTCTAGCGGTCCTCGCAACACCCGCGATCGGTGGGAGTTGCGAGGACCGTGGCCGTTGGACGCGATGATCTTTCGGGGTTGAGGGAGCGTTTCCTTGCGCGGGTGGATGTGGTGGGGAACGTGACGGTGGTGGC
>NZ_JAQYWW010001217.1:0-302 GCF_036322525.1 Streptomyces sp. BE20 | reverse complement strand
GGCGGCGGCGAGGACGCCGGCGAAGGCGTACCCCTGCCCGAGCCCCAGCGGGTCGGCGTCCACGTCGAGGAGCCGCTACAGCAGGTCCAGGACGTCCTCCGGGAAGAGGGCGGCGAGCGCGACTTCGGCGACGTGCGGGATCAGGCACGGGGCGACGTCCCGGGCGCGTCCCCCCACCGTGTGACACTCGTCCCCGCACCGTCGGTCTGCAGACCTCGCGCCGCCCTCCTCGCGCCCACCGCCGCCTGGCGCCCGCCGAGCGGCGCACGCTCCGCGCCCAGGGCCGCCGATGGCTGGCCGCG
>NZ_JAQYWW010001216.1:0-406 GCF_036322525.1 Streptomyces sp. BE20 | reverse complement strand
TGGTGGTCCTGACGCGTCGGGCGGTGGCCGTGGACGAGGGGGAGACGCCCGACCTGGCGACGGCCCCGGTCTGGGGTCTGCTCCGCTCGGCGCAGAACGAGTTCCCGGGCCGGATCGTGCTCGTGGACACCGACGGCGCCGCGGCCTCCGAGGCGGCCCTGGCCGCCGCCGTCGCCACGGGCGAGCCCCAACTCGCCCTGCGGGAAGGGCGCCTGCACACGCCGCGGCTGGTGCGGGCGGCGGTTCCCGAGGTCGAGTCGGCCCGCCCGTGGAACCCGGACGGCACGGTTCTGATCACGGGTGGTACGGGGACGCTGGGGGCGATCCTGGCGCGGCACCTGGTGGCCGAGCGGGGGGTGCGGCATCTGGTGCTGCTCTCCCGGCGGGGTGAGCGGGCGCCGGGTGC
>NZ_JAQYWW010001215.1:0-311 GCF_036322525.1 Streptomyces sp. BE20 | reverse complement strand
GCTCCGGCAAGAGCGTCACCGCCCGCACCCTGGTCGGCCTCACCGACGCCGCCGCCGGACCCACCAGCCGGCGCACCCTCCACACCGCCACCCACGACCGCATCGACGACCCCGAGCTATCGCGCCTCTCAGAAGCCGAGTGGAGCGCCGATCACGCACGCCGGAGCGGCGATCACCGCGGCCGCCCTCGTCGTCAACGTCCGCGGCCGTCGCGCCCAGTCCCGCTTAACCCGGAGGACCGAGGCATGACGTCCGCGGAGGCCCCGAAGCAGACCGCGGCACCGGCCACCGACCCGGCCACCGCGAACGAG
>NZ_JAQYWW010001214.1:0-38574 GCF_036322525.1 Streptomyces sp. BE20 | reverse complement strand
GGACGTCCACGGCCGCGGTGTCGACACCGTCCTCGGCCCGGAGATGCGCTCCACCGGCGAGGTCATGGGCATCGACAAGGTCTTCGGCACCGCCTACGCCAAATCCCAGACCGGCGCCTACGGCGCCCTCCCCACCAAGGGGAGGGCCGTGCTGTCCGTGGCGGACCGCGACAAGCGGGACATCGTGCTGCCCGCACTCGCCCTCGTCGGCCTCGGGTTCGACCTGCTCGCCACCGCCGGCACCGCCGAGGTGCTCCAGCGTGCCGGGATCCCCGCCACCGTGGTGCGCAAGCACGACGAGGGCGAGGGCCCGAACGGCGAGCGGACCGTCGTCCGGCTGATCCACGACGGCGAGATCGACCTCGTCGTCAACACCCCGTACGGCACCGGCGGCCGCCTCGACGGCTACGAGATCCGCACCGCCGCCGTCGCCCGCTCGGTGCCCTGCCTCACCACCGTGCAGGCCATGGGCGCCGCCGTGCTGGCGATCGAGGCCCTCCAGTCGGCGACCGCCATGACGGTGACCCCGCTTCAGGAACTGAGCGTCCGGTACGACCGGTCCGCGTAGACCAGCGGGTCACCGCCGTCCGCGAGCCGGACGGCGGTGACCTCGCCGACCAGGATCAGGTGGTCGCCGGCGGGGTGCCGGTCGTACACCGCGCAGTCGAGCTGGCAGAGGGCGTCGGCCACGGCCGGCAGGTCCCGGGGCGTCGGCTCGGTGTCCGCCGCGCGGAACTTCTCGGCCCCGCGGGTGGCGAACCGGGTCGCCACGGCGGACTGCTCCCGGCGGAGCACGCTCACCGCGAACTCCTCGCAGCCGGCGAGCGCCTTGTAGGCACCGGCCGTCTCGGCCACGCAGACCAGGATCAGGGCCGGTTCCAGCGAGACCGAGCAGAACGAGGTCGCGGTGAGGCCCTGCGGGGCGCCGTCGCTTCCCCGGGTCGTCACCACCACCACGCCGGCGGCGGTCCTGGCCATCGCGGCGCGGAGGTCGTCGCGGGTCACCGTCCGGCCGGTCACGGCAGCACCACCGTCTGCGCCGCGTAGTTGAGACCGGCCCCGAAGCCGACCAGCAGCGCGGTGTCCCCGCTCGCCGCCGTGCCCTCGCCGAGCAGCGCCTCCAGCGCGAGCGGGATCGAGGCGGCGGAGGTGTTGCCGGTCTCGACGACGTCGCGGGCGACGGTGGTCGCGGCGGTCAGGCCGAGGCGCTCGACCATCAACTCGGTCATCCGGAGGTTGGCCTGGTGCGGCACGAAGGCGCCGAGGTCCGCGACCGACTGGCCGGCCGCGTCGAGGGCCGCCAGCGCGGCCGGCGCCACCTCCTCCATCGCCCAGCGGAACACCCGGCGGCCGTCCATCCGCATCCAGGGCCGTTCGTCACCGGCCCACGGCGCGGTCATCCGCAGGGCGTCGGCGTACGCGCCGTCGGAGCGCCGGACCACCGGGCCGATGCCGGGGTGACGGGCCGCGCCGACCACGACGGCGCCGGCGCCGTCCGCGAAGAGCAGGGCGCTCGTGCGGTCGGTCGGCTCGACGATGTCGGTCATCCGCTCCGCCCCGATCACCAGCACCCGCCGGGCGCCACCGGTCCGTACCGTGTCGGAGGCCACCGCGAGGGCGTGGCAGAAGCCCGCGCAGGCCGCCGACAGGTCGAACGCGGCGGCGCCGCCGGCGCCCAGCCGGTGGGCCACCACGGCGGCCAGCGCCGGGGTCTGGACCAGGTTGGACATGCTCGCCACCAGGACGAGGTCGAGATCGGCGGGGCGCGCCCCGGCCCGGTCGAGGGCCTGCCGGGCGGCCGCGACGGCCATCACCGGCAGCGTCTCGTCGGGGCCCGCGAATCCGCGCCGGCGAATTCCGCTGCGGGTCTCGATCCACTCGGGGGTGGAGTCGATGCTCCGGCAGAGCTCGGCATTGTCGACGCGGCGGCGGGGCCGGTAGCCACCGACCCCCTGTATTCCGCTGTGCCCCGTGCCGGCGACGCGTATCGGGCGTTTCCTCGCGTTCACCACTTCGGTTCTCCATTTCGCGTCCACGATGCGGGCGAGGCGATCCTCACAATCGACGCTGGAAAAGCCCTTGAGGCTCGCTGGGCGGCCCTACAATTCACCTGACGCACCGTCACGCCGAGGGACGGCTGCGAACGGGGAAAGGGGGACTCGGTGATCCGGCTGCTCATCGCCGAAGATGTACGGATGGTACGCGGCGCACTGGTGGCGCTGCTCGAACTCGAACCTGACGTCAAGGTGGTCGCCGAGGTCGGCAGCGGCGACGCCGTGGTGCCGGCCGCGCTGGAGGTCCGGCCCGACCTGGCGATCCTGGACATCAACCTGCCGGGGCAGGACGGCCTCACCGCCGCCGCGAAGCTGCGGTCGTACGTACCCGACTGCCGGGTGCTGCTGCTCACCAGCCTGAGCCATCCGACCGTGCTGCGGCGGGCGCTCGCACTGCCGGGCACGGGGCTGCTCCTGAAGGACGCACCGCCGAGCGAGCTGTTCGCCGCGGTCCGCCGGACGATGACCGGCGAGCGGGTCGTCGATCCGCAGCTCGCACTGAGCTTCTCCACTCCGGTGGACGGACTGCTCACCCCGCGCGAGGTCGAGGTGCTGCGACTGGCCGCCGAGGGCGACGACGTCCGGCAGATCGCGCGCCAGCTCCACCTGTCGGTGGGAACGGTCCGCAACTACCTGACCGCGGTCGTCCAGAAGCTGGACGCCCGCAACCGGGTCGACGCCGTCCGGATTGCCCGGGAATCGGGCATGATCTGACGGTGCGTGCACGGCCCCGGTATGAGAAATTCACAGACCGCCCGTGAGATCATCACTAGGGCTCCCTCAGTTCCTCGTGCCACACTCGAGGAAACCGAGATTTCCATGGAGGCGCACGTATGGACATCAGTGTTCTGGGGCCGCTGGAAATACGAATCGACGGAAACTTCATCGTGCCGAGTGCCGGAAAGCCGCGACAATTGCTCGCACTGCTCGCCCTTCGGGCGGGCCGGCTGGTCCAGGTGCCCACACTGATGGAGGAGGCCTGGGGGGCCCGAATACCGAGGAGCGCCCAGACGACGTTACAGACCTACGTCCTCCAGCTCCGTCGGCGGATCGCGGCCGCGCTGCCGGCCGGCACGCCGCAGACGGCCAAGGAGGTGCTCGCCACCCGGCTCGGCGGCTACCAGCTGACCGGCGCCGTGCACGACTCCGACCTGCGGACCTTCCACCGGCTGACCGCCGAGGGCAGCGCGGCCCTCGACGCCGGGGACGCCCACCGGGCCGCCGACGCGCTCGGCCGGGCGCTGCGGCTCTGGCGCGGCCCGGCGCTGGCCGACGTCCCGGTCGGGCCCGTGCTGGAGACCGAGGTCCTGGGCATGGACGAGGCCCGCACCCGGGCGATGGAACTGCGCGTGGAGGCGGACCTGCGGCTCGGACGGCACGCCGAGATCCTCAGCGAACTGAGGATGCTGACGGCCCGTCACCCGATGCACGAGAACTTCTCCGCCCAGCTGATGGTCGCCTACTACCGCTCCGGCCACACCTGGCGGGCCCTGGAGACGTACCAGCGGCTGCGCGGCGCGCTGGTCGGCGAACTGGGGGTCGAGCCCTCCCGCCGGGTGCAGCGGCTGCACCAGCTGGTCCTCGGCGGCTCCCCCGAGCCGGCCCACCCGGAACTGCCCGAATTCGCCCTGGAGGTGGCGCGGTGACCGCACGTCCGACGACCTACCGCAGCGCGGCGGTGATCGGCACCGGCACGATCGCGCTGGGCTGGATCGCCCTGTTCGCCGCACGCGGGCTGGAGGTGCGGATCAGCAGCACCCGTGCCGACGCCCGCACCCACGTCACGGCGGCGCTGCCGCTGTACGCGGCCTCCCTGCCCGGCGGACCGGCCGACCCCGACGAGCTGGCGGCCCGGCTGGTCTTCGCCCCCGACCTCGCCGGCGCGGTGGCAGGCGTCGACGTGGTGCAGGAGAACGCACCGGAGGACCTCCCGCTCAAGCAGCGGCTGTTCGCCGAAGTCGCGGCGGCGGCAGCACCGGACGCCCTGCTGCTCTCCTCCACCTCGACCCTGCTGCCGGACGACCTGGGCGCCGGACTCGACACCCCCGGCCGGGTCCTGGTCGGCCACCCGTTCAACCCCCCGCACATCGTGCCGCTGGTCGAGGTGGTGGCCGGCCGCGACGCCGATCCCTCGACCGTCGGGGCCGCGGTGGAGTTCTACCGGTGGCTGGGCAAGACACCGGTCGTGCTGCGCCGCGCGGTGCCGGGCTTCGTGGCGAACCGGCTGCAGTCGGCCCTGCTGCGGGAGAGCATCCACCTGGTGCGCGAGGGCGTGGTGACGGTGGACGAGCTGGACGAGGTCGTGACCGCCTCGATCGGCTCCCGGTGGGCCGTGGTGGGCCCGTTCCACGCCTTCCACCTGGGCGGCGGGCCCGGCGGCCTGCGGCACTGGCTGGAGCACCTGGGCAGCGGCCTGGAGCGCAGTTGGTCGCTGCTCGGCTCGCCGCCGGTGGACCGGGAGACCGTCGACACCATCCTGGCGCAGGCCGACGCGTCGTTCGGGGCGGTGCCGTACGAGGAGCTGGCCGCCCGGCGCGACCGCGGGCAGAACGCGGTCATCGCGGCGGCGGCCCGGGCACGCGAGGGCTGAGGACGCGCGCCGCGCACCGGTGCCGAACGGGAGGCGGGAGGGAGCGCCGACCGTCGGCACCGCCCCCGGGGCGACGCCCCGGGGGCGGGCGGGCCGAGTGACGACGGGGCTCCCGGCCGTGACGGCCGGGAGCCCCGCCCGTGCGCCCGGCCCGGGAGCCCGGCCCGGGAGCCCGGATCAGAACGAGGCGTGGTCCTGGGTCACCCGCCGTTCCAGGGTGCGCAGTTCACCGTCCTCACGGACCAGGACGTCGCGGACGACACAGCTCGGCGCGATGACCGGCTGGAACTGCCCGGGCCGGGTCGTCACGACGAGGGCGTAGAACTCGGTGTGCACGCTGCCGTCGGGCTGCTCGCGGACGTCGAGCATGTTGAACCAGTGCCGGCGCCGGACCGGGTCCTGGGCGAACCGGCGATCGTTGTACGAGCGCACCTCGGCGGCGATCGCCGCCCGGCCGCGGACGGCGGGCACCTCCGGCGAGTGGTCGAACACGCCGTCCGCCGCGAAGGTCGCCGCGAACGGCTCGGCCCGCACCGCGTCCAGGTGCTGCATCTGGCGGGCGTAGAACAGTTGCACCTCGGCGTAGAGCCCGGTACGGGCCGGATTCGCCACGGGGGTGGTGGTCTCCACCAGCTTCCTCCTCGGTAGGAACGGTTCGTGGAAGGTCCCGGCCACCCTCGCCGGGCGGGCTCAACCCGTCCTGGAGACGGTCTGGAGGAACTCGGCCGCGTGGTCCTCGACCCAGGCGCGGAACGGCCGGGCCGGGCGGCCCGTGTACTCCTGGACGGTGCCCGTCAGCGGCGGCGGCACCCGGCGCAGGTACTCCTCGACGCCGAGCAGCGCGCGGGCGTAGGCCTCGGGCAGCCGGTCGCCGGCCAGTCGCACCCATGCCTCGGCGCTCAGCCGGCGGACGGTCAGCGGACGGCCGGTCACCTCCGCGAGGATCCGCACCCGTTCGTGGGTGTCCAGGGCCTGCGGGCCGGAGAGGACCAGCGGTCCGGGGGCGGGGGCGGGGCCCGCGAGGACGGCGGCGGCGACGTCCGCGATGTCCCGCGGGTCGACCACCGGAAGCGCGAGGTCCGGGTGGACGGCGCCGATCACCCCCGCTCCGCGCACGGCGGGGATCCACTGCCGCGTGAGCGAGGCGAACGGGCCCGGCCGCAGCACGGTGACCGGCCGGCCGGTGGCCGCGAGCGCGGCCTCGCCCTGCCGGTGCTTGCGGAACAGCGGGTTGTCCGGCACCGGGGCGTCCTGTGTCGGGTCCTCCTGTGCCTCGGCAGCCTGCGCGGCGGGGGCCGCAGGGGCGGCGGGAGCCGCCGCGGAGAGCAGGACGAGGTGCTCCGGACCGCCTCCGGGCACGTCTCGCAGCGCCTCGGCGACCGCGGCGCCGGCGTCGTCGGCCAGCAGGACGAAGGCCCGCTCGACCCCGACGAGCGCGGCGCGGACCGCCGCCGGGTCGGTGAGGTCCCCCGGGGCGAGGTGCACCCCGGCCGGCAGCAGGGCCGCGGCCCGCTCCGGCTCCCGGACGAGGGCACGGACCTCCGCGCCGTCCTTCAGCAGACGGCGCACCAGATGGTTCCCGACCGTCCCGGTGGCCCCGGTGACCAGTACTTTCCTCGGCATGCCGCCTCCCTGCGGTCCGTGGGCGGCGGTGTGCCGCCCCGGCGACCAGCAGAGCGTGCGGGGCTCGAAGAACGCTCCAGCGGGACTCGGCCGCCGGTGCCGGACCTACGGGCGGGGGCGGGATGCGCCGTTCTCGTAGGCCTCGATGGTGCGGACGAACAGCGCCCGGTCCTCGGGGGCGAGCGGCTCGAACGCCCTGCGCCAGGCGTCGGCCCCGTTAGCCAGCCAGCGCTCGATGGCCTCGCGGGTGGCGGGCTCCTCGGTGATGCTGACGATGGTGCGACGGCGGTCGGCCGGGTCGGCCAGCCGTTCGACGACTCCCTGCCGGGTGAGGTCGCTGACCATCAGGCTCACCGTGGTGGGGGCGACCTCCAGGCGTGCCGCGAGCTGGTTCACCGGCATCGGCCCGTCGAAGAGCAGGTAGGACAGCATCGACAGGTGACGGGGCGCCAGGTTCATCGACTGGAGCCGGTCGGGCACGGGCGTGCGCTTGAGCCGCGCCGCCACGCGCGGCATGAGGAGCAGCATCGCGCGGATCGCCTCGTCGGTGCTGAGCCCGTGCGCGGACGAGGCGTCGGACACCTGTTCCGTTGACATCCTCCACCCCTCCCCATAGCTTTGCTTTCAAAGCAAAGTCTCCTGTCGGCTTCTCACACAGTACCGGAAGGGGCGCTCCATGCCCGAGCCCCGGCCCGCATCCCCGCAGTACAGCCCACGTCGCTGGGCGGCCCTGGTGGTCACCATGGCGGCCACCGTGATGGACCTGATCGACGGCACGGTCCTCCAGGTCGCCTTACCCACGCTCCGCCGCGAGCTCGACGCCTCCTCCACCCAGCTCGAATGGGCCATGGCCGGCTACACCATCGCCTTCGCCTCCGGCATGATCACCGCCTCCCGGCTCGGCGACCGCTACGGCCGGCTGAAGGTCTTCCAGGCCGGGCTGATCGCCTTCACCCTCACCTCCCTGCTCACCGGACTCTCCGTCAACCCCGAGATGCTGGTCACCGTCCGGATCCTCCAGGGGGCCTCCGCCGCCCTGATGGTGCCCCAGGTGCTCGCCATGCTCCGGGTCGAGTTCCCGCCCGGCGAGCAGCAGCGCGCCGCCACCGTCTACGGCCTGACCTTCTCGATCGGCGGCGTCGGCGCCCCGCTGCTCGGCGGCCTGCTGCTCGACGCCGACCTGTTCGGCCTCACCTGGCGGCCGATCTTCTTCGTCAACGTGCCCGTCGGCATCGCCGCGCTGATCGGCACCGTGCTGCTCTGCCGGGACTCCCGCTCCGAGCACGCCTCCACCATCGACGCCCGCGGCCTGGCCATCGCCGGCGTCGCGGTGCTCGCCCTGCTCTACCCGCTGGTCGAGGGCCGCACCCTGGACTGGCCGTGGTGGACCTTCGCCGTCATGGCGGCCTGCCCGGTACTCCTCTGGCTCTTCGGCCGCTACGAACGGACGGTCGTCGCCCGGGGCCACACCGCGCTGATCGACCCGGCACTGCTGCGCCAGCGGGCCGCCCTCGGCGGGCTCTCCGTCGCCGTGCTGTTCTTCGCGGGCGCCGCCTACCCGGTGATCCTGACGGTCCATCTGCAGAGCACCGTCGGCTTCACCCCCCTGCACACCGCGCTGACCATGGTCCCGGCCGCCGTCGGCGTCGGCCTCTTCTCGCCCTTCGCCACCAGGCTGCGCCAGCTCGGCCGTCCGCTCGCGGTGGTCGGGTGCGTGGTGCTCGCCCTGGGCATGGGCCTCACCACGCTCGCGGTGGTCCGCTACGGGACCGGACTGCACTCCTGGCAGCTGATCCCGGGCCTGCTGATCGGCGGCGTCGGCATGTCGATGGCCTCGGGCGTGCTGATCGCCACCGTCCTCGCGAAGACCCCGGGCCATCACGTGGGCGCCGCGGCCGGGCTGGTCAACACGGCCATCCAGATCGGCACCGCCTCCGGGGTGGCGCTGCTCGGCACCGTCTACTTCGGCCTGCTGGACGACGGCCACCCGCCGATCCGCTCCGCCGCCACCGGCCTGCTGGTCGTCGTCGGGCTCTACCTGCTGGCCGCCCCCGCCGCGATGATCCTGCCCGGCGGCCGTCTGGTCTTCATGGCCGCCCGGCCCCCGCAGCAGCAGCCCCGGCCGCCGGCCTCGACGACGCAGCCGGGCCGGCCGGACGGCGCCGACGCGGAGGCCACCCGGACCTGACCGCCCGAACCCCCGGCCACCCGAACCCGCTCCCTGCCTGTCGATCTGTCGACCTGCCGACCCGGCGGCCGCCCGACCGGCGGTCCAGCCGGCCTCGACCGGACGCCGCGAGGCTGCGCTTCTCCACCGTTCTCCACCGTCCCACCGGAGGGAAGTGCCGCCGTGAAGGAGCATTCCGATCTGACCGAGGTGTGCCGGGCGGCCTCGGCGCACGCGGACCGGGCCGAACGCGAGTACCGGCTCGGGGCCGAGGTCGTCGAGGCCGTCCGGGAGGCCGGGTTCGCCCGGCATTTCGTCCCCGCCCGGTGGGGTGGCGACGAGGGCGGCTTCGGCACCTGCCTCGACGCCGTCGCCGCACTCGCCCGGCACGACCCGTCCGCCGCCTGGTGCGCGTCGATCGCCTCGACCCTCGGCAGGATGGCCGGGTTCCTGCCCGAGGAGGGCCGGCGCGCGCTCTGGGCGGACGGCCCGGACACCCTGGTGGCCGGCGCGCTGGTGCCGGCCGGGACGGCCGTCCTTGAGGACGGCGGCTGGCGGCTCTTTGGCCGCTGGTCCTACGTCAGCGGCGTGCACTCCTCCGACGCCGCCCTGCTCGCCTGTTCGGTCCCGGTGCCCGACGGCGCGCCGGACGAACGGCAGCCGCGCTTCCTGCTGGTGCCCCGCTCCGCCTACCGGGTCGAGGAGACCTGGCGGACCGTCGGCATGCGCGGGACGGGCAGCCACACGCTGGTCCTGGACCCGGTGCACGTGCCCGTCGGACACACCTTCGGGCACGCCGAGCTGCTGACCGGGCGCCCGGCGGGCGAGGCGCCCGCCCCCCTCACCGTGCCGCTGCGCGACGTCAGCGGGCTGACCTTCGCCGGGCCCGTGCTGGGGGCGGTGCGAGGGGCGCTGTCCGCCTGGTCCGCCGCCGCGGCCCGCCGGAAGCCCTCGGCCGCCGCCGAGTCCGCGCTCGCCCGGGCCGCCGCCGAGACCGACGCGGCCGCGCTGCTGCTGGCCCGGGCCGCCGAGGACGCCGACCGGGGCTCCCGGGACGAGTGGAGCGGGGCCCGCGCGCAGCGCGACCAGGCGGCCGCCGTGGAGCTGCTGCTGGCCGCGGTCAACGGGCTGGCCCGGACCGCCGGGACCGGTGCGCTGCAGGAGGACGCGCCGTTCCAGCGGTTCTGGCGGGACGCCACCACCGGCGCCACCCACGCCGTCCTCCAGTGGGAGCCGGCCGCCCACCGCTTCGCGACGGCGGAGCTCGTCCCGTACGCGGCGGGCTGACGGGCCCGGCGGGCCTGCGGGTACCGCGGACAGGCGGGTCGCCGCGCCTCACGGGGTGGTGGGGCAACCGGGTGGTCGGGCGACCGCCCACCCGGTTGCCCGACACCGGACGCGGGACGACGGAGTGCCGCAGTGCCGCAGTGCCGCAGTGCCGCAGTGCCGCAGTGCCGCAGACGGAACGCCGCGAGGGGGCTGTGGGCATCCGCCCGCAGCCCCCTCCGGCACGCTCGCCGGGGCCGGGTCAGCCGGCGGGCCCGTCGGTGACGGTGTACCCGCCGATCGTCAGTTCGGCGCCCTGGCCGAAGAGCCGGCTGCTCTCCCGGCTCTCCTCGTCGACGAAGGTCTGCTCGTGCGGCTCGCCCGCGTCGGGGCGGAAGTAGGTGGTCGCCCGGGAGAGGCGGACCAGGCCGCGCCCGGTCGGCCAGGAGCCGTCCAGCAGGCTGAGCAGGCCCATCCCGAAGCTGAGCTGGCGCGGTTCGACCACCGTCAGCTCGCCGCCCTCGTCGAGGGTGAGCGTCTCCCGGCCGAGCGGCAGACCGATCCGGTCGACCCGCAGCACCTCCTCGTCCTCCAGCAGCCAGCGCACCACGCCTGCGCCCCGGTCGTAGGAGATCCGCACCCGGTGGCGGTCGTCCGGGGTGCGGTCCAGCAGCGGCACGGTGCAGGCGAAGGAGCCGTACGGGCCGAGGTGGCGGCGGGCGAAGTTGGTCCGGCCGTAGAAGGCGTAGAGCCGGCGGTTGGTCAGGATGAAGTCGAAGGCGACCGAGGTCTCCGGGTCGATGGTGTTCAGCATGGCGCCGCCCAGCCGCAGGTCGTCCTCGGGGTCGCGGACCGCGTCGCCGAACGGGTGGCCCGCGGTGCCGTAGGTGCGGCCGGAGACGGTGGCGGAGACGGAGAGCACCCGGCCCGGTTCGGCCTCGAAGCCCTGGAAGCCGGAGGCCGCGGTGCGGTTGACGTAGGCGATCCACTTGGCGTGGTCGGCGAATCCGGGCACCACCCCGGCCTGTCCGCGCTCGCTGGGCACCGTCCGGGTGAAGGCCGGCTCGCCGGTCGCCGCGTTGCGGCCCCGGGAGACCAGGCGCAGGCCGTCCCCGGTGACGGTGGCGTCGGCGTCGTCGGCGATCAGCTCGGCGGTGGCCTGGACGTACCGCCAGCGGGCGTCCGGCCCGGTGGCGGAGAGGCCGTCGCGGAAGTCGTCCCGCCAGAGCTCGGCGGCTTCGGCGGGGACGGCGGCTTCGGCGGGGGTGCGGGCGGGCGGGTTCATCGCGGCTCCTCGGGTCGGTCGGTCGGTGGTGCCGGGGCGAGCAGGAGGTCGACGACCTCGGGGAAGGAGTCGACGACCCGCTCCGCGCCCGCGGCGGTCAGCTCGGCGGCGGTGGCCGCGCCGTACGAGACGCCGATGACGCGCATCCCGGCGGCACGCGCCATACCCACGTCGGCGACGCCGTCGCCGACCACCACGCAGGACTCGGCGGACAGGCCGAGCCGGTCGGCCGCGTACCGGGCCATCGCCGGGTGCGGCTTGCCGTGCTCGACGCTGTCGTGGCCGGCGACCACGGCGAACGCGTCGGCGACGCCCATCAGGGCGAGGATCTTCTCGGCCGCCCCGCGTGGCTTGGAGGTGGCCACCGCGAGCCGCAGCCCCGCCCCGGCGAGCCGGCGCAGCCCGGTCGCCACCCCCGGGTAGCGCAGGGCCGCGCCGGTGGCCGTCAGGTGCGCACGGAAGCGCCGCTGGTAGTCGGCGGCGGCGGCGGCCACCTCCGGGCCGTCGGCCGGCCGGCCGAGCAGCCGGGCCAGGCTCGGTTCCAGCGGCAGGCCGACGGTCGCGCGCACGGCGTCCGCGCCGGGGTGCACGCCGCGTTCGGCGAGGACGGCGGTGAGCAGCGTGGCGATGGCCTGCGGGGTGTCGGCGAGGGTGCCGTCGAGATCGAACAGGACGCCGGCCGTCACCGCCACTCCCCCGCCGCCTGCTCGTACGCGGGCCGCGCGCCGGCGTGCTGCGTGCCCGCCTGCTGCTCGTTCCCGGCCAGGGCCGACAGGGCGGCCGACAGCTCGCCGGCCAGCCGCGCGGTGCTCAGCAGCAGGGACCGGCCGGCCTTCGCGGTGCGTCCCTCGGTGACCCGGGAGACGGCCTTCATCAGGAAGGGGCTGACGGCGTTTCCGGTGACCCCGGCCGCGTCCGCCTCGGCGAGCGCCCGCACGATGGCGGTCTCGATCACCTCGGCGTCCAACGCGTCCTCCTCGGCCACCGGGGTGGTGAGCAGGACCGTGCCGCCGCCGTTGACCTCCCAGTGCGCCAGGACGGCGCGGGCGGCCTGGCCGACGTCGTCCACCCGGCGGACCGGGACCTCGGTGGCCCGCGCGTAGAAGCCGGGCAGCCGGTCGGTGCCGTGGCCGAGCACCGGGACGCCGGCCGTCTCCAGGTACTCGGCGGTGAGCCGGGCGTCCAGGATGCTCTTGGCTCCGCCGCAGACCACGGTGATCCGGGTGCGGGTGAACTGGAGGAGGTCCGGCGAGATGTCGAAGGTCTGCTGCGCGCGGCGGTGGACGCCGCCGATCCCGGCGGTGGCGAACACCGGGATGCCGGCCCGCTCGGCGATGACGATGGTGCCGGCCACGGTGGTGGCGCCGGGGCCGCCGCCGGCCAGCACCGGGCCGATGTCGCGGGCGCTGACCTTGGGCACGCCGGCGGTGGTGCGCAGCCGTTCGATCTGGTCGGCGTCGAGGCCGACGAGCAGCCGGCCGTCCAGGATGCCGATGGTGGCGGGCACGGCGCCGCCGTCCCGGACGGCCTTCTCGATGGCGAGGGCGGCGTCGACGGACGGTGCGTGGGTGACGAGCGACGATTCGAGCGCGACCACCGGCCGCCGCTCGGCCAGTGCGGTGCCGACTTCCTCGGTGATGGCAAGGAGCTGGTCCACGGCCATCGCCTCCTTCCGGACAGGGGCTGGTCATCATGGGCTCGGGCAGCCTGTCCGGGGCGGCTGGAGCAGTGGTCGAGCGGGCGTGGAGACGGCGGTTCGACCGGAATTCGAGGGAGCGCGGCCAGAGTGTGCGGCGCACCACCCGAGGTGCTCGGAAGCTCGGAAGTGCTCTGTGGTGCTCTGTCGAATGCGCAGGGAGACGCGATGAACGGGAAAGTGAAGGCGGCGATCGGCGTCGCGATGACGATGGCCGGCGTGGCCGGGGCCGGCGGGACAGCCGTCGCGGACGCCGGTGCGGCGGGGAGGCCCGGGCAGGTCCTCTTCCACGACGAGTTCCGCGACGGCTTCGACTCGGCGCAGACCTGGCAGTTGGGCTCGTCGAAGACCGCGACCGGCGCGGTGCTGCCGCAGGGCGACGGTGTGATCACCGCCGGCCGGCGCGGCATCACGGTGGTGCCGACCGGGACCAACCCGGTCACCGGCCGGCCGGCGTTCGCCGCGACGACCGACCAGAACGCCACCGGTTTCGGCGGTGGCACCGGCGACCACCTCAAGTGGGTGGCGCAGCCCCGGCAGTCCTCCGCCAACGGCGTGCCCGTCCCGGACACCGGTGCGCTGGTCTGCTCCAGCCAGGTGTCGGTCCGGTCGGACTACGTCGACCAGCACCCGTTCGGCCAGGCGGTGTCCGATCCGCAGACCGATCCCCGGCTGGCCAGTGCCACGCTGATCTCGGTGGACCACACCACCCACACGGTGGCCAACCTGACGGTCACCAACGGCGAGATCCACGCGGTGTACGAGCGGCTGCCGATCCCCGGCAGCACCTACGCCTCGTACCACTACTCCGTCCCGGTGGCCAAGCGCACCCCGGGCCGGACGGACGACCTCCAGATCAAGTTCGACCAGGGCGGCCGGCGGGTCACCTGGCTGGTGAACGGCAGGAACGTGCTGTCCACCGACCGGATCGGGACGCCGGCGTTCGACCGCAAGTACCTGCGGCTGGACCACGGCGGCACCCCGGAGCAGGTCCGGGCGACCTCGGTGCAGTGCGGCCTCGGCACCGGGAACCTGCTGGACGGCGCCGGCGGTGTGCGCGACCGGGACAAGCGCGGGCTGGTCCGCCTCGGCAAGGAGGAGAACTTCTACTACAAGCCGTCGCAGGGCGCGCCGGCGCCGCAGACCTTCCTCGACGACCGGAGCCTGGAGCAGAACCGGCTCTGGGGTCAGGGTGTGACGCTGAAGGTGCGTTCGTTCGACATGCGGCACGTGCGGTAACGCCCGTCCGTGCCAGGACGGCGGTCGGGCCGCGGACCTTCGGGTCCGCGGCCCGACCGCCGTCCTGGCCGTCCGCCCGGTGCCCCTTCCGTCGGCCGGCCGCGTGCCGGAGGACCGGAGGGACCGCCGCCCGGTCCGAGGGGACGACGGACGGTCCGAGGGGACGACGGACGGCCGGGGCCCCGGGGCGAACCGGAGTCCTCGGCCGTCTGTCGTCGGTCCCGCCCGGGCGCTACCGTGCGGCGGTACCGTAGAGGTCGTCGGCGACGGCCCGGCGGACGGTGGTGCGCCGGTCGTCGACCTGGTCCCACTGGTCGCCGTAGATCAGCCGGACCATGGCGGGGAACCGCAGGAACGCGTGCGGGAAGCCGGCCGGCACCGCACTGACCCGGTCCAGTGCGGCCAACTGCTCGTCGTCCAGCGAGAGTTCGGTGGCCGATAGGTTCTGCCGCAGCTGTTCCTCCGAGGTGGCGCCGACCAGCGGGATCACCGTGCCGGGGCGCGAGCGGAGCCAGGCGAGCGCGACCTGCGCGGGCGGGCGGCCGACCGCCTCGGCGACGGCCAGGACCTCCCGGACGACGTCGTCACCCTCGCCGCGGGCCCGGCCCCAGGCGACGCTGTCCAGCCGCCCGGTGCCGCCGGTCAGGTACTTGCCGGTGAGCCGGCCGTCGGCCAGCGGCCCCCACGCGAGCACCGGGAGGTCGAAGGCGTGGGCCATCGGCAGCAGTTCACGCTCGGCGGTGCGGTCGAGGAGGTTGTAGTGCAGCTGGAGGCCGACGAAGGCGGACCAGCCGCGCAGTTCGGCCAGGGTGTTGGCCTGGGCGACCTCCCACGCGGGCCAGTCGGAGACACCGACGTAGAGCACCTTTCCGGCCCGGACGACGTCCTCCAGGGCGCGCATCACCTCGGGCACCGGGGTCAGCGTGTCGCGGGCGTGCACCCAGAGCAGGTCGAGATGGTCGGTGCGCAGCCGGCGGAGGCTGGCCTCCAGGGAGTTGACGAGGTTCTTGCGGTGGTTCCCGGCCGAGTTGAGGTCTCCGGGCCGGGTCTGCATCGTGTACTTGGTGCTCAGCACGAACCGGTCGCGGCGGCCGGCGAGGAGTTCGCCGAGCAGTGACTCGGCGGTGCCGTTGCCGTACTCGTTGGCGGTGTCCAGCAGGTTGCCGCCGGCGTCGGCGAACTGGTCGAGCAGGCGGCCGGGGACCTCGGGCGGCAGTTTCCAGTCGGTTCCGAAGGTCATGGTGCCCAGGGCGAGTTCGGAGACCCTCAGGCCCGACTTGCCGAGCAGCGTGTAGCGCATGTCAGCACGCTCCGTGGTTCGGGGGCCCCGGCCTGCCCGGGGCCCGGTCAGGATGGACGGGGCACGTCCAGCGCCGGCAGCAGGTGCTCCTCCTCGTAGGCGAAGTGCGCCTCCAGACCGTCGATCACCCGGTCGAGCTCCGTCCTGAGGGCGGCGACGTCGCCGCCCTCGGCCGCGAGGCCGCGCTCCAGCACCGCTCCGAGGTCGGCCAGCTTCCGTTCGACCACCTCGTGCTCCTCGCGCAGCTTGGTGATGGCCGGCACGAGGTGCGGGAACTGTTGCTCGAAGGCGGTGAAGGAGCCGTCCTCGCGGGTGTGGTGCAGCTGGAGTCCGTAGCAGAACGAGAGGCAGCGGCGGTGCAGCTGCCGGGTGAGGTCGGGAGTCGGACGAGCCTCCTCCCCGCCGCTCAGCACGCTCTCGACGGCGGCGCGGACCTCGGCCAGATCGGCCCGCAACTCCTCGTGGTGGATGATCAACTGACGCCCGATCATCCGGTTGCGGTCGCTGTCCGTGGAGAGGTCCAGCGCGTGCAGGGCGACCACCGGAATCACCCGGGTGGTCTTCTCCTGGTACTCGCGGAAGGCCGGGCTGAGGGTGCTCTGCAGCTCGTACAGCCGGTCGCGCTCCTCCCCTTCCAGGACGACCGCGCGGGTGGCGAAGGGCTTCACGCGCCCCTCGTCGGTGCCGATCTCCATCGTGACCTGGGGTGCGGCGACCAGGTTGTGGTACCAGTCGGGGTGCTGCGCGTTGCCGAGGTTGGAGGCGAAGACCAGGTACCGGTCGCCGTCCCGCAGGTAGATCGCCGGGTTGGTGTGCGGCTTGCCGGTACGGCGGCCGGCGGTGGTGAGGACCACCATCGGGGCACCTTCGAACATGCCCCCCACCTTCCCGTTGTTCTCCCGGAACTCTTTGATGATCCGTTCGTTCCAGCTCATGAGGGCGCTCCAATCGTTTGCTTTGAAAGCAAATGTAAGCTAACGGGGTCGCCGACGGCTGTCAACACCCGTCCGCACGCGCACCGCAGGCACCTCGCGCACCTCAGGCGCCTCCCGGACGGTCACCTCACGCACCCTCAACACCGCACCGGCACCGAAGAGTCGGCTCTCCGGCCGGCTCCGCTCGTCCACGAACGCCTGCGGCGCCGGCGCCCCGGACCGCACGTCGTAGTAGTGCCCCGGCGCGGCGTCCAGCCGCACCAGCCCCCGGCCGTCCGGGCCGGCGCCGTCGAGCAGCGTCATCGTCGCCAGCCCGACCGCCAACTGCCCGAGCCGGACCGGCTCCCCCGGCTCGCCCCCGTGGTCCAGCAGCAGGTGTTCGCGCCCCGCCGGCCGGTGGCCGATCCGGTCCACCGCGAACACCTCGGCGCCGTCCAGCAGCCAGGTCACCCGGGTACCGCCGCGGTCCACCCGGACGGCGCAGCGGTGCCACGACTCCGGCGTCCGGACGGCCACCGGCACGGCCTGGCTGAAGGCCGCGGGACGCGGTGCGCCCGAGCCCGCCGGTTCCGGCAGGCGCTCGTACAGCGCGTACACCCGGGTATCGGTGAGCAGGAAGTCGAAGGCCGCCCGGCTCTCCGGGTCGAAGGCCACCAGATCGGCCGCAGCCAGCCGGAGGTCTGACGCCGGGTCGGCCACCGCCGCCCCGAACGGGTGCCGTTCGGTGCCCGGGAAGCGGGCCGTCAGCACCGCGCCGACCGTCAGTGCGCCCCCGTCCGGCACGTCGAACCCGGGCAGTCCCGAGCCTGCGGTCTGCCGCACCAGGGCCGTCCACTTCAGGTGGTCGCCCCGGCCGCCGCCCGGTGCGGCCGGGTCGCAGGTCGCGGTGAAGGCCGGCGCGCCGGTGACCGGGTCGGTCCCGGCGGAGCGCACCAGCAGGCCGTCCGCCGAGACCGTGGCGACACCGTCGCCGCGCGCCTGCCAGCCCGGCCCGGGATCGGACCCGGCGCGGAGACCGTCGCGAAGACCGTCGTGAAGACCGCCCCGGAGGCCGTCAAGGAAGCCGTCGCGGAACTCGTCGTGGAAGAGCACATCCGTCACGCCCTCACCCTCCCGGCGCGGCCAGGAGTCCGGCTTGAGGCCCGGTCCATCCCGGGTCAAGGCATCACCCGCACGCTCCCCACGACCGGGGACGAACGACGAACGACCAACGCGAGCGACGCGAACGACGGACCACCCAGGGGAGACGACGATGACCGAACACCGCCGCACCGTGCTGCTCCTGCCCGGCCAGGGCGCCCAGCGCGAACGCATGGCCGCCGGACTGTACGGCACCGAGCCGGTCTTCACCGAGCACCTCGACCGGCTGTTCACCGCCCTCGGCGCACGCGGCGACCGGCTGCGCGAGAACTGGTTGAGCCCCGCGCCCAATCCCGCGCTGGACGAGGCGGAGGCCGCCCAGCCGCTGCTGCTGGCCGTCGGCCACGCCCTCGGCCGGGCCGTCGAGGCCGCCGCCGGCCCGCCCGAGCTGCTGCTCGGCCACAGCATCGGCGAGCTGGCCGCCGCAGCCCTGGCGGACGTGCTCCCCGCCGACCGGCTGGCCGTCCTCGTCGACGCCCGCACCGGCGACCTCGACCCGGGTACCCGGGGCGGCCTGCTCGCGGTCGCGGCGGCCCCCACCGACCTGCCGCCCCGGCTCGGCCCCGGCATCGCCGTCGCGGCGGTCAACGGCCCCCGGCAGACCGTCCTCGCCGGTCCCTCCGCCGCCCTCGACGCCGCCGCCGACCTGCTGCGCGCGGCCGGCCTCACCGTCCGCGCGCTGCGCTCCGGCCACGCCTTCCACTCCCCCGCCCTGGCTCCCGCGGCACGACGGTTCGGCACGGCGCTCGGCGACCTCGGCCTCCGCCCGCCGCGCACCACCGTGTTCTCCGCCCGCACCGCCGCCCCGGTCCGTCCCGGAGAGGCCCTCGACCCGCGCTTCTGGGCCGACCAACTCGCCCTCCCGGTCCGCTGGTGGCCCGCCCTGTCGGCCCTGCTCGACCGGGCCGGCACCCGGCCCGGTCTGCTGCTCCTCGACGCCGCGCCCGACCGCAGCCTCTCCACCCCCGCCCGCCGCCACCCCGCGGTCCGCTCCGGCCCCAGCGTGATCGTCCCCCTCCTCGCCGACCACCGGCGGACCGGCACCCCTGCGGACCGCGCCGCGTTCGACGCCGCCGTCGCCCTGCTGGACGCCGAGGCCGGCCCCCACCGCCCGGCCGCCCGGCCGGTCTGACCCGTCCGGGGCGGGCACCGGCCCGGACGGGAGGCACGAGGGAGCCCCGGAGGTGCTCCAGGCGAGCTGGAGAAGGGCTCCAGAGAGGGCGGGGACGCTCGGAGGTATGACAGCCGAGCCCTACCGTGCCCGGGGCGGCCCCGGGGAGGACGATCTGCTCTGGTCGGTCGTCCTGCCCGTCCGGCCCTTCGGATCGGCGAAGCAGCGCCTGGCCCTGCACAGCGGCCGCCACCACGCCGAACTGGCCCACGCCTTCTACCTCGACACCCTGCGTGCGGTGCGGGCCACTCCGGGCGTGGGGCTCGTCCTGGTGGTGACCGACGACCCGTTGGCCGCCCGGCAGGCCCGGACGCTCGGCGCCGCGACCACCCCGGAGGGGCGGCGCGCCGGACCGGACGCGGCGGCCCTGGCCGGGGCCGCCGCGCTCGCCCCGGACTGCCCGGTGGCCGTCCTCGCCGCCGACCTGCCGACGCTGCGGCCCGAGGAGCTGGCGGAGGCGCTGGCCGCCGCCCGCCGGCACCGCCGGGCCCGGGTCGCCGACCACACCGGCGCGGGCACCACGGCCGTGACCGCGTTGCGGGCGGCGGACCTGGTCCCGTCGTTCGGCCGGGCCGCCGAGTCCCGGGAGCCGGTGCTGGCCGCCGGACCGGGCCTGCGGCTGGACGTCGACACGCCGGCCGACCTCGCCCGGGCCCGCGTCCGCGGACTGGGCCTGTTCTCCGCCGCCGTCCTGGACACCTGGGTACGCCCCTCGGCCGCCCGGTCGCGCCGCCGGACGGAGCCCGACCTGCCGGCTCTCCGGGCACGACGGTGACCCCGGCCGGGGCCGCCCCCGAGGGGGCCGCTCCTACCGGGGTCACCGACCGGCACCTCCCCCACCGGGGCCGCACCGCGGTGGGGGTCAGGCGTAGCAGTCCGGCAGTCGCCCGCCGTTGTACTCCACCAGCTCGCCGAAGATCCGCACCACGTCCAGCGCCACGCCCTCCGGTTCGCCGTCGAGTTCGGCGTAGGCGCGGTGCAGGTTGCCGACCACCCGTTCGCCGTCCAGCCAGCCGGGGTACGGGCCGGGACCGGCGTCGCGGGCCGTCTCCAGCGGGCTCAGCCCGGCGGCCCGGCCCGCTTCGGCCGTCCGCAGCAGCCAGTCCAGGTAGGCGGCCGTCTCGTCCAGCACCTCCGGACCGGCGACCGGCCCGTGGCCGGGCACCACCGTCCGGGGCGCCAGCTCGCGCAGCCGCTCCAGCGTGCGCAGGGTGCCGCGCACCGAGCCCATCAGGACGAACGGCGTGCAGCCGTTGAGCACCACGTCCCCGGCGAACAGCACGCCGTCCTCCGGCAGCCACACCAGGGTGTCCCCGGTGGTGTGGGCCGGCCCGAAGTGCAGCAGCTCGACGGGGCGGTCGCCGACGTGCACGGTGAGCCGGTCCCGGTACGTCAGGTGCGGCAGCCGCACCTCGATCCGGCCCCAGTCCACATCGGGCCAGAGCCCGGTGAGGCCGAGGCCGGCCTCGGTCATCTCCCGGCGGGCGTGCTCGTGGGCGACCACGGCCGCCTCGGGTGCCGCCACCGCGGAGCCGAAGACGTGATCGCCGTGGAAGTGGGTGAGCACCAGCAACCGCGGCGGGGCCGCGGTCAGACCGTTCACGGCCTCGCGGAGGCGCCGGGCCCGCCGCTCGGTCGCCGCCGTGTCGACGAGCAGGCTCTCCCCGCCGCCGAGCACCACCCCGGCGTTGTTGAGGCACCAGCCGCCGGGCTCCTGGACGTAGGCGTAGACCCCGTCCGCGACCTCCTGCACGCGGACCCGGTCGGCGTCCGGCGCACCGTGCGGGGCGAGCAGCTCCGTCATCGGGCCACCTCCCGGGCAGCGACACCGGCAGCGACACCGACACCGACACCGGCAGCGGCAGCGGCAGCGGCAGCGGCAGCGTCGGCCTCGGCGTCGGCGTCGGCGTCGGCGCCGGCGCCGGCCAGGAACGAACGCGCCCACTCCAGCGTGCGCAGGCTGTTCCCCCCGAGCGCCGCGCGCACCCGCTCGCGCACCACCGCGAGCTCGGTACCCGCGCCGAACAGCCGGGGCAGCGCGTCCGCGTCGAGGGCGACCCGGTGCACGGCGGTGACCGCGGAGCCCGCACCGTGCGGGGTGACGATCCACTCGCCGCTGTGGCCCAGCAGACCGGCCGGCGGTGCGGTCTGCTTGTAGACGATCCGCTCGTGCGGGAAGCAGAGCCGCACCGAACGGGTCCGGTGCACCGAGCCGTCCTCGGCCCGGGTGTCCATCGACAGCCGCTGGACCTCCGCGCCGCCGGTGACCGGCGTCGCCGGGACCGTGGTCAGCTCGACCGCGTCCACGTGGGGCAGCCGGTCCGGCCACAGGTCGGCGCGGTGCAGGACGTCGTACACCGCCCCGGGCGGGGCGGTCGTCTCGACCCGGTCCGCGAAGGAGAAGACCAACTCCTCCGGCGGCTCCGGCCGTTCGGCCCAGGCCCGGACGGCGCCGATCTCCTGCTCGCTGTTTCCGTCCAGAGCCCGGGCGATCAGGTCGGCCTGCTCGGGCGCGCCGGCGGTGACCCACTCGTGGCCGAGGACCAGCCGGGTGGCGCTCTCGCCGCCCGCGCCGCGCTCGAACTCCCAGTGGCCGCCCATCCAGGTGAGCGGCGGGCTCGGCGTCTCCTGGCGGAAGTCGATCCGCAGCCGCTCGCGGTCGAGGGTGCGCAGCGAGGTCCAGCTGCGCACCTCCTCGCCGACCAGGGCCCAGAGGCGGATCCGCTCGGAGTCGAGGTCGGACTCCAGCACGTCGGCGGCGACGCAGGGCGGGAAGAGCAGCGGCCAACGGGTGACGTCGGCGATCAGCCGGAACGCCCGGTCGGCGGGTGCCCGGAGGTCCGCGGTGTGCTCGGCGGTGCGGCGGGTCGGTGGCGTGGTCATGGGTCCCTCCGTCGTCGTGGTGGGGCGGCCCGTCGTGGTGGGCCGCCCCGTCGGCCCGGGCAGCCCGTCCGGCGGGGCGGGCGGGTCAGTACGTGCCGAGGCCGCCGCAGATGTTGAGCGCCTGCGCGGTGATCGGGGCCGCCTCGTCGGTGACCAGGAAGCCCACGAAGGCGGCCACCTCGGCGGGCTCGGTGTAGCGGCCGAGCGGGATCTTGGCCAGGAAGCGTTCCAGCACCTCCTGCTCGGTGACGTTCCACAGGCCGGCGAAGCCCCGGCGCACGCCCTCGGCCATCGGCGTCTCGACGTACCCGGGGCAGACCGCGTTGACGGTGATGCCGGTCTTGGCGAGTTCGAGGCCGAGCGCCTTGGTGAAGCCGACCACGCCGTGCTTGGACGCCGAGTAGGGCGCCCCGTAGAGCACGCCCTGCTTGCCGCCGGTGGAGGCGATGCTGATGATCCGGCCGCGTTCGCGCTCGCGCATCCGGCCGGTGGTGAGGACCTCCCGGGTGACCAGGAAGACGCTGTTGAGGTTGGTGTCGATGACGTCGTACCAGGTCTCGTCGGGAAGGTCGGCGGTGACGCCGCCGCCGCCCCGGCCGGCGTTGTTCACCAGCACCTCGGCCGGGCCGTACCGCTCGACGGCGGCCGCGACCCAGCCCCGCACCTCGTCGCGGGACCGCACGTCGCAGGCGGCGCCGTCCGCCGTCAGGCCCTGCCCGCGCAGCTCCTTGACGGTGGCGGCCACCTGTTCGGCGTCCCTGGCGGCGAGGAAGACGGGGTGGCCGCGCCGGGCGAGCGTCTCGGCGACGGCCCGGCCGATGCCGCGGGTCGCCCCGGTGACCAGGGCCGGGCCGGGTGGTTGCTGCACTCCCATGCTCGCGCTCCTCTCGGGTTCTCTCGGGTTCTCTCGGACTTCTGACTTCACTCGGGCCCTCGGGCTCTCGGGCTCTCGGATCCGGCCCGGCGGCCCCGTCCGCCGCGACGGCTCAGGCCGCCTCGGCCATCGCGCTGTTCACCAGGTCGAGCAGCTGGCGCGGGGTCTCGACGGCCGCCATCACGTCGTCGGCGAGGTCGGCGCCGTAGCGGCGGGTGATCACCGCCGCCGTCTCCAGCAGGGCCAGCGAGTCGTAGCCGAGGTCGGTGAACGGGAGGTCCAGGGCCTCGGGGTCGATCCGGGTCTGTTCGTCCTCGCCCGCGCACTCGGCGAGGATTCCTCGGAGGTCGTCGAAGGTCAGGTGGCTCATGGCCGGTCCTCCCGGGCGGTCTCGCGGACGGATGGGCGGGTCGTGCCCCGGGCGGCCCCGCGGCCCGGCTCCACGGCGCGCACCACCAGGGCGGAGTTGAAGCCGCCGTGGCCGCGCGCCAGGACCAACGCGGCCCGGACCCGCAGCGGGCGCGGTTCGCCCCGCACCAGGTCGAGCCGGTGGCCGGGCACCGGCCGGGTGACGTGCGCCGCCGCGGGCAGCACGCCGTCCCGGACGGACAGCAGCGCGGCGGCGGTGTCCAGCGGCGGGCCGCCGCCGGTGAGCCGGCCGGTGAGCGTCTTGGGTACGCTCACCGGGACCCCGTACGGGCCGAACAGCGCCTCGATCGCCGCCGCCTCGGCGTCGTCGCGCTCGCGGACGCCGGCCGCGTCGGCGAAGACCACGTCGATGTCCCCGGCGGCCAGGCCGGCGTCCGACAGGGCCAGCCGGGCGGCGCGTTCCAGGCCGGGCGGGCGGCCGGACCCGGGCGCCGGGTCGAAGGTCGCCGCGTACCCGGCGATCTCGCCGTAGACCTGGTGGGCACCGCGCGCGGCCGCCGCCGCGGCGCTCTCCACGATCAGCACGGCACCGCCCTCTCCGGGCACGTGCCCGGCGGCCCCGGTGTCGAACGGCAGGTAGGCGCGGGTCGGGTCGGCGACCGTCGAGACCCCGCCGCCGGACAGGTGCGCCACCAGCCCCCACGGGTCGAACGCGGACTCCACCCCGCCGCTCACCACCAGCGAACTCCCCCCGCGCAGGGTGCGCCGGGCGTGGCCGAGCGCGTCGAGCCCGCCGGCCTGGTCCGCCACCAAAACGCTGCCCGGCCCGCGCATGCCGTGGCGGATGGAGATCTGACCGGTGTTGGCCGCGTAGAACCAGGCGAAGGACTCGTAGACGCTGACGTGCTGCGGGCCCTTGGTCCACAGCTTGCGCGCCTCGCGGTGGGTGAACTCGAAGCCGCCGGTGGCGTTGGAGGTCACCACGCTCATGCCGTACTCGGGCAGCTCGGCCGGGTCGGCGCCGGAGTCGGCGAGCGCCCAGTCGGCGGCGGCGACCGCCAGCCGGGTGACCCGGTCGGTCTGCGGCAGCAGGCGGCCCGGCAGGTGGGCGGCGGCGTCGAAGTCCGGGATGAGCCCGGCCAGGCGCACCGGGTACTTCGTGGCGTCGTAGCGGGTGATGGGGCGGATCCCGCTCTCGCCGCGCAGGGTCGCCGCCCACCAGGTCTCCGTACCCAGGCCGTTGGGCGCGGCCACACCGATGCCGGTGACCACCGCGGTGTCCGCGGCGGCGCCGGCTGCGCCTCCGGCAGCGGCTGCGGGCCCGGTGCGGACGGCGGGCCCGGCCTCGGCGCCTCCGGTGTCCACGCCGCTCATGCGGCGTCCGCCCGGGTCAGGACCATCGCGCTCTGGAAGCCGCCGAAGCCGCTGCCGACCGACACCACGGTGTCCAACCGGGCCTCCCGCGCCTCGTTGGGCACGTAGTCGAGGTCGCACTCCGGGTCGCGCTCGTGCAGGTTGGCGGTGGGCGGGACGGCCCCGTGCTCCATGGCCAGCGCGCAGGCGGCGATCTCGATCGATCCGATCGCCCCGAGCGAGTGACCGACCATCGACTTGATGGAGCTGACCGGCACCCGGTAGGCGTGGTCGCCGAGTGCCTGCTTGAAGGCCATCGTCTCGTGCCGGTCGTTCTGCTTCGTGCCGGAGCCGTGGGCGTTGACGTAGTCGACCGCGTCGGGTGCCCGCCGTGCCTCGGCCAGGGCGTGCCTGACGGCCTCGGCCATCTCGCGGCCGTCCTTCTTCAACCCGGTCATGTGGTAGGCGTTGCAGCGCGTGGCGTACCCCGAGACCAGCCCGTAGACGTGCGCGCCCCGGGCCCGGGCGTGCTCCAGCTCCTCCAGGACGAACATCGCGGCGCCCTCGGCGATCACGAACCCGTCGCGGCCGCGGTCGAAGGGGCGCGAGGCGTGGGCCGGGTCGTCGTTGCGCACCGAGGTGGCGCGGACGGCGTCGAAGCAGGCGACGGCGATCGGCGAGATCGGGGTGTCGGCCGCGCCGGCCAGCATGACGTCGGCGCTGCCCTCCGCGATCAGGTCGCGGGCGTAGCCGATGGAGTCAAGACCCGAGGTGCACCCCGTGGAGACGACGGCGGCAGGACCCTCCGCGCCTGCCGTCCAGGCCACCTCGGCCGCCAGCGAGCTGGGCACGAAGGCGTCGTACAGGTGCGGTGACACGTAGTCGCCGTCGACCTCCCACTGCCGGCCGCTGTCGCTGAGGACGAGGTACTCCTGTTCCAGGGTGGTGGTGCCGCCGACGGCGCTGCCGACGCTGACCCCGACCCGGTGCGGGTCCAGCGCGGCGAACTCGAGTCCGCTGTCGGTGATGCACTCGCGGGCGCTGACCACGGCGAACTGGGCCGCCCGGTCGAGCCGGCGGACCTCCCGGGGGGTCAGGCCGTACAGCGCCGGGTCGAAGTCCACCTCGGCCGCCACCCGCGAGCGGAAGCGGCCGGGGTCGAACAGCGAGATGGTCCGGGTGGCGGTGCGCCCGGAGACGAGCAGGTCCCAGAACGCCTTCCGGCCGATCCCGCCGGGCGCGACCACACCGATGCCGGTGATGGCGACGCTACGGTTCATAGTCCGTTCTCCTCTTTTCCTCTTCCGTCCTCTGCCGTCGGCAGCCGTCCCCGCGGCTGCCCTCCGGTCGCTCCGTCAGCTCGCGGCGGGGATGCGGGCACCGATGTACGCGATGAAGTCGGCGGGCGTCTTGAGGTCGTCGAGGTCCTCGTCCGGGATGGCGACGCCGTAGTCGTCCTGGATCCGGACGGCGATCTCGTAGACCACGATGGAGTCGTAGCCGAGGTCGCCGAACTCGCTGTCGACCGAGGCCGCGTCGAGCTCGCCGCCGTCGGTGCCCTCGAAGCACTTCGCCACGATCTGCTGGAAGTCGGTGAGCGTGAAGCCAGCCATGGGGTTTCCTTCCGTTCGGTGAACATCGCCACCGTCGGCAACCCGGCTGGGGACGCGGTCGAGCGGCGCTGGACAGCCGACGGCGCGGCCGGCTCCGGCCGGGTTCCAGGCAGGCCCCGGACGCTGTCCCCGGAGTGCTGACCCGAGCGGCCCGAAGGGGAGTCGACGATGGCCGAGCAGAGTGCGGTGCAGAACGCGGTGCGACCGGAGCGTCCGCGCCCGGGCCGGCCGGAGGCGGACGGGGCCTGGGCGAACCGGGCGGAGGCGGACGGGCCGGAGGCGGACCGGGCGCGGACGGACGGGTTGCGGGCGGCCCCCGTCGGTCACAGCCGGCTGCTCGGGGTCGGCGGGTACCGGCCCGCCCGGGTGGTCGGCAACGCCGAACTGGGCCGGCTGATCGGGCACCCGGAGGAGTGGATCACCGGCCGCAGCGGCATCGTGGAGCGCCGGTTCGCCGGGCCGGCGGAGACCCTGGCCGTGATGGGCGCGGCGGCTGCCGACAAGGCCCTGGCCCGCGCCGGGGTCCGGCCCGCCGACGTCGACCTGGTGCTGCTGGCGAGCACCTCCAACATGCTGATGACCCCGCCGACGGCCGTCCGGATCGCGCACGAGCTGGGCGCGCACGGCGCCACGGGGATCGACCTCTCGGCCGCCTGTGCGGGCTTCTGCCACGCCCTCGCGCTGGCCGCCGATTCGATCGGCGCCGGCAGCGCCGGTCACGTCCTGGTGGTCGGCGCCGAGCGGATGACCGACATCGTGAACCCGACGGACGACTCGATGGCCTTCCTGTTCGCCGACGGCGCGGGCGCGGCGGTGGTCGGCCCGGCCGACCGGCCCGGGATCGGACCGGTGGCCCGCGCCGCCAACGGCCGGTACTTCGACTCGCTGCGGATGTCGCACGGGTGGGACGCCTACGCGGGATCACCGGGCACGACCGAGCGGCCCTGGCTGCGGATGGACGGCCGCCGGGTGTTCCGGTGGGCGATGGAGGAGGTCTGCCCGGGCGCGCGCCGGGCGCTGGAGGGCGCGGGGATCGCGCCCGGGGACCTGGACGTGTTCGTGCCGCACCAGTCCAACGCGCGGATGATCGACCTGATGGCCGAACGGCTGGAGCTGGGCCCCCGGACGGTGGTCTCGCACGACGTGGCCCGCACCGGGAACACGTCCTCCGCCTCGGTGCCGCTGGCCCTGGAGGCGCTGCTGGAGGCCGGGGAGGCCGGTCCGGGCGACACCGCGCTCCTGGTCGGCTTCGGCGCCGGCCTCAACTATGCGGGCCAGGTGGTCCTGCTGCCGTGACGCCCGCCCCCGGCCCTCGCCGCCGGCCCGGGAGGGCGCCGGGGTTCGGCTCGGCCGACCCGGTGGAGCACGCCGGCGGGGACCGGCCCGACGGCTCCGCACCCGCCGAAACGCCGGGCCCGGGAGAGGGTGCCGGCGCTTCGGCGTCCGCGCGGTGCGGCCTGCCGCGGTGTCAGAAGTAGATCGTCGGCGAGACCCGGAGCGGACCGGGCGACTTGGAGGCCAGCTCGGCGACCCGGGCGGCCACCTCCAGGGACTGGGCGCGGTTGAAGCGCGGGTCGCAGGCCGACTCGTACCGGTCGGCGAGGTCGTCGGCGGAAACTCCGCCGGTTCCGCCGACGCACTCGGTGACGTCCCGGCCGGTCATCTCCAGGTGCAGGCCCCCGGCCACCGTGTCCAGTGTGCGGTGCACTTCGAAGAAGCCTCTGATCTCGTCCATGACCGTGTTGAAGTACCGGGTCTTGTGTCCGGAGGGCGCGGCGACGGTGTTGCCGTGCATCGGGTCGCACACCCACGCCGTGGGGAAGCCCTCGGCCGCCACCCGGGAGACGAGCTCGGGCAGGACGTGCCGCACGGCCCGGGAACCCATCCGGCTGATGAAGGTGAGCCGCCCGGGCTCCCGCTCGGGGTCGAGGCGGTCGGCCAGCCGCAGCACGGTGTCCGCGTCCGCGGTCGGGCCGAGCTTCACGGCGATCGGGTTGTCGACGGTGCTGAAGTACTCGACGTGCGCGCCGTCCAGGTCGCGGGTCCGCTCGCCGATCCACAGCAGGTGACCGGAGCCGGCCCAGCGACGCCCGGTGCGCGGGTCGGTCCTGGTCAGCGCGGCCTCGTAGTCCAGGAGAAGACCTTCATGGGAAACGAAGAACTCGTCTCCCTCGTCCGCGAGTTCGCGGAGATACCCGATGGTCACCGCAGCGACGTGACGGCTCCGGAGGAGGCGGCCGGGGTCGGGGGTCCGCGCCTCGGGGGTGAACTCGGTCCCGTTCACGGCATCACCCCGGTAGACCGGCAACGTCACACCGCCGCGGGTCTCCGTGCTCCGGGAACGGGGCTTGGCGTACTGGCCGGCGGTCCGCCCCATGGTGACCACCGGCATGGCCAGGGCGTCCGACAGGGTGGCCGCCATGCTGCGCAGCGTGCCACGGGTGGCACCCACACCTTCGGGGGTGATCATGTCGAAGGTCTCCGCGCAGTCCCCGCCCTGGAGCAGGAAGGACCGGCCGCGTGCCACGTCGGCCATGCGCAGACGGAGGCGCTCGCACTCCTCGGCCGGGACGAGGACGGGCAGGGACTCCAGCCGACGCACGGCGTCCCGCAGTTCGGAGACGCTGGGCCAGTCCGGCTGCTGGGCCGCCGGCCTGGTCCGCCAGGCGTCGTCCGGTACGGGCAGGGGGACTTCGAGGTCGGGGCGCACGCGGTGTCCTGACTGGTGGATGGGCTCGACGGCCCGGTTTCCGGGGGGATCGGCGCCGCGTCCGGGCCTGAGCGCCCGGGCGCGGCGGCGCGATGGCGCTGCGGGGAGGTGGTACTGCGGGGAGGTGGTACTGCGGGGAGGTGGTGCGGAACGTCGGGGAGGAGCTTCAGCCGAAGCGCTAGTTAGGTTAGGTTAACCTAACCCGAGCGGTCCCGACACCCTCACCCCTGCCGGCCGATGACACCCCCTGAGGCTCCGCCGACTCCAGAGGCGGCGTCACACCGTTCGGGCCCGGGGAGAGTTGGAGTTCGCGGAGGCGGGCGTCGACCCTTCCGCTCCACTCCACCCGCAGCCGGCCGATAACTCCGTTCTGGACACCTGTCTATGATTACTGGACACTCGTCCAGAACGGAGCCTCGTCATGGGTATCGTCGCGAACACGCTGGTGGGCCTGGTGGCCGCCCTGCACGGCTACATCCTGGTGCTGGAGATGTTCCTCTGGGAGCGCGCGCCGGGGCGCGGCCTCTCCGGCTTCGACGCGACGACGGCAAAGGCCACCGCTCCGCTGGCCGCCAACCAGGGCCTCTACAACGGCTTCCTGGCCGCGGGCCTGGTCTGGGGGCTGCTCGCGGACGACCCCACCGGCTTCGGCGCCCAGGTCTTCTTCCTGTCCTGCGTCGTGGTGGCCGGCCTGTACGGCGCGGCGACCGCCAACCGCCGGATCCTCTTCGCCCAGGCCCTGCCCGGCGCCCTCGCGCTCGCCGCCGTCCTGGTCGCCCGGTGAGCGACGCACGGGCCGACCGCACCCGGGCCAAACTCCGCGCCGCGCTGCTCGCCGAGTGCGCCGAACGCCCGCTCGGCGAGGTCGGCGTGGCCGCCGTGGTCCGGCGCGCGGCCGTCGGACGCGCCACCTTCTACCTGCACTACGAGGACCTCCGGGCCCTCGCCGTGGACGCCTGCGCCCAGGTCGCGCGCGAGGGCGTCGACGCCCTGCACGCCTGGCGCGGCGTCCCCGACCCGGCCGCCCCGCCCCCGGCGCTCGCCGCGTTCCTCGACGAGGTGGCGGAGCACGCGGCAGTCCACCGCTCGCTGCTGCTGCCCGGCGGCACCGGACCGCTCGGCGAGGTCCTCCACCGCGAGCTGCGCGAACGCAGCCGCACCGAGCGGGCCCTGGCCGGTGCGCCACACCCCGACCTCGTCGCGACCGCCGTCGCCGCGACCTTCACCGCACTGCTGGCGGACTGGCTGCACGCCCTCGTCCCGGCCACCTCCGAGGAGCTCGCCGCCCGGAGCTGGCGCCTGCTGATCTCCCTGCACCGCACCCCGTTCGAGTGAAGCCGCGGTCCCGGCGCGGGATCACTCGCCCGCGAGGAGGCGGCGTACGCGCTCCAGGGTCTCGGGGTCCCGGGCGGCGGTGAGCGGGAGGGTGTTCCCGCCGGCGAGGCGGAAGGGCACGCCACCCCGGGTGGTGTGGGCGCCGCCGGCCTCGGCGACCAGGAGGAGGCCGGCCGCGTGGTCCCAGGCGTTCTCCCAGCAGAAGGCGACGGCATCGAGGGCGCCGCGGGCGATGGCGAGGTATTCGAGGCCGGCCGACCCCGCGCACGGCCGGGTGGTCACCCCGTCGGTGCGCAGACCGAGCAGGGCCCGCCGCTGGTCGGGCGTGGTGTAGTCCGGGTGCGAGGAGGCGATCTCCAGCGGAGCCCCGGGCCCCGGGGAGCCGGCGAACAGCGGGACGCCGTCGAGCCGGGCCCCGCCGCCCCGGAGCGCCGTCGCCATCTCGTCACGCGCCGGCGCGTACGTCCAGGAGGCCAGCAGCTCGCCGCGGTGGGCGAGGGCGACCAGGGTGCAGAACCCCTCCTCGCCGCGGACGAAGGTCCGGGTCCCGTCGATCGGGTCGACGATCCAGACCGGAAGGTCGCCGCCCAGTGCGCCGTAGCGGGAGGGATCCGCGTCGACGCCCTCCTCCCCCACCACCACCGAGCCCGGGAGCAGCGCCGTCAGCGCCGCGGACAGGTAGGCCTCGGCACGCCGGTCGGCGATCGTCACCAGGTCGTGCGGGCCCTTCTTCTGGGCCACCTGGTCAGCGGCGAGCGACCGGAAGTGCGGCATGATCTCGGCGGCGGCCGCCTGCCGGACCACCTCCGCGACGGGCGTCAGGCACTCTGCGGCGAAAGCTTCGTCGATCATCGCACCATCAGACCACACCCCCGGGGAGTCCCGGCCGGCCGAGCCGGCCGTACCGTCCGCACAGGCCGCGCCGCCCGCGCCGTCGCGGTCAGCCCTGCCGGCCGGCGAGCCGCTGCGCCGCGGTGTCGCCGCGCTTCCCCACCGGCTGCGTACCGAACGCCTGGCCGAGACCGAAGGGGGGCATGCCGACGTAGACGGACTCGTGCCCGCCTGCGGGCACCTGGAAGGTCTCGTGCCAGATCCCCACCGCCGGCGCCCTGTCCGCCGCCGACGCGGCGCGGGCGCGGCGGTTGAACGCCTGCCAAGCGGGCCGGTGGTGGCGGTCCGCCGCCGACGCGTAGGCCAGCAGCCGGTCCGCGTCCCGCCAGTACTGGATCAGGGTGATCTCGCGCAGGCCGCCCCCGACCACGACCCGGAAGCCCGCCATGCCGGAGTCCGGGTCCTTCGCCAGCTCCCGCAGCATGGCCGGCATGGCTTTGAAGGTGGGCCACCACTGGCGCACGGCGCGCCACCGGTTGATCCGCATGCCGATGAGGAAGACGACGACGCCGCCTTCGTGGGCATCGGTGGTTCGCCCGCGTGAAAGGGTAGTTGGTGCCATGACTCACCCCTGAGGTCAATGGATAGTGTCGCTATCCCTATTAAGATAGTGACACTATCCCCTTGGGGTGTCCAGTCGATCCGAAAGGAAAGCCCGCCATGCGGCTGTCCGACCTCAGTACCCGCAGCGGCGTGCCGACCGCGACGATCAAGTACTACCTGCGCGAGGGCCTGCTGCCCGCCGGCGACCGCGTCACCGCCTCCCGCTCCGAGTACACCGAGGCGCACCTGCGCCGGCTCCGGCTGGTCCGCGCGCTCGTCCAGGTCGGCGGCATGAGCATCGCCGCGACCAAGGAGGTGATCCGGGCCGCCGAGGACGACACACTCGACCAGCACCAGCGGTTCGGCGCCGCCCAGGAGGCCCTCTTCAGCGGTCGCCCGGACGCGGAGGAGAGGCCCGAACCCGGCACGGCGGCGCGCGCGGCCGTCGACGAACTGCTGGCCGAGACGGGCTGGGGCGAGTGCGTGGACCAGCCGCTCTACTGGAACCTGGTCGACGCCGTCACCGCGCTCGAACGGCTCGGCCACCCCTGCGACATCACCCGCCTGCGTCCCTACGCGGCCGCCGTCGCCCCGCTGACCGAGTACGAGGTGGACGTGCTGGCCGGATATCCCGACGAGGAACAGCTGGAGGCGATGGTAGCTCTCACCGTGCTCAACGAGCCGATCCTCCTGGCACTGCGGCGGATCGGGCACGCCGAGGTCTCGGCGACCAGGTTCGGGTCGTCCGGGACCGGCGGGCACCCCGCCGGAGCGGGCGCGCCGAACGTCGGCTGAGACCCGCGGGGGTCCGCCGGAGCCGTCGGCGTCAGCGGCGTCGGCGTCGGCGGCGTCGGCGTCGGCGGCGTCGGCGTCGGCGGCGTCGGCGTCGGCGGCGTCGGCGTCGGCGGCGTCGGCGTCGGCGGCGTCGGCGTCGGCGGCGGCGTCGAGGCGGGCCGGTCCGCCCACCTGTCCGCCCGCGCCGAACCGCCCGCAGGGGCGGTCAGCCGCGCGTCGCGGCCGGGGCGGCGTACCGGTCGCGCGCCTCGGCGAGGGCCGCCGCGAGGGCGGTCGGGCGGCGGGTCGAGAGGTAGACGTACGGGCAGAGCAGGGACGGCTCCGCGACCTCGACGCGCACGGCACGGGGCAGGTAGGTGCGGATGAGCAGACGCGCCCGGGGGCCGGCGAGGCGGGTGCGCCAGGCGAAAGCGGCGGCCTCGTCGAGGATCTCGACCGCGCCGGTGTGCTCACCGCGCAGCACGATCGGGCCGGCCACCAGGACACCGTCACAGATCCGGATCCTGACCGCGCCGTACCAGCGCAGCGCCGGGACCGCCGCGGTCACCAGCAGGGCGCCGGCCGCCGCCGCGGCCGTCGGACCGAGTGGCAGCAGGGCGGCCGTGAGAGCGCCGGCCGCCACCAGGACGGCCAGCCACCAGCGCCTCGGGACGGAGAGACGTTCGTCGTAGATCACCACACCCGGGATGCTGTCACGGCCTCACACGCCCCCCGCAGGTGGGTCACCGGTGGGAGCACGGGCACCTCGCCACACGCCGCGCGGCCCGGCGGGCGACCGGGCGGGTGAACATCCGCGCACCGCCCCCGTCCTCCCGGTCCGCCGCCCCCCGCCGGCCGGGACACTGGGCCCCGGGACACCGGCGCCCACCGACACGGCGACAGGAGTGCACATGGACGTGGTCATCGGCACGTGGAACCTGGAGAACCTCTGCCGGCCCCGGGAGGACGGCGCGCCGCCCTCGCACCGGTGCGCGGCCAAGAACCAGGACGTCTACGACGCCAAGCTCGGGGCCCTGGCCGAGGCCGTCGACCGCATCGCCCCGGACGTCCTCGGGGTCCAGGAGGTCGGCGGCCCGGCCGAACTCGACGACCTGGCCGCGCGCATCGACGGCGACTGGCACACCGAGCTGTCCGACCACCCCGACGAGCGCGGCATCCGGGTCGGCTTCCTCAGCCGCCACCCGCTCACCCGCGTCGAGGACCGGACGGCGTTCCCCCAGCACCTGCGGCCGATCCAGGTCGAGGACTTCGGCGAGCCGATCCACACGATGGGGCGCGGCGCGCTGGCCGTCTCCGTCGAACCGAGCCCCGGCCACACCCTCCACCTCGTGGTCTGCCACCTGAAGTCGAAGCTCCTCACCTTCCCGGGCAACCGGCACAGCACCGAGGACGAGGGCGAGCGGGCCCGCTACGCCGCCTACGCCCTGTTCCGGCGCGGCGCCGAGGCCGCCGCGGTGCGCGAACTGGCCGACCGCCTGCTGGCCGACGAGGGCCGCACCCGGGACGTCGTCGTCCTGGGCGACCTCAACGACGAGTGGCAGGCCGCCACCACGCAGATCCTGTACGGACCGCCCGGCTCCCAGATCGGCACCGGCGGCTTCGACAGGCCGGACCTCCGCGACGGCAGCCGCCTCTGGAACCTCGCCCCGCGCATCCTCGCCGCCGGCGGCTTCTCCCGGGTCTTCGAGGGGCAGCGCGAACTCATCGACCACATCCTGGTCAGCCACGCGCTGCTCGAACGGGTGACAGCCGTCTCGACGGGGGCGGGGAGCCTGCCCGATGTGAACGGTGCCCAGCCCACCGCCCCGCACGCCGGCCCCTCCGACCACGCTCCCGTCCTCGCCCGGCTCGCCTTCCCCTGACCCGGCCGGGCGGCGGGCGAGCGGGCGCCGTCAGGCGCCGGAAGGGCGGCGGACGGGGTACCGGGACGGGGTACCGGGACGGGGTGGCGGGCGCCCCGTCCCGCCGTCAACTGCGTTCCGGGTGCCCGCGCCGGCCCAGGGGCGGGGCCGCCGGGAGTTGCTCCGGGTCGGTCGGAAACCGGTCGGAACCGGTCGGTCAGGGCTGGTCGTACCAGGAGAACGCGACGATCCGCCAGCCCTCCGGGGTCCGGACGAACTGGATGGTCTTGGTCCCGCCACCCTCGAACGGCTCGCCGTCCAGGACCCCGGACTTGCGGTACTCACCGAAGCGGGACGCGATGTCCCCCTCGATCTCGGTCCGGGCCGAGGTCTCCCACTCGGAGAAGTCGACCAGCCGCCCGTCGTTCAGCAGCCGCTCGCGCGGCTCCACGAACTCCTCGACGGAGTAGACCGTGAAATCCGGGCCGGTCTTGACGATCACACCTCCCGGCACAAGCAGGCGGCGGATCCGGGCCACGTCGGCCGGCTTGCCGTCCCGGTTGTCGAAGGCCCCGAAGAACTCGGCGGTCAGCAGGTCGATTTCGATCGTGGACATGATCCGACCGTAGCACCGGCCGGTTCCGCGATCATCACTTTCGACAAGATGTGACACTTCATTCCACGACGAACCATGAAGCCGCCTCCCCCGCACGGCGATCAGCGACCCGACGTCGCACACGGACGACCCCCGGGCAGTCGACGGCGACACCCCTCCGCAGCCCCCGGGACTCGCGGAACGGTCCCGCCCCCACAAGTCCACAGATGTGGTGATGTCGCGCCCCTATGGTGAATTGGTTGGGATGGCTAGCATGGGCATGCCGCAAGGAATCCGCCAACCCGTATGGGAGGAACCACCCATGAGTGCACTGGCCCTGGACATCCGCGACGCCGGTCTGCTGGACATCGACGACGAGACCATCACCTTCGAGGACGAGTTCGACGCGGACCTCGCCCCCGTGGCGTGTCTCGCCGACCCGTGGGTCACCTACGTCCCGACCCGCTTCGAGTGTGCCGTCAACTCCTGACCCCGTCGGGAGAGTCGGACAACCGTCGGCCGCCGCCCGCGAATCCGCGCGCGGCGGTCGCGCGTACAGCCCCCGAGACCCGCGCGGCTCCGCCCTCCGGGCCGGGACAGCGGGCCGAAGCGTGCAGAACACCGGACAGGGACCTCGGGGAGGATGCATCCGTGCCGTCGACAGCAGCGGTGAACGCGCGGACGGACTCCGGGACGGCCGGGGCGCTGCACGGACGGCTGACGGAGCTGGTGGCCCTGGCGACCACCGCGTCCAGCACGGCCGCCGCGTCCGGTGCCCGGCGCGAGTGTCACGCCGGGGACGGCTGGTTGTACCTCCACGACCCCGACATGCCGGAGCTTGCCCACGGCTGGAAGCTCCACGTCTCGACCCGCCCCGACCTCCTCCCGCTCCTGCTGGAGGTGGTGGTACCGATCCTGCTCCGCCGCACCTGTGATGCCAAGTTCGCCGCCGACGCCGCCGTGCTGCGCGAACTGAACGCCGGAGTTCGCGGTGCGGCAGCCGTCGGCAAGGCGGTCACGGTGTACCCGTCGGCGCATGAACCCGCCGCTCTCGGTGAGGAGTTGGCGGAGGCACTGGCCGGCTGGGACGGCCCCCGCGTGGTCAGCGACCGGCGGGTCCGGGCGGACGCCCCGGTCTACTACCGCTACGGGCCGTTCCGCCTCTCCGCCGACGACCCCGAACTCGTCATGACCGGTCCGGCCGGCGAACGGTTCACGGGTCTCGCCCGGGACGCCTACCGCCAACCACCCTGGGCGGAGGACCCGTTCGACACCCAGACCCGGCGGCGCCGCGCGACCACCCGGGTCGGCGACGGCCGCTACCGGATCACCGCCGGAATCACCCGCTCGCCGAACGGGCACGTCTACCGTGCGGTCGAACTCGCCACCGGCCAGGAGGTGGTGGTGAAACAGGCGCGGGCCTTCGTCGCCGAGGACACCACCGGAGTCGACGCCCGCGGCCGGCTCCGGCACGAGCGGCAGGTGCTCACCGCACTCGCGGGCCTGGCCGGGGTGCCGCGGTTGGTCGACTACTTCCGGCACGGCGAGGACGAGTACCTGGTGAGCAGCGCCTGCGGACCGCGCGACCTGCGCCGCGAGGTGCTCGGGTCGGGACCGTACGACACCACGGCCGACCGGCGGGGCGCCCGGCCCGCGCAGGAACGCGGCTGGTGGACCCTGGCCCGCGGGCTGTTGCGGATCCTGGACGCCGTGCACGCACGCGGCGTGGTGGTCAGGGACCTCAAGCCCGCCAACGTCGTGCTCGACGCGTCCGGCGGATGCTCGCTGGTCGACTTCGGGGTCAGCGCCCTCGACGGCGCTCGCCCCGACGGCGCGACCCGGGGCTACGGCCTTCCGCTCGCCACGGAGACCGAACCGGCCGACGACTACTACGCGTTGGGCACCACGCTGTCCTACGCGGCCACCGGACTCGACCCGGTGGTGATCGACCCGGATCCCGCGACCAACCGTGACCGCACCCTGGCCTGCCTCGCCGCCGCACTCGCGCGGACCGGGCGCCCGGCGGCCCCGGTGGTCACGGTGGTGACCGGCCTGCTGAGCCTCGATCCCGCCGAGCGCACGGCAGCCGCAGCCACGCTGCGGCGCGGTGAGGCCCCTCCCGCGACCCGTGCCGCGTACGGCCCGCCCACCGTCACCGCCGGGCTCCTCGACGAGGTCGTCGGCCACCTGCTCACCCGCTGCGTCCGGACGGCCGACGAACTGGTCGCCGCCGACCGGCGGGGCGGGGAGCCGCGCAAGCTGCTCTCGCTCTACGACGGCGGCGCGGGCCTCGGCCTCGAACTGCTGCAGCACGCCGACCGTCCGGACGCGCGCGCGGCGGTCGTCGCGCTGGCCCGGTGGACGGCCGACCACCCGTCGATGGACCGGCTCGGCCCGGGACTGTACGACGGCCGGGCCGGGGTCGACCTGTTCCTCGCCCACGCGGCCGACCCTCTCGGTACCAAGCCATCGGCCGGCCCGCCGGCCGGTGGTCCGGGCCCAGGTCCCGGCCCCGGCGCCGGGACCTGGGCGGACGCGGGCGCCGACCCGCTCCGGACGGACCAGATCTCCGGCGCCGCAGGTGTCGGCACAGCCCGGCTGCTGCTCGCCCGGCGTGCGGCGGCGGCCGGCCGGCACGGGGACGCCCGGATCCACCTGGCCGTGGCGAGCGCGTGCGCCCACCGGCTCACCGCCGGCCCCGCCGACCCCGGGGAGGCTCCCAACCCCGGAACCGCCGCGCTCGCCGAGGGCTTCGCACACGGCCGGGCCGGCCTCGCCCACTTCCTGCTCGCCCTGCCCGGCGCGTACGCCGAGGCCGCCGCCGCCGCGGACCGGTCCGGCGCCGAGGCCCGTGCACCCCGCGGCCCCGCCGCAGAGGCGGCGCAGGCAACCCGGGCAGCAGAGGCGGCACGGGCCGCACAGGCGGAGCAGGCGGCACGCAGCATCCTGGACGCACTCGCCGCCGACGTCCCGCGCCTCGTCGCCGACGCCGCGCGGCCCGGGGCGACCCGCCGCTACGGATCCTGGTGCCGCGGCCTGGCCGGAATCGGAACGACGCTGGTCCAGGCGGGCCGGCACTACGGCGAGGACGGGTTCACCGCCCGTGCCGCCGAAGCGGCGACCGCCTGCCGCGCCCTGGCCCCGAGGATGGGCACGGTCGGGCAGTGCTGCGGTCTGGCCGGCGTCGGGGAACTCCTGGTCGACCTCGCCGTGGCCACCGGGGACGAGCGGCACTGGCGGGCCGCCGAGGAGATCGCCGGGCTGATCCTGACCCGCGGCGGAGGCCCGCCCGGCCGGCCGCTGCTTCCCGGCGCCGACCCCGCCGTCGAGTCCGCCACCTGGGCCGTCGGGACCCCCGGGGTGCTGTCCTTCCTGCGCAGGCTGCAGCGCCGGGGCGGGCCCCGGCCGGGCATGCTGTTCCCGTCCTGACCGGGGACGGCACCCCTGCCCCGCGCCGGACGCCGGCCTGCGGGGCGTCCGTGCGGTCTCCGGTCAGGGGGTTCCGGTGGCCGCCCGCTCCTCCGCCTGGCCGCGGGTGAGCCGCCAGACCTGTTCCTCGCCGCTCTCCGCCGGGGCCAGCCGCTCGGCCGGGCGGCGGACGTCGGCGGTGAACCCCAGGCGCGCGGGGACGGCGCCGCTGGCCCGGTTGGCCAGGTCGTGGACGATCTCGACGTAGTCGACGCCGGGGAGGCGGAACGCCTGCCCGACCAGGGCGACGACGCTCCGGCTCGCGACCCCGCGGCCGGTGGCACCGGGGTGCAGCCAGTAGCCGATCTCACGGGCGCCGTCCGCCGTGCCCTCCCGCCGGAAGAGCCCGCAGGCACCGACGATCACCCCGTCCAGCACGACCGCGTACGTGAAGTCCGTCCCGCTCTCCCAGCGCTCCGGGCGGGCCGCCAGGAACTCGGCGGTCCGTTCCCGGCTGTGGTCGGCGATCCAGGACATCCACGGCCGCAGATGCTCCAGCGACTCCTCGATGACCCGGAAGTACTCCGGGAGGTCCGCCTCGCCCTCGAAGCGGCGGAGCGTCAGCTCGGTGTCCAGTTCGATCACCCGCAGGGGAAGGTCCATGCCCGAGGATCGTCCTCGACCGTTCCCGGCGGCAAGGCGTTTTCCGGGCGCACCGCAGCAGACCACCGAGCTCCCCCGCTCCCCCGGCCCTGCGGGGGGTGCCTCTATGTCCTTCGTCAAGGATGTGGTGCCGGTTTTGGTGCTGTTGGGGGTGGTCATGCGGCGGGGGTGGCGGCTGGGGTTCGGGATTCGTAGAGGGTGCCGTCGCGGAGCATGGCGAACAGGACGCTGATGC
>NZ_JAQYWW010001213.1:0-317 GCF_036322525.1 Streptomyces sp. BE20 | reverse complement strand
TGAGGTGGACGGCGGCGGCGAGCCGCGTGCTGGCCATCACAGGCCCTTGGCCACGATGTGGCAGTCCGGAGGGTGGAGGACCGGCATCGCCACCGCGCTGCCCTTGGTCGAGATCTGGACCGGGTCGTCCTGCGCGCCGCGGGTGAGGATGATGCCGAGCGCGTCCTCACGCGTGATCTCGGGGTTGGTACCCCGCGCGAGGACCAAGGCTTAGACGGAGACGCCGAACAGGGTCTGGCCCCACTTCTCCCGGTTGGGCGGCAGCATGATCCACCGATCGTCGGGGATGACCTTGGTGGCGACGTCGTCGACGTCGA
>NZ_JAQYWW010001212.1:0-330 GCF_036322525.1 Streptomyces sp. BE20 | reverse complement strand
GGGGGTGTGTTTTGGGGGGGGGTGCTGGTTGGGGGGGGGTTGTTTTGTTTTGGTTGGTGTGTTTCGTGCAACCTGGGGGGGGGGGGGGGGGCGGGGCGGGGGGGCCGCCGGCCGGGCCCCCCGGCGGGGCGGGGGGGAGGGGGGGGGGCCGCGGGGGCGCCCTGGGGCCCCCCCCCGGGCGGGGGGGGGGGGCCGGGGGCCCCGGCGCGGGAGCGCGGCCGCCCCCGCGCCCCCCCCACCCCCCCCCCCCCCCACACCAGCAACACCCCCGCGGCGGGCGACCCAAAGACACACAAACAAACACCCCCACTGAGCAAGAACACAGCGCGC
>NZ_JAQYWW010001211.1:0-389 GCF_036322525.1 Streptomyces sp. BE20 | reverse complement strand
GGGGGTGTTTGTGGGTTTGGTTGTTTGTTTGTTTTTTGGTGGTTGTTTTTGTTTGTTGTGGTTTTTGTGGGTGGGGTGGGGGTTGGGTGGTTGGGGTGGTGTTTTTTTTTTTGTTTTGTTTTTGGGTTTTTTTTTTTTTTTCTTATCTTTTTTTGTTTTTGGGGTTGGGGTGGTGTTTTTTTTTTTGTTTTGTTTTTTGTTGTTTTTTTTTTTTTTTTTTTTTTTTTTTTTGTTGGGGGGGTTTTTGTGTTGGGGGGGGGGGGTGGGGGGGGGGGGTCAGGGGGGGGGGGGTGGGTGGGGGGGTGGGGGCCGGGGGGGCGGGCGGGGGGCGTGGGGGGGGGGGGGGCGGGCAGCCCGGAGGGGCGGCGGGCGAGCGTAAGACCGGCGGG
>NZ_JAQYWW010001210.1:0-357 GCF_036322525.1 Streptomyces sp. BE20 | reverse complement strand
CTGCGGGGCTGTTCCCAGATCGCCAAGCGCAACGCAGCAGGGAGCTGACTGCTCCCCGCGCCTGCGGGGCTGTTCCCCCAGTGCAGCCCTCCGACGTGGCGTTATGTTTCTGCTCCCCGCGCCTGCGGGGCTGGTCCCGTGCAGGTCCGCAACCTGGCCGGTGTGTTCGACTGCTCCCCGCGCCTGCGGGGCTGTTCCCCGGGGCCCCCCGACACCCGATCCCCCACGCCCCTGCTCCGCCGTTCCTCGCCCGCCCAGCTTCCGCTCTCCGTGAGGTTTCTGCTCCCCGCGCCTGCGGGGCTGTTCCCAAGTCACAGCTGCGGCTCCTGGTCCCTGAGCTCTGCTCCCCGCGCCTGC
>NZ_JAQYWW010001209.1:0-405 GCF_036322525.1 Streptomyces sp. BE20 | reverse complement strand
GTGTCCTCCTCCGTCGTCAGGTCGCTGGTGCGCCGTTCCGGGCGGGCCGGGAGGCCCGGCTGCGCCGGTGTCCCCGCGGCGGCCGCGCCCGCGACCGCTCCGGCCCCGTCGGTGCCGCCGGGGCCGCCCGCGATGGCGGTCTCCTTGCCCGTCTGCACCTGCCGGGCCCCAGACGACGAGCAGCCGCTGCTCTGGCGCCCTAAACTGAGGCACCGCGATGAAGACCGGTTCTCCGCCCTCTCCCGACGAGCGCCGGGAGTGCGCCCCTCCTTATCCACGGCGTTCTCGCCCTTTTCCAAGCGGACCTCCTCGACCGCCACGTCCAGGCTCCGCACCCCCTCCAGCAGCATCAGGGACCACGCCGCGTAGGTCTCGCCCGGCGCGCGCATCCAGCGGACCATACGG
>NZ_JAQYWW010001208.1:0-326 GCF_036322525.1 Streptomyces sp. BE20 | reverse complement strand
ATCGCCACCCTCGCCGGCCTCGCCGCCTACAAGGGCCTCGCCCAACTCCTCTCCAACGGCCGCGCCCAGGGCTACGTCCTCAACAACGACATCTTCATCTTCCTCGGCCGCGGCAAGATCGCCGGCCTCCCCGTCATGGTCTGGATCCTCATCCTCACCGCCGCCGCCGTCCACATCCTCCTCAAATACACCGACATCGGCCGCAACCTCTACGCCATCGGCGGCAACGACACCGCCGCCCGCCTCGCCGGCATCAACATCAACAAATACCTCATCGCCGTCTACGCCCTCATCGGCACCGTCGCCGCCCTCGCCGGCATCCTCCT
>NZ_JAQYWW010001207.1:0-331 GCF_036322525.1 Streptomyces sp. BE20 | reverse complement strand
GGGGGTTGGTGTGTGGGTTTTTGTGTTTGTTTGTGGTTGTGTTTTGGGGGGTCTTGGGGTTGGTTTGTGTTCGTCGCGGGGCCGGGTCCCCCCCCCCGGCCCGCGCCCCCCCCCCCCCCCCCCCCGCCCATCAACCACCCGACGGCCTCCCCCCTGTCACAATGCGCCTGGCGTCCCGCCGCGTGCTCGGCCGCTCTTGAACGAGCAGAGCTGGGCACCTCGGGGGGGCCGGGGCGGAGCCGGTCCAGGCAATGCAGTGTAGAGCTCGGTGGTGGCCGTATCAATAACCACGGGGGGGGGGGGGGGTGGGGGGGGGGGGGGGGGGCGGGGG
>NZ_JAQYWW010001206.1:0-1384 GCF_036322525.1 Streptomyces sp. BE20 | reverse complement strand
GCCGCCCAGGAGTTGGGGAGCAGGATGCTCACCAGGGTGCGCAGCCGGCCGGCGCCGTCGATGGCGGCGGCCTCGTCGAGCTGGACGGGCAGCGTCACGAAGTGCTGGCGCAGCAGGAAGATGCCGGTGGGGCTGGCCAGGAAGGGGATGATCAGCGCCCAGTAGGTGTCGATCCAGCCGAGGTCGCGCATCACCAGGTACAGCGGGACGAGGATGACCTGGGTGGGGATCATCAGCGTCGCGAGGATCAGGGTGAGGACGGCCTGCCGGCCGCGGAAGGGGATCCGGGCCAGGCCGTAGGCGGCGAGGGTGTCGAACACCAGGTTGCCGGCCACGACGGCGCCGGCCACCAGTACGGAGTTGACGAACCACTGGCCGAACGGGAAGGCCGAGAGGACCTCCCGGTAGGCGCCCAGGGTCAGGCTCCCGGGGATCAGGTGCCGCCCGTTGCCGACCAGTTCCTCCAGGGGCTGGAAGGAGGTCAGCAGCATCCAGAGCACCGGGAGTCCGGCGAAGACGCCGGCGACGGTCAGCCACAGCGTCGGGGCGAGACGCTTCGGGGACTTGCTCACGACTCCTCCCGGGAGGTCAGCTTCAGCCGGACGAGGGTGATCGTCAGGAGGATCACGAACAGGACCACCGAGGCGGCGGAGGCGACGCCCACGTCGGTCAGCAGGCGGGTGTAGATGAACGTGACGACGGTCAGCGTCGCGGTTCCCGGACCGCCTTCGGTCATCACCCACACCTGGTCGAACACCTTGAAGGAGTTGAACAGGAGCAGGAGGAAGACGGCGGCGGTGGCCGGCTTGAGCATCGGCAGGGTGATCGAGCGGAACTGTCGCCAGGGGCCGGCGCGGTCGATGGTGGCGGCCTCGTAGATCTCGTCCGGGATGCGCTGGAGTCCGCCGAGGAGGATCAGCGCGTAGATGCCGAACTCCTTCCAGATGCTGACGACGGCGACGGCGGGCAGGGCGAGGTCGTTGTCGAAGAGCCAGCGGGCGCCGTCGACGCCGAACAGGCCGATCAGCGTGTTGATCAGTCCGTGGTCGGGCTCGTACAGCCACTTCCAGACGAGGCCGGCGACCACCATCGGGATGACGGCGGGCAGCACGGTCACCGTGCGGACGAGGCGGGCGGAGGCGAGTTCACGGTTGGCGGCCGTCGCGGTGGCCAGCGCCAGCACGTAGGTGCCGACGATGGTGATCGCGGTGAACACCAGCGTGTTGACGATGCTGGTGCGGAAGGTGCCGGCGCCGAGGATGGTCCGGTAGTTCTCCGCGCCGACGAAGGTGCGCGGGCCCAGCAGGTTCCAGTGGTCGGTGCTCAGGAGCATCGACTGGACCATCGGGTAGAACGTGAAGCCCAGGATCACCAGCAGCGCGGG
>NZ_JAQYWW010001205.1:0-445 GCF_036322525.1 Streptomyces sp. BE20 | reverse complement strand
CGCGGCGGTGCGCGGCGGGCTGCTGGGGGGCCGGCTCGGGCTGACCGACGCGAAGGGCCACCCGCTGTGCGGGGCGGGCCGCCCGCCGGTGATCGCCTGGTCGGCCGGGGGCGGCGGGCCGGCGGCATGCAGGAGGGCGCCGCCGGTGCGGCGGGCCCCACCGACACCAACCAGTTGGCCGCTCCACCGCACCCCCCCGGGGCCCGCGCCTTCCCGGCGGCCCCCGCGGGTGCGGGGGGCCCCTCCTAATTGCCGCCGCCCCGCCGCCCCCGGCCGACCAGGCGATCACCGGCGGGCGGACCGCCCCGCAGAGCGGGTTGCCCTTCGCGTCGGTCATCCCGAGCCGGCCCACCAGCAGCCCGCCGCTCACCGCCGCGCCGAGGGTGGCCGGCGGGACGGCGTCCAGGAACAGCTTGGCGCGGCGGAGCAGCGCGGGGCCGTCCGG
>NZ_JAQYWW010001204.1:0-69655 GCF_036322525.1 Streptomyces sp. BE20 | reverse complement strand
TTCGTTCTTTCGTGTTTCCAGCTTACCAGACGTTTTCCGCTCCGTTTTCCGGAGCTTCACTCACCTGACTCGCTTTCGTACTTTCAGCTTATCAGACGCTTTCCGCTCCGCTTCCGGCGCTTCCTTCGTCCAACTCGCTGGCGTCTTCTGCGGCTTGACGCCCCGTCCGACGTTTCGAACTCTAGCCGACCCCCGCTCCGAAAAGCGAACCCGGCCGCAATCCCCGAAAGCGCGCACGCCGAATACCCACCCAGGCAGGCCTGCACATGGCAGGCACGAACCAGGCCGAACCGGGAAGTGGTGTTCCGAAGGATTGGCCGCCCCGGGACCGTCCACGCCGATGCGTGTCCGGTGCTCCCTGTCGAGCGACTGGGAGAACGTACTCCCATTCCGCTCCCGAAACAAATCGCCCCGCGCAGGCCGCACGGGTGTGCCCCTACTCCGCCCACCGTCCTGTCCGGAGGCGTCGCTCGGCCCGCCTCGCGCGGGGCCCAGTGTCCGGTGCCGCGGCCGTCGGACCGGCACGGGGAGACCGGCGGGACGCCCGGCCGGAAGGCACCGGCCGGGCGTCCCGCGCGAACCCGTGCCCCCGGAAATGGCCGGCGGACCGCACCGCGGACCGCGGCGGCGTGGTGTCAGACGAGGGAGGGGGAGGCGTGGAACTGGCGGGTGAGGTAGTTCGACCAGGTCTGGTGGAAGGCGGTGGCGAGTCGGGAGTGCGGGGCGATGAGGTCGAAGGCGTGGTAGGCGCCGGGGTAGAGGTGGAGTTCGACCGGGACGCCGTGGGCCCGCAGGCGGGCCGCGTAGTCGAGGTCCTCGTCGCGGAAGCAGTCGAGGTCGCCGACGGTGATGAAGGTGGGTGGCAGGGCGCCGAGGTCGGTGGTGCGCGCGGGGGCGGAGTAGGGGCAGACGTCGTCGGTGCCGGCGCGGTCGCCCAGGATCGCCTGCCAGGCGAGCACGTTGGTCGAGCGGTCCCAGATGCCGATGTCGGTGATCTCGTGGCTCGACGCGGTGCGGTTGCGGTCGTCGAGCATGGGATAGGTGAGTGACTGGAACAGGGGTGTCACGCCGCCGCGGTCGCGGATCAGGAGGGTCGTGGCCGCCGCGACGCCTCCGCCGCCGCTCTGGCCCGCGATGCCGATGCGGGCGCTGTCCAGGCCCAGGGCGTCCGCCTCGCGGCCGAGCCACTGGTAGGCGGTGAAGCCGTCCTCGGCGGCGCCGGGGGCGAGTGTCTCGGGGGCGAGCCGGTAGTCGACCACGGCGACGGCGCAGCCGACGCTCGCGCCCAGCCGGGTGAGCCACGGGTCGTCCTGGGCGGCGAAGCCGAGCACCTGTCCGCCGCCGTGGAACCAGAGCAGGACCGGCAGAGGTCCGGACGCTCCGGTGGGGCGCAGAAGGCGGATCGGTACGTCGGGGCCGTCCGTCCGGCTCGCGAGGTGCGTCTCGACGGTGACCGACGGGTCGCCGGGCCGGGCGTCGGCGGCGGCCTCGGCCTGGGCGCGGAACGCCGCGCGCGTTGCGACGAGGTCCGTCAGGTCGAACGCGCCGTTGGGGGTCATGGGGACCGCGTCGAGGGCCAGGCTCAGTTCCTGGTCCATCAGTTGACGGGATGCGGGCATGGCCGTTCCTGCTTTCGGGAGAGGATTTCAGGGGCGGAACGAGTCGATGACGACCACACCGGTGGGTCCGTAGGTCTCCAGGGACTCCAGGACCTCGCTCGCCTCGTGGAGGCCGACGGTGCGCGAGACGATGCGGCCGGGGGCGAGGCGGCCGGCGGCGATCATGTTCAGCATCGTGCCGAAGCGCTGGCCCTGCATGCCGAAGGCGCTCAGGAACTCCAGTTCCTTGACCATCATGACGTCGACCGGCAGCGCGACGTCCCCCTGTTCCGCAGCGGTGGTGTGACCGAGCTGGAGGTGGCGGCCCCGGGTGCGCAGGGAGAGGACGGAGTTGCGGCAGGCGGCGGCGATTCCCACCGCGTCGACCGACACGTGCGCACCGCCGCCGGTGAGGGTCTTCACCGCTTCGGCGGGGTCGTCGGTCGCCGCGTTGACGGTGTGGACGGCGCCGAGTGCGCGTGCGGCGTCCAGCTTGTCTTCCGTGATGTCGATCGCGATGACGTTGGCGCCCGTCGCCGCGGCGATCTCGACCGTCGACAGTCCCATACCGCCCCCGGCGCCGTACACCGCGACCCACTCGCCGCCGCGGACCCGCGCCTGGTCGACGACGCCGTGGAAGGCGGTCATGTAGCGGCAGGCCAGCGCGGCGACGTCGACGAAGTCGACGCCCTCCGGTACTTCGACCAGGTTGACGTCGGCGAAGCGGACCATGACGTACTCGGCGAAGGCGCCCCAGTAGGAGACCCCCGGTACGAGCGAGTCCACGTGCTCGCAGACGTGCTGGTTGCCGCTGCGACACATCTCGCAGGCGCCCTCGCCGGGGTTCATCGGGAAGATGACGCGGTCTCCCTCCTTCCACCCCCGCACCTCGCGGCCGACCTCCACGACGGTGCCGGCGAACTCGTGGCCGAGGACGAACGGGGCCTCGACACGCGGTCCGCCCGTCCAGAACTCCCCCGCCCACAGGGCCCAGTCGGTCCGGCAGATCCCGTTCGCCCCGACGCGCACGATCGCGCCGTCCGGCGGGCAGGCGGGTTCCGGCACGTCGCGGATGACGAGCGGCTTGTGGAGTTCCTCGATGACTGCGGCGCGCATGGCGCGGCCTCCTCGTGCTGCGGGGGGGGTGGCGGGAGCGGCGAGCAACCCGCCCAAAGTCCACCGGTTTAAGTGGTGGACTTGAAAGCTAGCCGCTTGCCCGGAATCGTGTCAACCACTTAAAGTGGTGGACATGGACGACAGGGACGACAAGGACGGCAGCCGCGAGGGGCGCCAGCGCGCCAAGGCCGACTTCCGCTTCGACGACGCGCGACTGTGCTTCGCCTTCGCGGGCACCCTGGCCGACCGCGGCGCGGACGCGCCCTTCGAACGGCTGGCCCGGCCCGAGGACTTGAGCCGCTGGGCCGTCGAGAGCGACTGCACGACCGCGGCGCCGCCCTGCACCGAGGCCGACCTCGGCCGCGCCAGGCGGTTGCGTGAGGCGATCCAGCGGACCGGCCTCGCCCTGGCGGACTCCGCGCCGCCCTCGCCCGAGGACGTCGCGCTCGTCAACCGCGCCGCCGCCGAACCCCCCTCGACGCCCGAACTCGCCCCCGACGCGACCACCGTGCGCTGGCACGGCGACACGGTCGCGGCGGTGCTATCGACGGTCGCCCGGGATCTGATCGCCCTCTGCGCGTCGGAGCACCGCACACGCGTCCGCATCTGCGGGAACCCCGACTGCGGTGTCCCCTTCGTCGACACCTCGCGCGCGGGTGCCCGCCGCTGGTGCTCGATGAAGACCTGCGGCGCGCTCGTCAAGAAGCGCGCCTACCGGGCGAGGCTGCAGACACCCGCCGACGGCACCCGGTAGCGCTTCGCGCCCTGCCGGGGCGGTTCCGGCCCCGGCGTCGGCGTCGGCGTCGGCGTCGGCGTCGGCGACGAGAGTCTCCACGGTGAGCTGCCGGTTCCTCACCCTGGCGACCAGGAGGTTCACGTAGAGCTCGGGCTGCTCGACCTGCGGGGCGAACCCCGGGGCCTCGTCGCACATGGCGCCCGCCCCGGCAGCCGCGTCCGATTCGACCGCGCCTGCGGCCCGTATCGGCTCCGCCGCGCGGCGACCCGGCTCCGCACCACCGTTCCCGCACCACCGCTTCCGCCTGCGCGGCAGTCGACATCGTTCGCGACTGCCGCGGCTCGACCCTCCCTTGTTTCCGGTGCAGTTGAGACACGGAGGAAGCCGGACCGGGGGTGACGAGCACCGCTGCCGTGCGGCACCCGACAGGAGGACCGGCCGACGGGCCGGGGCTGCGATGCGCCGTGATGGTGTCACTCGTTGAGGTGACAGTGGACGTCGGGTCTGGCCATCGCGGGGGCGGGGTTCCTAGGCTTGACATGCCTGATTCCTGACTGCTCGCCAGATCGACGCGTCCGGGAGGACGACCATGTCCGATCACGCACCCGAGCCCGCCGCGACCACCGGCCACCTGCCGTCCGCCGCTCCGGAAGCGGCGCTTGCCGTCCCGGCCCCCGCCGCTCCCCCGACTCCCCCGGCAGACTCCTCGCCCGTGCTGGCGTCGGCCGCACGGCACATACCCAAGGCCACCCTGGTGGCGTTGGACATCACGCCGCCGTCCGGTGGCCAGGCGCTGCTCAAGCACAGCTTCGCCTACCAACTGGCGCTGCGCCCGGGCGAGGTGGAGGCCGCCGCGCGGGCCGCCGGCCACGGGGCCGGAGCTCCGCTCACCCGACTTCTCGCCGGCTACGAGGAGGGCACGGCGGAACCCCCGGGCCCGGCGCCGTTCGCCGGGGTGCCGGTCGACGAACTCGTCGCGTTCGGCCTCGCGGTCGCACGACTGCGCCGCGCCGGGAGCGGCGTGCAGGCCGGGGACGCACACGCCGACCGTGCCGTCGTCGCCGTCCAGAACCTGGTGTTCAACACCCGCTCCAGCCGGCTGAGCATGCTCAACCTGGAGCGTCTGGAGATGGCGCCGGCGGGCATCCAGCGCGGTGAGCTGATCGCCACCGTCCCGCTGGCCCCGCTGGAGGAGACGGCCGTCACCCACAAGGAGTGGTCGGTCACCTCCCGGGAGTTCACCTCCATCGTGACGGACTCGCTGGAGAGCTACAGCGAGACGGGAGTCACCGACAACACCGAGCTCTCCCAGTCCACCGCCAGCCAGCAGCAACACTCCAACCAGTTCAACATCACCGGTACCGTGTCCGGCGGCATTCCGGTGATCAACGGCTCGGCCTCGTCCGGGTTCACCGCCCAGGACAGCTCCTCCACCTCCGCGTCGGAGAGCCGCAAGCACGCCTCCGGGCTGACCCAGAAGGCGTCCTCGCGGGCCAAGCAGGAGCACAAGGTCACCATCTCCACGCTGACCGTCACCGGCACCGAGGAGACCACCACCCGGACGCTGAAGAACCCGAGCCAGACGCAGGCCGTCCGGATCGACTACTTCAGCCTGCTGCGCACCTGGCGGGTCCGGCTCTACCGGTACGGCCTGCGGGCGGCCTACGACATCGTGGTCCCGGAGCCCTCTGCCGCGATCCGCAAGGACTACGTCGAGCTGGCCGCGCTGCGGGCCGCCCTCGGCCCCTTCGTCTTCACCCTCCCGCACGACGACATCACCGACGACGTGCGCCCGGCGGACCAGGCGCCCGGACTTCCGCCGAATCGCAAGCACTACCGCTACCTCGGCGATCTGTACGGCGTGCAGGTGCCCGATCCGCCCGAGGCCACCAAGGAGGTATTCCCCAACGACACCGTGCCGGCCGGTGGCGGCTGGCACTTCTACCCGATGCGCTTTCGCATCGAGGACGGCTACGCCGTCTCCGCCGTGACGGCCGAGTTCCACCTCGGCATGCTCGACGACAACCCGCGGATGCACTACGGCGTGGAGGGCAGTGGCTTCGAGAAGGACTCCGGCGTGCCACTGCACGATGCCGTGGTGCTCAGCGACCCGCCGTACAACGCCTTCAAGGGCCGCACCGGCGAGCAGAACGTGCTGATCTTCCTCCATGACGTCGGGCCCGCCTGGGTGGGCCTGAAGATCACGACCGCCCGGACGCCCGAGTTGTTCTCGCGCTGGCAGTCGCAGGTGTGGACCATGCTGCACGACGCCGCGCAGACCAGGTACCTCGCCGAACAGCAGGACATCGCCAACCGGATCGCCTCCCTGGAGGACCGCCTCGCCGGGGTCGACACCCTCACCCTGCGGCGTGAGGAGAGCGACGAGATCATGAAGTGCGTACTCCGCCATCTCCTGGGCACCGAGTACGAGTTCATGGCTCCCGGCGCGGTGCAGGCACTCCGCTCGGCGGGCGTGGACACCGCGCACGGCGCCGGTTTCGAACCGGGCGCGCTCAACCCTCCGGACGGCGCCTGGGCCAACCTGAAGCGCCACGAGGACCTCGTCCGGTTCGTCAACCAGGCCGTGGAGTGGGAGAACGTGGTGACCTTCCTCTACTCCTACTTCTGGGACGCCCCCGACTCCTGGAACTTCATCCGCAACATCCGCCACCCCGACCCCACCCGGCAGGCCTTCCTGCGGGCCGGCGGCGCGCGCATCGTGCTGACCATCCGCAAGGGCTGGGAGGACGCCTGGGTGCGTTTCTGCGAGGGCGGCTTCAAGGACGCCGACATTCCGTCCGACCACCCGTACCTGACCATCGCCCAGGAGATCGCCGCCTACGACGACCGCTACTACCCCGGCATCCCGCCGGCCAACCCGGGCCGTGGCGCCGTGCGGATCGAGGACACCGTGAGCACCGAGTGCGCGGCCGTCGTCGGGCCCAATCCGGTCAATCCCGGACTGCCGGTGACCATCCCGGTCGCCTCCAGCCGGGGCTTCACCCCCGGCGCGCTCGTCGTGATCGACTCCACCCGCCACCGCGACCTCCAGGAGAGCTGCACGGTCGTGGCGGTTCCCGACCCTGGCCGGCTCACGGTCGACCGGCTGCGGCACCGGCACGACGGCACCGGCACGCCGTTTCCCGTCGTACAGCCAGGGGAGAAGGGCGAGCTGATCGCCGAGTGGAACGAGTACACCCCCTCCTCCGGGACCGACATCCAACTCAACACCAATCTCCCGCAGATGAGTTGAGCGGACGGAGGCCGTCATGGAAGTCGGGGTCAACTACCCCTGGATGCGCAATGACCCGATCACCGTCGGGCCCAACATCCACGAGAGGGGCAAGCCACATCCGTGGCAGGGGGCCGGCTCCGACCTGGACCGGAACCTGGCCACGCTGCGCGGCCTCGGCGTCACCGTGGTACGGATGTGGCTGCTGGCACACGGCGTCAACTACGACGGCACCGTCTCCTGCGTCACCGCCCTCCGCGAGGCCAACCGCTGGCGGTTCGAACCGCCGCACCGGATTCACCAGAAGTTCCTCGACGACGTGGAGGAGCTTCTGGTGAAGTTCGAGAAGGCCGGCATGCGGATGGTGCCGGTCCTCCTCGACTACAGCTTCTTCGACGGTCCGGAGGCCCGGTCACTGCAGCATTTCGGCCCCGGGGCACCCACCCCCACCGACCTCAACTACGGCCGCGGCCGGCGGGCCGTCGCCGAGGACCCGAACTACCGGGCGACGTTCGTCAACGGCACGATCAAACCGCTGGTCGCGGCGATCGCGAAGCACCGCAAGGTCATCCACGCCGTGGATGTCGTCAACGAGCCCTACTGGTGCGTCAGCCCGCTCACGGGCGACCTCTTCGGCCCGGCCGTCCGGCAGGACGCACTCACCGCACTCATGAAGGACTGCGTCGCCGCCGTGGAGGCGGCCGGCCTGCCGTCCACCGTCGGGCACCGCTACTACCGGGACATCACCGATGTGTTCAGCAGCGTCAAGGTGACCCGCCCGCAGTTCCACTACTACGCCTCCTTCCCGGGGCTGGACGCCCTGCCGGTCCTCTCCGGCCTGAGCGGCCCACGTCCGTTCCTCGGCGAGTTCGGCTGCATCACCAGCGGTGAGCTGGACGCCATTCAGCGGGACGCCGCCGCCCGCCGCGACCGAGTCGTCCTCGAACAGATCGGGCCGATGCGCCGCACCCAGAACCTCTGGCCGGTTCTCCAGCAGTCCCGGAAGAGCCAGGCACCGTACTCCGTCCTCGCCGAACGGCTCGACTGGCTCGCCGACTTCGGCTACGAGCTGGCGCTGGTCTGGCCCAACGCCATCCTCCCCGACCCAGGCCGCGAGGACCTCAAGTTCGACGCCCTGCGACGCAGCCAGATCGCGGAGTTCACCCGTCGCCGCCCCGGCTGAGTCCGGCCCCGCGCCTCCGCGCCCCGGCTGGGTGGTGGCCTGGCCCGCGCTCCCGTGCAGCCGGGACGTCCACCGTCCGCCTCGACCGGTGGCGTCGCCTCCGGCAGACGTGGTGATCGCGGTCCTCGGCTCCCCGGTGCCGACCCTCGGCCGCGCGGCGGTGCTTGAACCGAATGTGGTGCCACTGCGCGAACTTCGGCGAGGGCAGCTGCGAGCCGTACGGCACCCGATCCCGATCGGGCATCCGGGTCTCACACGTTCGGCACTCGACGACCCTGGCCGACAGCAGCCTCCGCCCGGGATCGGTGTTCACAACCTGATCCGATCATGTGAGATGACTACCTGTCAGATCCTTTCTGGCGTAGCGTTTTCGCCATGGGGCGGGAAGATCCTTGGCTGGCGCGCATCGAGGACACCCAGGGGCGCGTGCACGGTGCCGGGACGATGCTCGACGGCGAGTACGTGCTGACGTGTGCGCATGTGGTCGAGGAGGCCATCGACGCCGGGCGTGAAGCCGATCGCGAGGTCCGGGTCCGGATCGCCGGACGTCCCGACGACGCCTATCCGGCGACCGTTGTCGAGAGCTGCTGGCAGCCGCCGCTGCCGGGCCAGCGCGGGGATGTGGCGATCCTCGCCCTGCGGTCCGTGGTGCCGGGCGCGCCGCGCGCGAGGATCCGGCGGACCTGGCAGCACGACGAGATCGTGCGGATCTTCGGCTTTCCGGCGGGTACCGACAACGGCCAGCTGGTCAACGCGAGGATCGCCTCGTACGACTTCACCGGGGAGCGGGTACAACTCGACGCAGTCCTGGAGCAGCGCGTCGACCGCGGGTTCAGCGGTGCCGCGGCACTCGCCGCGGACGGTGAGATCCTCGGCGTGATCGCGGTCGTCCGGGCGCCGCTCGCCGAGAGCAGCTGGATGATCGCGGTCCGGACCCTGTACAAGTACGCGAGCCCGGTGCTCGACGGGCATCTGAAGAGCCGGCCCTCCCAGGTACTGCCGGGCAACTGGCCGTCGCCGCAGGTCCCGGAGATCCTGGACGACCCGGTGCAGCTCGCGCTGACCCGGCACCTGGTCGGCTGGCTGGCATCCGACGGGCCGGGCGGGGTCTGCGCGATCGGCGGTGGCGGCGCGGTCGCGCTGACGTCCCGCCTGGTGGGCCTGACGGTGCCGGGCTACCGTCGGGCGGCCCCCGACGAAGCCGTCAGCGGCGCCCCGCCCGGCACCGTGCCACAGCTGGGCGAGGTGGACGCCGCCGTCGACGCGACCGGGCGGACGACGGAGCAGGTCGCCCAGCAGCTCGCGGAGAGTCTGAGCCTGCTGACCGACCGCGTCACCGACGATCTCTCCCACCAGTTGGAGGAGTTGGGCTCGCCGATCGTGGTCGTGGTGAACGCGGTCGATCTGGCGGCCAACCCCGGCGAACTGCACTACCGGCTGCTCGAACCGATCGCCGCGCGGGCGTCGAGCATCGGCGTGCGCCTGCTGCTCGCCTACCACGGCGCCCCTCCGCGCTATGTCCGCAGTGCGGTCGCGGCGAGCCTCGGGCAGCCCGCCGCCTTCGCCCCGTTCGCCCCGCTCGCCGCGCCGAGCGGCCGGCACGACGCAGAGACGCAGTTCGGCAGCCGACTCGGGCGGCTCGACCGGTTGGTCGAGGAGGTCGAGACGGCCGAGCGCGACGCCCGGGCGTGCCGTGACTACGTCGCGCCGCGGATCCTCGGCGCGCCGCCGCCGCAGGTCGCCGGCGCCGCCGCGCTCGCGGTTCGCCTGCGGGTGCTGCGGGACACCGGCTCGGCCGCCGCCGGATCCGCCCTCCGGGGATGGCTGCTGGGGGAACTCGACACCTGCGAGGAGGCCGCCGCCCGGTCGCTGGTGCGGGCCCGGCGACTGAACGCCGAGTGCACGGCCCTGCTGACCCGGCGGAACCGGGCCCGGGGGCGGCTGGACGCGTACCGCTCGGAGGCCGCGGCGCGCGGCCTGATCGAGGAACTGGGCGAGTCGTACGAGGCGGCCCGGCGGCTGCTCTACAGCGGTGGATGCGACCTACCGCTCGCCGAGCTCCGGGTCGAGGAGTACCACCGGGCCGTTCGGCGCGAGATCGACGGGAGGCAGTCATGAACCAGTGCAACCGTCCTGGCTGCGGTGGCGAACTCGACGCGACCGGCTACTGCCGGCGCTGCCTGGTTCCGCCGCTGGTGGCCGCGCCGACGGGCGGCGGCCGGTCGCCGGCCGGGGAGCGCGCCCCGGGGCGGTCGGTGCCGGTGAGCACGAAACGCGGCGCGGTGCCGGTGAGCACGAAACGCGGCGCGGTGCCGTCCGCGCGCCCCGCGGAGCTCGGACCGCCGCCGCGCCCGTTCGGCGACGGCCCCTGGTGGGGACTGGGCCTCGTCACGCTGCCGACGATCGCCGGACCGGAGCCGACCCGAGCGGTCAGAGCCGCTCCGCGAATCCCGGAGGAGCGCAGGCTCTGCCCCGATCCCGCCTGCCGCCGCCCCGTGGGCACGGGTCTCGACGGCCAGTCGAGCCTGTTGGAGGGGCGCTGCCCGTACGACGGGACGGCTTACTCGTTCGTGCCGAGACTCAGCCGGGGCGACCTGCTGTCGGACCGCTACCGGGTCGAGGGCTGCATCGGACACGGCGGCTTCGGCTGGGTCTACCTCGCCTACGACGAGCGCCTGAACAACCGTCCGGTGGCGCTCAAGGGCCTGATCGACTCGGAGGACCCCACGCGGGTCGAGGAGGCCGCCGAGGAGAAGCGGTTCCTGATCGAGCTCAGACACGACGACATCGTCGACATCTACGACTTCGTGACACACGAGCCGGCGGGCGGGTCCCGGCACGGCTACCACGGCTACCTCGTGATGGAGTACGTACCCGGCTACTCCCTGGAGCGCCCGGAACTGTTCGGCCTGCTGGAGACCGAGCAGGTCGTCGGCTACGTCCTGCGCGTGCTCCGGGCGTTCCAGTACCTCCACGACAGCCACTACCTGTTCTGCGACCTGAAGCCGAGCAACCTGATGGTGTACGGCTCCCGGATCAAGCTGATCGACCTCGGCGCGGTGCGCGAGGCCGGGGCAGTGGGCAGCGGGGCGTACTCGGAGGACTACATGGCCCCGGAGCTGATGGTCACCGGGCCCACCGTCGCCACCGACCTCCACACGGTGGGCAGGACCCTGGAGTCGCTCTTCCGCTGGTACACCGCCGACCCGGACCGTGCCCGCTTCACCTCGCTGCGCCGGCTCATCAGTCGCGCCACCCATGTCGATCCACAGCTGCGCTTCGCCTCGGCAGCCGAGATGGCAGGCCAACTGAGCGGTGTACTACGCGAGTTGGTCTCCACCCGGGACAGTACCCAGTACACTGCGCCGTCACTGCTCTTCGCCCGCTCCACCACGCTGATCGACCCCGGGCTCGGGGCGGTACCGCCGCTCGACCGGTGGACGAGTACCGCGGCGCTGCGGGCGGCGGTCGAGGGCAGCTGCCGCCCGCTCTCCACCGCGCCGCCCGCGCCGGTCACGGCAGCGGCCGGGCTGCCCGAGCCGCTGGTCGACGCCCGCGACTCCGCCGCCGGGTTCCTCAGGGCGTCGGTCAGCACCGATCCGGCGGTCGCCCTCTCCCAGCTCGCGCCCTACGCCGATCCCGGCCCGACCTCCGCCCGTGCCTCCTCGCCCGAGGTCGAGTTGCTGCGCTGCCGGCTCCACCTGCGGCTTGACGACCTCGGCGCGGCGCGCGCCGCGCTGGACCGGGCGAGGGACCTGCTGCGGCCCGGGTGGCGGCTCAACTGGCACGAGGGGCTGATGGCCCTGGCCGAGCAGCAGTTCGGCGGCGCGGAGAAGATGTTCACCTCCTGCCACCAGATGCTGCCGGGTGAGCTCGCACCGCAGCTCGCGCTGGCACTGTGCGCCGAGTACCGAGCGGCGACCGACGAGGAGGTCGACGCCGCAGCGGCGGCCTACCTGTCGGTGTGGCGGACCGACAGCTGGCACGAGAGCGCCGCCTTCGGCCACGCCCGGACGAGGCTCCGCCGCGGCGACCGGGCCGGTGCGGTCTCGGCGTTGAGGCAGATACCCGACACCTCACCGCACCACCGGGCGGCGCGGATCGCCGCGCTGCGGATTCACACAGGGCGGCTCGACGCGGGCCCCGAGGGCCTGCCCGACCGCGCGGACCTCACTGAAGCCCGACGGGTGCTGGCCACACTGCCGTTGGACGAACCCGAGCGGCGTCGGCTCGCCGCCCTGATCCTGGAGGCCAGGCTCGACCGCCGGCGCACCTCGCGACCGGACCGGACCGCCTCCGACGACGAAGTCGAAGTCGAAGTCACGGAGCACGGGCTCCGGTTGGAACTGGAGAAGGAATATCGGGCGTTCGCCCACGGGGCACCGGACGGGAACCGCCACACCGTTCTCGTCGATCTGGCCAACGCCGTGAGGCCGGTCACCACGCAATGAACCGGCCGTATTCGACGCGCCGTCAATCTTTCCCTGAGGACGAGGAATCGGCACATGACCGAAGCACCGAGAGTCACCCTGGAGGCCAGCTACGACAGGTACCGCTCCCTGGGCGAACGTGAGGTGCACGTCTACCTCAGCGTGGCCGCGAGCACCGCAGCCGACCTGCGGGCGAGCCCGCCGGGCGACGCGCGGTTCGCCGAGGTCATCCTGCTGGACCAATCGGGATCGATGAGCGATCCACGCACCAAGCTCCAACGGGCCAAGGAGGCGAGTTGCGCCGCCATCGACACCCTGCGCGAGGGAACCCGCTTCGCGGTCGTCGCCGGCACCCACCAGGCAACCATGATCTACCCTCGGGAGTCCTTCCTCGCCCCGGCGAACGCCGTCACCCGTGCGGAGGCGAGGCAGGCCGTCAACCGGATCGCCCCCGGCGCCCAGGGCACGGTCATCGGCGCCTGGCTCGACAAGGCCCGTGAACTGCTCGAACCGCACGGCGACCTGATCTGCCACGCGCTCCTGCTCACCGATGGACGCAACGAGCACCAGGACCGGTCGGCGCGGTCGATGGAGACCGTGCTCGCCGACTGCCGTTCCGTGTTCACCTGCGACGCCCGCGGCATCGGCGCGGACTGGGAGCCCGCCGAACTGAGACGGATCGCCGAGGAACTCCAGGGCACGGCGGACGCGGTGCCCGACCTGGCCGACCTGGCGCCCGACTTCCGCGCGCTGATCCGCACCGCCATGGGCCGGACGCTGTCCGACCTGGCCCTGCGGGTGCGCTGCGCACCGGGAGTGTCGGTGTCGGTCCTCGAACAGGCCCACCCGGCGCTGGCCGACCTGGTCGGCCACCGCCTGCCGCTGGCCGGAACGGCGGCGGCCGACTATCCGACCGGCCCCTGGAGCAGCGAGGCGCGCCGGTATGTCGCGACCTTCGCCGTGACCGGCGACCGGACGGTCGGCGCCGACGCGGAGACCCTGGCTTCCGTCGAAGTGGTCACCGGAACGATCGGCACCGAACTCGCCACGCCCGTCAGCTCGGTGGAGGTGATCAGCGCGCGCTGGCTCGACCAGCCGGCCCCGGAAACCGTCCTCGGGGCCGATCGGCGCCGCCACGAGCGGGAGAAGGAGCTGTACGACCTCAGATGGCGGGGTGGGGCGCTGTTCCGCCAGGGGGATCGCCCCGGGGCGTGCGACGCCTGGGGCCGGGCCGTGGCGCTGGCCACCGAGCTGCGCAACGAGGACGCGCTCCGGCGACTGGGCAAGGTCGTCCGGGTCGAGGATGCCGTGCGCGGCGTGGTCAGCCTGCTACCGGAGCTTGATCCGGACTACGTCCTGCAGGCCATGATGGGCACGGCCACCAGCACCTCGTACGGCCTCTCCCGCAACCCGACGACGCGGGCCGGTTCGGCGCCCGGGCGCCCGTCGGCCCCGGGGCCCGACTGCCCGAGGTGCGGCCGGGTCGCGGTGGCCGGCGCCCGGTACTGCGAGAACCTCGAATGCGACTACGAGTTCACCGACAGCTCACCGGTGATGGGCGGATGACGACCCCCGGCGCGGTGGCGCCCGAACCGGTGGCGGACGAACCGGCGGCGCCCTCCACGACCGCGCGCACCCTGCGCCGCCTCCGCGGGGCGCTGGTGGCGGGCAGCCTGCTGACCGGGGCGCTGTGCCTGGTGGCGTTCAGCCGGGCACACGCCGGAACCGACGCCGTCGGCGAGCGGGCCGCCCCTTCGGTACTCCGGGCCGAGGCCGCGTACGGCGCGCTCGCGGATGCCCAACGCGTGGCGGTGCACGGCTTCCGGCAGGGCACCGTGCTCCTCGGCGGACTCGGCGACCAGTACCGGAACGACATCGCCGCGATCAACCAGAACCTGGCGGAACTGGCCGGGGACCACGTGGCGGGCCCGGCGGCCACCAGTGATCTGCAACTCGTCGAGGGGCTCGTCGTCAACTACAACGCCGAGCTCGAACAGGCCGCCGCCGACTACCAGCAGACCGGTGAGCTCACCCGCGCCCTGCCGGCCCTGTGGTACGCAACCCTGCAGTACCGGGAGGTCTCGAACACGCTGGACCGGCTGCGGGCGGCCGAGAACGCCGCGCTGACCGACCGACGCAGCTCCGTGTGGCTGGCGGGCCCCGCAGATCTGCTGTTCCTGGTGCCGTTCGCACTGGTGCTGGCGCTGTTCGCGCGGACACAGTCGGTGCTGCGCCGCCGGTTCCGGCGTCGGTTGAGCATCCGGTTGACGGCTGCCGTGCTCGCCCTCACCGCGACGGCCCTGTTGTGCGGTCTGTCGCTCCATGTCTCGGACGGACGCCTGCGCTCGGCCCTGGACGGTCCGTTCGCCGAAGCCGTCACCCTGGCACAGGAGCAGACGAGCCGGTCCGCCGCCCAGGCCGACAGGGACCTGTCCGCCATCGTCACGCAGGCATGCCCGGACGCCGGGTCCTGCGGGACCCACCTGACACCGCAGACGTCCGGACCCGCGACCGTCCAGGCGGGGCGGACAGATCACCGCCAGGCCGAGGCCGAGGCCGCGTTCACCCGTGGTGTCACCGACGCGGACGCCTACTCCGCCGTCCTCCTGGCGCTTCTCGTGCTGCTGACCTCGGCTGCCGTCACGACGGCCGCCCTCGCGCTGAATCCGCGCATCGACGAGTACCGGTTCGGAGGCCAATGATGCGGCAGAAGCGCCAGGCAGCTCTCCGGCTCCTGCTGGTCCTCACCCTGCTGACGGCGTCCGCCTCCTGCCTCGGCGGCTCGTCCGGCGGGCGCGTCCTGGTCATCATGACACCCTGGACCGCCGAGGCCGAGATGAACGCCTTCCAAGCGGTGCTCACGGCCTTCGAGGTCGAGACCGGCATCACCGTCCGCGCCTCCCCCACCCGGGCGCTCGATCAGGTGCTGCGGACCGCCGTCCAGAAGCGCGAGGCACCGGACCTGGCTGTCATGGCGAACCCCGGGGCGCTGCGCTCCTACGCGCAGCAGGGCGACCTGGTCCGGCTGGACCGCTTCCGGGACGAGAAACTCGGCCGCGAACTCGTCGACCTACTGAGGTCCGACTACGGCCCCCCGTGGTCCCACGCCGGGGAGGCCGTGAACGGCGATCCGTACGCCGTCATGGTCAAAGCGTCCGTCAAGAGCCTCATCTGGTACGCCCCCCAGCGACTCGGCACCCAGCCGCCCGACAGTTGGGCCGGCTTGGTGGGCATCGGCCGGTCGATAGTCCAGCGGGGCGAGGTGCCCTGGTGCCTGGCCCTGGCCGACCCGCCCAACTCGGGGTGGCCGGGCACCGACTGGATCGAGGACATCCTGCTGCACCAGTCGGGTGCCGACATCTACACGGACTGGGTCGACGGCAATCTCAGCTGGACATCGTCGCAGGTCGGAGAGGCCTGGCAGGCGTGGGGCCAGATCTTCACCGCCCAGGGCTCGATCCATGGCGGCCCGCTGACCGCGCTCCTGACCGGCTACGGCGAGGGGGCCTATCCGCTCTTCACCGCACCGCCCGGCTGCTACCTCGAACACGGCGCTCCCATCACCCCGGGCCCGGCAGCGACCAAGCCCCTTCCGGGAAATGACTACGACTTCGTCCCGTTCCCCGAGTTCCGGACGACGTCGACGCCGGCGTACGAGGTGTCGGGAGACCTCGTCGCGATGTTCCACGACTCGCCCGAGGCGGAGCGGTTCATGGCCTTCCTCGCGAGCCCGCAGGCCCAGCAGATCTGGCCGAGCCTGCAGCCGGAGTCGGCCTTCTCCGCCAACCGCGCCGTCACCACGCGGTCGGCGTCCGGTCACGCCACCGGCAGCGTCGCCCGCCGGATCGACGAGTTGCTGACCTCGTCCGCCACCCTCTGCTTCGACGCCTCGGACAGCATGCCCAGCACCATGGCGGCCGCGTTCAACCACGCGGTGCTCGACTACCTGAACGACCCGACCCGACTGCCGACGATCCTCGCCGGGCTGGACAAGGTCCGGGCCGACGCGTATCCGCAGCCGACGCAGAGCTCCGTCTGCACATCCTGAACCCCAGGCCAGGAGGCCAAGTGACAACACGTACCGAATTCACCCTCGCGTCCGGCGGGATGGTGGTGGTCGAGAGCGAGAGCACCGGCGCAGGCGTCGCGCCTGCCGGCCGGGGAAGTCTGGAGCGAGCGGGCGCCACGGTGCGGGACTCGCTGCACACCGTGGTCAACACGGCATCCGACGTGATCGACGCGTTCCGTGCCCTGCCGCGCCGGCCTGACGAGATCGAGGTCGGGTTCGGCGTCAAGCTGGACGGCAGCGTCGGCGTGATCCTGGCGGGCGGCACCGCCGGCGTCCACTTCAACGTGACGCTCCGCTGGTCCCCCGAAGAACCCGCCGGCGAGGCCGACGAGGAGGAGTGACCGCAGCTGCCCGGTGCGAGCCGCAGGCCCCGGCCCCGCGACTCGCACCCGGCATCGCGCGGCCACGGCGGGACGCGTCCGAGCAGGCGGCCGGCGGTCTCCACGACGAACCCTGCCCCGGCCACGCCCGCTCGCGCGGTGCCTCGACCCCTCGGTGAGCCGGTCTCAGGCCCACCGGGCCCGGTGGGCCGCGATCAGGTCGCGGTACCAGCCGTACGACGCCTTCGGCGTGCGGCGCTGCGTCTCGAAGTCGACATACACCAGACCGAATCTCTGCTCGAACCCCTGGGCCCACTCGAAGTTGTCGATCAAAGACCAGGCGTAGTAGCCACGAACATCCACACCCTGGGTGACCGCTGCAGCGAGGGCGTCGAGGTGGCCGGACACGAAGTCGATCCGTGACCGGTCGTGGATGGCGCCGTCGAGGCCGGGTTCGTCCGTGACGGAGCAGCCGTTCTCGGTGACAGTGATCGGCGGCAGTGCGGCGCCATAGCGCTGCCGAAGGCCGACGAGGAGTTCACGCAGGCCGTCCGGAACGACGGGCCAGCCGAAGGCGGTCCGTGGGACACCTTCGATCTCGGCCTCGGCGAAGGGGAGTCCGGGGTCGGTCGGAGCGGCGATGCGGGTCGGGTTGTAGTAGTTGACACCGAGCCCGTCCAGGCCCGGGCCCTCGATCAGCTTCAGGTCGCCCGGACGGACGCTCCCGCCGAGGTCCTCGCCGACGCCGTACGCACTCAGGTCCGGGTAGCGCCCCAACAGCAGCGGATCGGTGAACAGCCGGTTATGCAAGGCGTCATACGCGGCGGCGGCCGCCCGGTCTGCTGCCGAGGAACTCGCCGGCCAGACCGGTGTGAGGTTGTTGGCGATGAGCACCTCCCGACCACGCTCGCGCAGGACGGCGGCCCCGAGCCCGTGCCCGAGAAGCTGGTGGTGGGCTACGGGCAACGCATCGAGCATCAGGGCACGTCCGGGCGCGTGAATGCCGAGCGCGTAGCCGTAGACCATGTGGACGAACGGCTCGTTGAGCGTGATCCATGCCGGCACCCGGTCGCCCAGCCGGTCCACCACCAGCTCGGTGTATTCGGCGAAACGGTACGCGGTGTCGCGGTCGAGCCAGCCGCCGCGGCTTTCGAGGCCCTGGGGCAGGTCCCAATGGAAGAGGGTGGGCATCGGGGCAATGCCGGCGGCGAGCAAGGCGTCCACCAGCCGGTCGTAGAAGGCGAGTCCGGCGGGGTTGGCTGGGCCGGTGCCGCCGGGCTGGATCCTGGGCCAGGCGATCGAGAACCGGTACCCGTCCAGGCCGAGGCCCTTCATCAGAGCGATGTCCTCGGGATACCGGTGATAGTGGTCGCAGGCGACCTGCCCGCTCCGGCCGTCCAGGACGGCCCCGGGCCGAGCCGCGAACACGTCCCAAACGGACTGCCCACGACCGTCCTCCTCCACCGCTCCCTCGATCTGGTACGCCGCCGTGGAGACGCCCCACCGGAAGCCCGCCGGAAGATCATGCCGATTCGGCACCTCACCACACCCTCTCCAGCAAAGATGAGGAGCACTCATGTTAGCGCCTGGCCGTCGAAACACCAGAGAACGCCCCACCCGTGCCGATGAAGCGCGGCAGCAGACTCGGACAGCGTGATCGGGTGTCGTTGCGGTGGTCAGGGGAGGCGGGGGAGGCGGAAACGTAGTCTGCTCCGGCGTGGGGGCGGACTGCCGTGTGCGAGGTTGTTCCGCGCCTTGCCCATGATCTGCCAGATGTCCTCGGGGCGTCCCGATCGCGGCCCTCCCCAGCGAGTGCGCCTGGCCGCCGGCGAACGGGAAGCACATCCGACCACCAGAAGGTCAACAACTGGCGAGGTGCTTCAGGCCCTATTCCTTCAAGAGCCGAAGCCGAACTTGACCCGCTGGTACGGTCACACGCATGACGCTCCCCATGCCCTCTGCACCTTTTGTCGACTTGCGAGTTGAGCCGGTCGACGAGGTTCTAGACGGCGTTGAGCAGGCCCTCCGGGTTCGCCTGCAGCGGGACACGGTGCTGCGTAAGCGCCGCTCCGCCGGGGCCCGGACGGAGCGTGATACCTGGGTCCGGATCGAACGGCGTCGGCTCGACAGGATCGACGGCCAGGGCTGGAACGGCACCGAGTGCGCAGCGATCCGCACGGCGATCGACAAGCCCACCCGGTACGCGGGACTGGCTTGGCGGGATGCGTCGCACGCGGCGATGTGGCGGGCCGACGAGACCAGTCTCCTTCCGGGAAAACCGGTCGGTACCAGCGTACTTGCTGCTGATCCGGGACTTCCTGAATTAGATGTCGTGCGAAGGCTCGACGCGCCGGCCCTGCCGGACTTGCGGCGCGACCGATCCACGGCGCAGTAGGGCGCGGGCACCCTCGACGTCTGCCCCGCAGCCGAACGCACCTGCCCCGTCAAGGCGGGCCAGGTGCGTTCGGCCGGGCGTCAGTTGGCGAGGCTGAAGTCGCCGCCGACGGGTGCGGCGATCTTGTCGACGCCGGTCAGTGCGGTGAGCGAGGTGACCGGGGTACTGCTGTCGGTGGTGGTGCCGTTGCCGAGCTGGCCGGAGCCGTTGTTGCCCCAGGAGCGGACGGTGTTGTCACCGAGCAGGGCGATGGTGTGCTCGCGCCCGGCGGCCACCAACCGGGTGCCCGTGATCCCCGGGACCGGGACGGGGGTGATCCGGTAGTCGGTGGTGCCGTCGCCGATCTGGCCGGAGGTGTTCTGGCCCCATGCCTTGAGCTTGTTGTCGCTGTCGGTGACGGCCAGGCTGTGGTTGCAGCCGGCCGCGATCTGCGAGACTCCGCCGAGCCAGATGCCCTGGGTGTCGACCGGGGTGTAGCGGCTGATCGTGCTGTTGTCGCCGAGTTGGCCGGTGGCGTTGTAGCCCCAGGCCTTCAGCGCGTTCCCGCTGGTGGGACCGGTGGGACCGGTGCCACCAGCCGGCGGGCCGACCAGGGCGAGGTTGTGGTTGCAGCCGGCGGCGATCCGGCTGACCCCGGTCAGGTTCGTGACCCGCGAGGGCACATTGCGGCTGGCCGAAGTGCCGTCGCCCAGCTGGCCGTTGATGTTGTAGCCCCAGGCCCACACGGTGCCGTCCTCGCGCAGCGCCAGGCTGTGGTTGAGGCCGGCGGCGATCGCGATCACCTTGTTGAGGCCCTCGACCCGGACGGGGACGCTGCTGCTCGCGTTGGTGCCGTTGCCGAGCTGGCCGTAGTTGTTGTGCCCCCAGGCCACGACGGTCTGGTCGGCCAGCAGGGCGAGGCTGTGCGCGCCGCCCGCGGCGATGTCGGTGGCGTTGGAGAGGTTGACCACCTGGCCGGGCGCGTTGTGGCTGAACACCGAACCGTCGCCCAGCTGCCCGGACCCGTTGGCGCCCCAGGACTGGACCGTGCGGTCGGTCAACAGGGCCAGTCCGTGCCCGGCGGCGGGACCGGCCCCGCCCGCGGCGATCTTGACCACCTCGGCGCTGGTCAGCCCGAGCACCGTGGTGGCGGTCGTGCGGAAGTCGGTCCAGGTGCCGTCGCCGAGCTGGCCGGCGCGGTTGTTGCCCCAGGACTTCAGCCGCTTCTCCTGGGCCTGCGCGCTGCCGACCGGCAGCGCCGCGAGGCTGACCACGGCCGTGGCGGTGACGCCGGCGGCGAGGAGCCGGCGCAACCGGCCTCGGGTTTCGGTACGGAAGTTCGTCATGTGAATCCTTCCTGCTGGGGGGGGGACGGAGGGTCAGCGCGCGAGGCTGAAGCTGCCGCTGGAGGGAGCCGCGACCATGGAGACGCTGCCGGACTTGGCCAGCACCTGCACCGGGGCGAGGCGCCGCGTGGTGGTGCCGTCGCCGAGCTGGCCCTTGTCGTTGAGGCCCCAGGCCTGGACGGTGCCGTCGGACAGCACCGCCAGGTTGTGGGCGGAGCCGGAGGCGATGCCGACCACGCCGGACACGCCGGGGACGGGCACGCTGGTGTTGCGCTGGGTGGTGGTGCCGTCGCCGACCTGGCCGTTGGCGTTGTTGCCCCAGCCGCGCAGGGTGCGGTCCTGCAGGAGGGCGATGCTGTGCTGTGCTCCTGCGGACAGGGCGGTGACGTTCCGGAGCTCCAGGACCGGCACCGGATAGGGCTTGCCGACCGCGGTGTCGTCGCCCAGCTGGCCCCTGTCGTTGAGGCCCCAGGCCTGGACGGTGCCGTCGGCGAGGAGCGCGAAGGCGTGGGAGGCGCCGGCGGTGACGGCCTTGACGGTGGTCAGTTCGGGCACCGCGACGGCGGTGTTGCGGGTGGCCGGGGTGGCGGTGGGCACCGCGGCCGTCGAGCTGGCCGGCCTCGGGGTGATCCCGAGCTGGCCCTTGTCGTTGTTGCCCCAGGTCTTCACCGTGCCGTCCCTCAGCAGGGCCATGCTGAAGGTGTCACCGGCCGCGACGGCCTTGACGTCCTCAAGTCCGGCTACCGTCACCGGTAGTGTGGCGTTGACGACGGTGCCGTCGCCGAGCTGGCCCTTGTCGTTGAGGCCCCACGCCTTGACGGTGCCGTCCTTCAGCAGGGCGAGGGCATGCGAGCCGCCCGCGGCGATCGCCTCGACCCCGCCCAGCCCGGCCACGAGGCCGGGCACCGCCCATTCGTCGGTGGCGCTGGTGGCGCCGTTGCCCAGCTGGCCCTTGTCGTTCTTGCCCCAGGCCTCGACGGTGCCGTTGGCGAGCAGGGCGAGGCCGAAGCCGGAGCCGGTGGAGCCGCCGGTGCCACCGGCGGCGACGTCGTTGAGCTCGGCCCCCGACAGGCCGACGACGGAAGTCGGGGTGAGGCGCTGGGTCTTGGTGCCGTCGCCGAGCTGGCCGCTGGTGTTCAGCCCCCAGGCACGGAGTCGCAGGTCGTAGGCGGAGGCGGCGGAGGTGGGCAGCGCGACGGAGCCCAGCAGGGTCAGGCTCGCGACCAGCGCGGGAACGGCCGTCGCGGGCAGGCGGCGGAGCGTGCGGTGCAGCGGGTGCATCTCTTCCTCTCGGACAGGGGGGAGGACAGGCAGGATGGGGTGGAGGGTGGCGGCGGGCACGACCGGCCGGCCGCCGGGGACGGGGGCACGGACGGGGACGGGGGTGTACGGCAGCAGGGCCGCCGTCGCGGTTCCCGTGAGGGTGCGGGTTCCTCGTGATCCAGGCCGCGCGACGCCCTGGCCGCGCGGCCGCAGATGGATAGGCACGGGGGGAACACGGGAATACCTGCCCCATGATCAGAACGGTTGCGCGACTTCGAACGGCTTTCCATACCGTTGGCCCAGCACGGTCGTTCGCCGTCGCCCTATCGGACCGTCAGCGGTTGCAGACCTTGATCGACTCCCGAAGCATGGGCGGCTGAGCCTCAGTGATCACCAGCTGACAGTGGGGCATGTGCCTGCGTTCCAGCCGACTTCAGTGGGAGACACCGTGCTGCGGAGACAGCGAGCGAGACTTCTGGTCGTATGCCTGAGTGGGGCCGTGGCCCTGGCGGCCCCGGCGCCCGCGGGGGCCGAGGACACCGAGCCGGCCGTGGTGGTGAACGGGACGTTCTCCTCGCCCACGGTGCCCAGCAACGAGCCGTTCGCGTCGGGCATCGACGGCTGGACCGGAGGCGGCCGCGTCTCCGCCACCCGCGCCGCCCACCGGCTGGGCATCCAGGCCGCCTACGTCCCCACCGGGTCCATCCGCACCCGGCTGCGCGGCGTCCGGACCGGAGCCACCGTGACCCTCAGCTGGGACGACAGCCCCGACGCCTGCGCGGCGGCCGGTCTCGCCAATCGGACGTACACCATCTCCGTGGCGGGCACCGCCAACTCGCCCGGCGCCTTCACCACCAACCCCTCGGCCGGCAGGACGGACTGGTTCCTCGGCAGGACGTACTCCTTCACCGCCGCGGAGGACGCCCCGCAGATCACCTTCACCGGGACCAGCACCGAGCGCCCCAACTGCACCCCGCTGATCACCAACGTCGCGGCCAAGCAGACCGCCCCGCCCCTGGACTCGCCCCCGACCCCCCAGCAGAACGACCCGTGCGCGGGCGAGGCCGCGAGCAGCCCGCAGTGCTCGTCGGTCGCCGACAACAAGGGCGAGATCGACAAGTGCCCGCCCTCGAACAAGGAGTGCCTGGCGAGCGTGGCCGGTGACGGGAAGGCGGAGAAGGACGGCATCGCCAAGGAGACCCAGGCCGTCGAGGACTTCGGCAAGATCCCCCGCGACCAGGACCCCAACACCGCGGCCTCCCAGCTGTGCGCCCTGCCCAACGCGCTGACCGCCGACGTCAAGCCCGGCGACGCGGTCGTCCCGCCGAGCGACTGGTGGCTCTGCTGATGGGGCGCCGGTCCCTGCGCCGCATCGGGTGCTCGACGACCGCCGCCGGCCTGGTCGCCCTGACGTTCGCCGCCGCCCCGCCCGCGCGGGCCGCCGACACCCTGGACGCCCAGGTGCCCAACGGCACCTTCGCGCAGCCCGTCGCGCCCGACAACGGCACCGCGGCCGGACACACCGACTGGTCCCCGGACAACACCGGCGTGGTCTTCGGCAAGGCCCTCGCCCAGCACCCCCTCGGCTACCAGGCCGCCGCGCTCAACTGGAACGGCGCCGCGCTCTCGATGCGCACCCGTCTGTGGGGGGTGAAGGCCGGCTCCCACGTCACGCTGACCTGGGACGACAGCCCCGGCGTCGACCGTCGGTGCAAGCCCGAGCAGGTCAAGGACGGCCAGACCTACAACGTCTCCCTCATCGTCGAGGGGCCCGCGCCCGACCCGGTGGTGACCACCAACGGCACCGACACCGTCGGCACCGCCAACTGGGCCACCGGCCGGGTCTTCGAGTTCACCGCCACCGAGGACAACCCGATGGTCTCCTTCGACTCCGACGAGCGGCGCGACTCGCTCTCCTGCGGTCCGCTGATCACCAACGTCGCCGCCAAGCAGACCCCGGCCCCGGTCGACCAGAAGATCCGCAAGGAACAGTTGCCGGCGCCCAAGGCCTACCGGGGCAACGACCGGATGGAGCCCGGCGTCGCAGTGGACGACTGCGAGGGATCCGCGACCAACTGCGTCTTCACCGTGGACAACCGGTACTCCTACCAGTACTACGGCCAGACCAGGATCGTCGGCGAGGTGTACATCAACTGCAGCCGCAACGCCGTGGTCGACGACCGGAGGATCGAGTCCACCGAGCCCCCGTACGACAGCCTCACCCAGTACTACGCGCGCAACGGCACCCCGCTGGTCCCCAGCCGCTCCGACATCTCGACGAGCCGCCCCAACCTGGCCGCCCAGGCCGCCGCCGGGTTCAGCGCCGCGGGCGGCAACACGGCTGCCGTCTCCACCAACAATCCGCTCACCTGGAGCCGGACCGGCAGCAAGAAGCTGAACCCCACCATCCAGCCCGGCGAGGTGAGTTGGATCGAGGTGCAGCCGGCCCGCGAGCGGGTGACCGGGACCTTCAGCAACGCCCGCAACAGGTACCGGCTGGACGCCACCTTCGATGTCCCGGCCGCCTCCCTCCCGGACCGCTACTTCCAGCGCACCGGACCGCTCACCGACGTCGAACTCCAGCGCTGCGGCTCCGCCCGTCCCACCGCCGGCACGCCGGACAACGGTGCGGGGCCGGACAAGCGCCTTCTCGCCGTCGACAGCCCGCCCGCGGGGGTGCGGACGAGGTCCGTACCGCTCGGTCCCTGAGCCGGGCGCAAGGACTCGGCCGCCTTCCCGAATGCCGGGCAGGCGGCCGAGTCGTGTGCGGTGGGGTCAGGCCGGGGATGCCCACCTCCCGTCGGAGGTCAGCCGGTACTGCCCGACGGGCCGGGCGCCGTCGGTGCGCGGCGGCGCCTCGAAGACGCCTCCCCCGGCCACCCCGCGGTTCCCCGGCGGAGGGGCCGGCGCGGGCGTCGGGGCGGGGTTCGGTGCCGGGGTGAAGCCGGGGTGGAGCGACAGGCAACGGTCCCTGGCGCTGAAGGTCTGCGCGACGACCGTGCTCACGTTGACGCTCGACGGGCTGTCGACGACGATGTTCTTGATCAGCTTGCCGGTACCGTTCACCGTCAGCTCGCCCACCGTGCGGGTCATCGCGTTCAGGACGCCGAACTGCAGCTCGTCACCGGACTTTACGGTGAACTTCACCTGGGTGGTCTCGGTGCTGGTCCGCTTCCACGTGTGCGAGTACCTGGCTTGGAAGGCGAGTGCGAAGGTGGCCTTCGCACTGAGCTTGAGCTCGGCGGCCCCCGACACCGAACCGGCGACGCCCAGCGAGGCACCGTTGACGATGTCCGCGTTCGGCCCCTTGTCGGTCGGAGCGGTGTGGTCGGTGTGGCTGATCTCGGTCTTGTTGTCGACACCGGCGCTGCCGGAGACGTTCGTCGTGTTGTCGATCGTGCCCTCCAGCGTCGCACTGCCGGAGATCTCGCCCGCGATGTTGTCGGTGGTACTCGACTCCAGCGTCACCGTGCGCTCCACCACGATCGGCTTGTTGGTGCAGTTGATCGCGGCGTTGCCGGCCGAGACCACCGCCGTCGTGAGCTCGCGCGAGAGCCCCGGGATGATCCGGAACTCACACCCGTAGTCCTTCCCGCAGCCACGGGCCAGCGCCGGCGCGTCCGGCAGCGGGGCGTCACCGTCGAAGGCCCGTGCCACCGCCGGGGCATCGGGGTCACCAGGAGCGGCGGCCGCGCCGCCGTCGTCGGCGCGGGCGGGCCCGGCACACAGCAGCAGGGCCGTCAGGGCGGCCGGCAGAACCGGCGACCAGGACAACGGCACGGCGGTCCCCTCCCGGCGCTTCACCGCTGCTCCCAGGTGCCCTCGGCGGTACGGACGTGGACGGCGTCCGGCACCCGCCCCGGGCTCACCGGCTCGGTCTCGACCAGGCCGACCCCGCCCGAGCGGCTCCCGCTGGGACGCAGCGAGAGGCACTTGTCCGGGTTGGAGAAGGTCTGCGCGACGACCGAGCTGACGTTGACGGTGGAGGGGCTGTCCACCGTCACGTTCTTGATCAGCTTGCCGGTGTCGTTCACCTTCAGCTCGCCGGCCGTGCGGGACATCGCGTTCAGCACCCCGAACTGGATCTCGTCCCCGGGGCTCACGGTGAAGGCCACCCGGGTCGACTCGGTCGTTTGGACCTGCCACTCGCGCGAGAAGGAGGCCTTGAACGCCGACGCGAAGGTGGCCTTCGCCCCCAGGTGCAGGGCGTTCGAGCCGGCCACCGTCACCGGGGCCTCGAAAGTGTTCTGCACCTTGTCCTCGGTGTACGGGCCCTTGTCCTTGTTCGGCCCGTTCTGGTTCACGCTGTTCGTCGCGCCCGGCTTCACGGTCGCCGTGCCGGAGGCGGTCACCGTGGTGTCCACTCCGCCCTCCAGGGCCGCGCTGCCGGAGATCTCACCGCCGATGTTGTCGGTACTGCTGGTCACGAAGGTGACCGTGCGGTCGATCTCCATGTCACTGTCCGTACAGTTGATCGCCGCGTTGCCCACCGACAGCACGGCGGCCGTGTATTCGCGCGGGGCCCGGTCGTACATCCGAAAGCTGCACGCCGTGGCCTTGGTGCAGAGGCCGGTGACCTCCCTGGTCGAGGCCAGCGACCTCTCCCCGTCCAGGGCCCGGGCCACCGGGGGCGGCGGTGGCGTGCCGTCCCCGCCGGCAGCACTGCTCGGTGCGGCGAACGGGACCAGCACAGCTATCGCGACCCCGGGGACCCAAAGGGTGAACCGGGCGGCGCGCCGCCACGGCGGCGGGCAGGCGGAAACGGCCACGGGTGTTCTCCTCATCCGTCAAGTAGGCGGTTGCAGGCAGGGAAGCCGCTGGTCCGGGCAGCCACGCACCCAGACCCCCGGCCTCGGCCGCACCTCTGCCCGGCGTGCTCCGGCGCCCGGGGCACGGGGCACGGGATGCCCTTCGGCCTTCCCATCCTCGGCGAGAGTCGCATCGTCGGCGAACGGTCGTCATGTGATCGTGCGCCATTCGATGGGACGTCAGCCCCGGGGGCCCGATCCCGGCACCGCCCGGCTTTGCGTCGAGGACCACGGGTCGTCTACGTGCTCATGAGGGGTACTCATGTTCGTGGTCTGTGGACGAACCGCCAGACGCGTCCGACGGGCGGCCGGCGACGTCGGGGGTGGACGTCCGGCCGGGTGGGGTAGAAGGGGCGGGAGGTGGACGAACCGGTCCGACCGCGGAGACGTCCGTCCGCTCCGAGGAACGGTCACCGAAGAGAGAGAGGACACGGTCGTGGAGACCTTCGCGGGACGCCCGGGCCGTCGCTCAGTGCTGGCCCTCGGTGCGGGCGCGGCGCTCACGGCGGCGATGCCGGCGGGCGGGGCGGCCCACGCCTCGGGCGGCGGCCGGCCGAGCGGCGACGCGGCGATCAGGAGGCTGGCCGACCTCGAACGGCAGCACGACGCCCGCCTGGGCGTGTTCGCGCAGGACACCGTCACCGGCAGGATCGTCGCCTACCGGGCCGACGAGCTCTTCCCGATCTGCTCGGTGCACAAGACGCTCACCGCCGCCGCGATCCTCAGGGACCTCGACCGGGACGGCGAGTTCCTCGCCCGGCGGATCCGGTACACCGCGAAGGACGTCACGAACGCCGGGTACGCTCCGATCACGGGCAGGGCCGAGCACCTCGCGAACGGCATGACCGTCGCGGAGCTGTGCGCCGCCGCCATCACCCACAGCGACAACGCCGCCGACAACCTCCTGCTCCGCGAGCTCGGCGGACCTTCGGCGATCACCCGCTTCGCCCGGTCCCTCGGCGACGGCGTGACGCGGCTCGACCGGTGGGAGCCCGAGCTGAACTCCGCCGAACCGGGACGGTCGACGGACACCACCAGCCCGGCCGCCATCGGACGCAGCCACCGGGAGCTGGTGCTCGGGAACGCCCTCCCCCCGCAGGACCGGCGGCAGTTGACCGCGTGGCTGCGCGCCAACACCACCGGCGCCGCCCGCCTCCGCGCCGGACTCCCCGAGGGCTGGTCCCTCGCGGACAAGACCGGCACCGGCGCCTACGGCACCACCAACGACGTCGGCGTCGCCCGGACCCCGGACGGGGCGCACGTCGTCCTGGCCGTCCTGTCCACCAGGTGGGACGCCGCCGCGCCGGCGGACGAACCGCTGGTCGCGCGGGCCGCCGCCGTGCTGGCGGAAGCCCTCCGGAGTCCACGGGCGAACTCGACCTGACGGAGCGTCACATGCCTTTCTCGCCACGACCGGAGTGTGCGTCACTCCGGGCCCCGGAAGCCGCACCCGAACCGGTACGTCTGCGCACTCCCGCACGGCGGCGAAGCCCTCTACGCTGTGCGGCATGCCTCTGTTCCGACGGGCCAAGAAGTCCGGCGACCTCGGTAACTCCCCTGTGCCTCCTTGGTGTTCCTGGCTCGGCCCGGCCGAGTGGCAGGCGTTCCAGGACGTACTGGCCGACATCTTCCTCGACGGCAGCGACTCCGGTCCGCCGATGAACTTCGGCGACCGGCAGCACCTGCGGCTCGGCGCAGCCGACGAACCGGGCATCGCGCTCGACCTCGCCGAGATCGCCCGGCTCGTCAGCGACCTGCCCCACGACCAGTGGCGCAGCGCCACCGTCGACTACCTCAACGGGCAGCTCTCCCTACGCGACCGCCGCGAAGCCCTCTACCGGGCGGGCTTCGACGAGGTGCGCCACCTGCTCATGCCCAGGCTGGTCCGCGCCGACACGGTCGGCGACCACCACGGGTTGGCGCTCTCCCTCACCGGCGACCTGGCGGCCGTCCTCGTGCTGCGCTTCGCCGACAACCTGTCGGCCGCGGTGCCCCCGGCCCAGTTCGAGTCCTGGAACCTCGGCGCGGAGGAGGTGTGGGACGCCGCTCTGGGGAACCTGCGCACCCACCCGGTCGACCTCGACGACGACGGCAAGCCGAACCCCATGGTGTCCGTGGAGGGTGAGAGCGGCTTCACCTGCACCCACGTCCTGCGCGCGCCCGAGCTGCTGGCCCGGCCCGCGCCCCTCGGCGTCCTCGCCATGGTCCCCCACGAGGAGTTCCTCTTCCTCCAGGCCGTGGACGGCACCGACCTCCGTATCCAGCTGATCGCCTTCTCGATGGTGATCCGGCAGAACTGGGACGGCGCCTCCGCCGAGCACCGGTTGTCCCCGGACATCCTGTGGGTGCACGAAGGCGAGATCGAGACGGTGACCGTCGAACCCGCCCCTCCCGGCAGCAACCAGCCGGGCGTCATCAGCGGCTCCGAGCGCTTCATCGCGCTGCTCTCCTCGATCCACCCGCCGGACCAGTATCCGGCGGCCTGACCGGCCGGCACGGCCACGGGCACCGGCACCGAAACCGACACCGGCCGGGTCCCCACAGCGCGCGCCCGGACAGGCACGGGCACGCGGGGCGCCGGGCGCACGGGGGCGCCCGCCGTGAAGGTCGGCCCTACGGCGCGCCGAGTCCGGGCACCGCGTGCACGCTGGGCCAGACGGTGAACACCTCGTCGGTGCCGGTGACCGCCAACAGCCGTTGCATCTGCGGGCCGGGCCCGGCGAGGACGAGTCTGGTCCCCGCCTCCTCGGCCTCCTGGCGGATCCGGAGGAGCGCGTTGAGGCAGGCGGAGTCGACGAAGGTGAGCGGGGCGAGGTCGACGACCAGCAGCACCGGACCGGCCGCCACAGCGCTCGACAGCGACTCGTCGAGCACGTGCCGGCTCTCGTGGTCCACCTCGCCCTCGATCCGGCAGACAAGCGTCTTGACGGCGTGCTCGCTGGTGGTGACCCTCAGGCGCGCGCCACCCGCGCCCCCGGCGTCGGGGTGAGAGGCGGTCGGGCCGGACATCCGGGCTTCCTTCCGGCAGGGGAAGCGGTACGTCTCCGATCATCCCTCCGCCGCCCCCGGACCGGCCACCCCGACGGCGGCGGGGCGGTGGCGGAACGGCGGCCGGCGGTGACGGAACGGCGGCGGGCGGCGCCGGGAGGGGAGCGGGAGGGGGCGGTACCGGCGCGAAGACGGGCGGCCGAACAGGGCTCCGGGCGCACGCCCCACGTCCGCGCGGGTGATTGGCCCGACGTGCGCCGGATGCGGCACAGTGGCCCCATGAGCGCGGACACGAGGAGTCACCAGGCCCCCGGGCGGACCGGTGCCGGCCGGCGGCGGCCGGTGCAGCAGCGCAGCCAGGAACGGTACGAGCGGATTCTCGACGCCTGCGCCGCCCTGCTCGACGAGGCCGGTGCCGCCGCGCTCACCACCAAGGAGGTGGCCCAGCGGGCCCAGGTGCCGATCGGCACGCTCTACCAGTTCTTCGCGGGCAAGGAGGACCTGCTGGCCGCGCTGGCCGGCCGGAACCTCGACCACTACCTGCACCGCCTCGACACCCGGCTGCGGTCCGGGACGCCCACCGGGACGGCCGGGTTCACCGACCTGGCGGTCGAGGAGTTCGTCGCGATGAAGCGGAGCGTGCCGGGCTTCGGCCAGGTGGACTTCGGGCTGGCCGGGGCGGCGGGGCCGACCGGCGTCCACGACGACCGGCATCTACTGGACGCCGAGCTGGACAACAACGGCGCCGTCGCGCTGCGCCTCCAGGCGCTCGGTGGCGAGCTGTTCGCCACGACCGACCCGGCGGCACTGACGCTCGGACTGCGCGTGGCGCTGGAGGCGGCGGACGCGGTGCTCAAGCTGGCCTTCCGCGGCGACCCGGAGGGCGATCCGGCGTTGATCGCCGAGTGCAAGCGGCTGGTCCGCTGCTACCTCGCCGAACACCTCGGCCCGCGCTGAGCGGCCGGTCTCCGGGCCGGACCCGCCGGCGGAGACCGGGGGCACCTCCCGGCAGCGTCTCCCTGCGTCGGCGCCCGGAAGCGGCCCCGGCGTCGGCCCCGGAGACGACCCCGGGCCGCGGTGCGCCGTTGCGGGCGGGCCACCCCCGCAGCACAGTGGAAGGCAGAACGGCCGCCCGTGCGGCCACCGCTACCCGAGGAGCAAGACCATGCACGCAGCGGTAGGTGACCAGCTCCACGTCCACAGCCGAGCGGTGGGTATGGTCGACCAGAAGGGCGAGATCGTCGAAGTGCGCGGTCAGGACGGCCAGCCGCCGTACATGGTCCGCTTCGAGGACGGTCACACCGGCCTGATCTACCCCGGCCCCGACTGCAACATCGAACCCCGCAAGGCGATCCACTGATCCCAGCGGCCGCCGCCCCGCGCCGCAGCGGCCCGGGGCGGTGAGTCGTGCCGTTCGCGTTCCCTCCCGCACCGCTCACCGGGGCGGCGACCACCACCGCCCTCGCGACGGCCGACCCGGCGTTGCCCGGGCCGCTCGCGGCTCTCGCACCGCTGCTGGAGCAGTACGGCTACCCGGCGGTGGCGCTCTTCGTACTGCTCGACAACTGCGGAATCCCGGCGCCGGGCCAGACCATCCTCGTACTGGCCTCCGTCTACGCCGGCACCGGGCACCTGAGCCTCGCCGCCGTGGTGGCGATCGCCTTCGCCGCGGCGGTGGTCGGCAACAGCCTGGGTCATCTGATCGGCGCCACCGGCGGACGCGCCTTCGTCCACCGGTGGGGACCGTACGTGCTGCTCACACCGGCGCGGATGGCGCGGGCGGACGGCTTCTTCGCGCGGCACGGCGGCAAGGTGGTCACGGTCGCCCGGTTCATCGACGGGCTGCGGCAGACCAACGGCATCATCGCCGGCACCACCGGGATGCCGTGGCGCCGGTTCCAGCCGTTCAACGTCCTGGGGGCCGCGCTCTGGGTGGGCGTCTGGTCCGCCTTCGGCTACCTGGCCGGCGCCAACATCGGGGCGGTGTACCGGACGGCGGTGCGGTACCAGCTCTGGCTGCTGGCCGGGTTCGGCCTGCTCGTCGCCGCGCTCGTGCTGCACCGGCTGCTCCGTCGACGGGGTCGCCGGGGGCAGAGCGGTGACGGCGACGGCGGGGGCGATGTCGGCGACGGCTCCGCACACCCCGGACACTCGGAGGAATGACCTGCCACTCCGCGGCGCGACCGGTCCCGGCCGGCCTTCCCGTCCCGGTTCGGCCGATTCGGTCTCGTTCGGACTCGCCCGGCCCTGATCCGACCGAATGCCGCTCCGAAAGCGAAATGTTCGGGGGTCGGGAAATCCGGCGGCCGGGGAATCCGGGGGTCCGATATCGAGGATTCCGGAGAGGACGCCCCCGTATCCGCCCGACCCGCCGGCAGCGGTATTCCTCCTGAGGAAGGAGGGATACCGCTGCTCGCCCTTCCGTCCGCCTAACGCAGCGGGAAGACCTCGAACGGGACGGCGAACCGGGTGCCCAGCCGGGTGCCGGCCGACCGCCCGAGACTCTCCAGGAATCCGCGCGCGTCGGCCATCGCGCCGCCCAGCCCGGCCAGGTACGCCTTGTGCGCCTCCAGCGAGGCGACGCCGTCGTCGAAGTGGTCGGTGGTGTCGACCGCGTGCCGCGAGTCCGGGGAGGCCACCGCCCAGACCTGGCGGACGCCCTCCCAGGGCTCGTGGCCCTCGGCGGTCAGCTCACGGAAGACCCACCGGTTGCCCGCGTCCCGCACCCCGTCCAGGGTGGCCCGGCCGACGGCGATGTGGTCGGCCTGGTTGAGGAAGACGCCGCCGTACGTCTCGCGGAAGTTGCTGGTGATGACGATGTCGGGGCGGTGGCGGCGGACGGCGCGGGCGATGTCGCGGCGCAGCGGCACCCCGTACTCGATCACGCCGTCCGGGTGGCCGAGGAACTCGACGGTGTCGACGCCGACCAGGGCGGCGGAGGCGATCTGCTCGGCCTCGCGCAGCGGGCCGCACCGTTCGGGCTCCAGGGTGTCGATCCCGGCCTCGCCGCTGGTGACCATGACGTAGACGACCTTCTTGCCCTGCGCCGTCCAGCGGGCGACGGCGGCGGCGCCGCCGTACTCCATGTCGTCGGGGTGGGCGACGACGACCAGGGCGGTCTGCCAGTCCTCGACGACGGGCTCGAAGGGCTCGGGTGCCTGCTGCTCGCTCATGGTGGGTGCTGCCTCTCCGTGGTGCAGGTGTGCGCAGGGATGCGTCCGGTGCGGTCGTACGGTCGCACCGGAGGCGACTCTAGAAGATCATCGGACCGCCCGGTGGGCGATGACGGCCTCCACGGAGTGGCGGCGCACGGACGGCCGGTGACAGGACGGCCGGTGACAGGACGGCCGGTGACGGAGCGACAGCGGACGAGGCCGTCACCGGTGTCGAGGACGACGCGACGGAGAGGGACGGCACGACGGCCTTGCCCCTGACCCGCGCGTCAGGGGTTACCGTCCCCGCATCTCCGCGGCGGACCGACCGCCGCGCGCCCTCCCGTTTCGGAGTCCGCCATGTCCCTCCCCCTGCCCACCACCGCACGCGAGGTCCGGCTCGTCGCCGCGCCCTCCGGCCTCCCCCGCCCCGAGCACTTCGCGCTGGCCGAGACGCCGCTGGCCGCCCCCGGCCCCGGCCAGGTGCTGGTGCGCAACCGGGCCTTCCTGGTCTTCCCCGGCCTGCGCACCCTGATCGGCGGCGAGCTGACGGACACTCCGCTGCCGTCGATAGGGCCGGGTCAGGCGTTGTTCGGTCCGGCGCTGGCCGAGGTCCTGGCCGTGGGCCCGGACCGGCCGGCGGACGGGGCGCTCCGCCCGGGCGACCTGGTCACCCACCTCCAGGGCTGGCGGGACCACGCGGTGGGCGACGCGGCCTCGTTCACCCGTGTGGACGGCGCCGTCCCGGACCCGCTCGCGCTGCTCTCCCCCGCGTCCGCCGGGTACGGCGCGCTGACCCGCTCGGCCGAGGTCCGCGCGGGGGACGTCGTGCTGGTCACGGGCGCGGCGGGAGCGGTCGGCACGGTGGCGGGGCAGGTGGCCCGGCTGCTGGGGGCGGCACGGGTGATCGGCACCACCGGTTCGGCCGCCAAGGCGAAGCGTCTGACCGAGGAGCTCGGCTACGACGCCGTCCTGGTCCGCGGCGCCGGGCCGTTCGCCGAACAGTTGGCGGCGGCCGCACCGGAGGGGATCGACGTGCTGCTCGACCTGGTCGGCGGCGAGCAGCTCACGGCCGCCGTCGACGCGGCCCGGCCGGGGGCGCGGTTCGCGCTGGTCGGGGCGCTCTCCGGGCAGATGGCGCCGGACCGCCGCGGCGGCAGCTCGCCGGCCGTGGTCGACAGCTTCCGTCTGCTGTCCCAGGGCGTCACCGTGCGCGGGTTCGCCGGGCTGCAGCACCCGGACCTGGAGGCGGAGTGGCGGCAGCGGCTGGGGGGATGGCTGCGGGCCGGCGAACTCGTCGTGCCCACCACGGTCGTGTCGGGCATCGAACAGGCGCCGTCGGCGTTGCCCCGACTGATCGACGGTGACGGCATCTTCGGCGCGACGATCGTCGAAGTGTAGCCATGGCGTGAGCGGGAGGACGGACGCGCATGAGGATCGGTGACGCCGCGGCGGCGGCGGGCACGACGCCCAGGGCCCTGCGGTTCTACGAACAGCGGGGGCTGCTGCCGCCGCCCGCGCGGACGGCGTCCGGCCAGCGGAGGTACGGGCCGGAGGAGGTGGCCCGGGTGCGGGTGATCCGCGAGCTGCTGGCGCTCGGCCTGACCGTCGAGGACGTGGCCCGCAAGGCTCACCGGCTTGCCCTGCTCACCGAGGACCCGCCGCGCGGCTGCCCGTCGACCGGCGACCGCGAGCCGGACACCTTCACCCCGGTGGTGCAGCAGCGGCTGGCCGCGCTGGACGCCGAGATCCGCCGCCTGACCCGGCTGCGCGACAGCCTGGCCCGGCATGCGAGGACGCGCGGCGCGGCTGAGCCGACGCCGGGTCAGGAGGCGGACGGCGCAGCGTAGCGGCGGCGGACGGGGCGCCGGGGGGTGATCGCCGGGCCCCGTCCCAGGGCCCGCCCGGAGCGTCCGCTCAACTTACAGAGACTTCTCTGCAGACACCTCTATGCAGAGAAGTCTCTGCACCTTAGGATTCCGGCATGCCCCCCGAGCAGCCCGGCGATCCCGGCTCCCCCGATGCCCGTCCCCCGGCCCCGTCACGACCCGCGGCAACCCCCTCAGCCCCTGCGGCCCCGCGCCCGCACCGCCGCCTCGACGCCCGCAGCCTGCGCGGACTGGCCCACCCGCTGCGGATGCGGATCTTCGAGCTGCTGAACCTCGACGGCCCCGCCACCGCCACCCTGCTCGCCGAGCGGCTCGGCGAGAACACCGGGACGGTCAGCTGGCACCTGCGCCACCTCGCCGAGCACGGGTTCATCGAGGAGGAGACCGGCCGCGGCACCAAGCGCGAACGGTGGTGGCGGCGGGTCCCCGTCCCCAACCGGCTCGACACCGCCGACTTCCGCGACGACCCGGAGAGCCACGGCCCGCTCTCCGTCTACCTCCAGGGGGTGGTCCGGCGCCTCTTCGACCGGGTCGACGAGTACATCTCCGAGGACTGGCCGGACGAGTGGCGCAACGTCGGCAGCATCTCCGACTGGAGCCACCTGCGCCTCGATCCGGCCCGACTCAAGTCGCTCAACGAGGAGTTGGCCGCCGTCGTCGAACGGTACGCCCCCGACCCGGACGCCGCACCCGACCCGGAGGCGCTGCCCGTCGTCGTCCAGCTCCAGTCCTTCCCCCGCCGTCCGCACGAGGCCGTCGGCGCCGGAGCTGCCGCCGGACCGACCGCCGCCGGACCGACCGCCCTCGGACCTGCCGGCGCCGAGGACGGCCCGCGCGACGGGCAGGAGGAAACCCGATGAGCGGCGCCCGCGGCGGACTCCTCCGCCGGCACCGCGACTTCCGGCTGCTCTGGTGCGGCGAGACCGCGGGCAAGTTCGGTGCCTCGGTGACCGGCGTGGCCATGCCGCTGATCGCCGTCACCGAACTGCACGCCTCCACCTTCGAGATCGGCCTGCTCAGCGCGGCCGCCTGGGCGCCCTGGCTGGTGATCGGCCTGCCGGCCGGGGTCTGGGTCGACCGGTTACCGCGCCGCCCCGTCATGCTGACCGCCGCGGCCGTCTCGCTGCTCCTGTTCGCGGCCGTCCCGGTCGCCGGGTGGTTCGACCTGCTGAGCACCGGCCTGCTGCTCGCCGTCGCGTTGCTCACCGGCACCGCGGCCGTCTTCTTCCAGACCGCCTACACCGCCTACCTGCCCGACCTGCTCGCCCCCGAGGACCAACCCGAGGGCAACGCGAAGCTCCACGGCAGCGCCTCCGCCGCGCAGATCGTCGGCCTGGGCTCCGGCGGCCTGATCGCCCAGCTGGCGGGCGCCGCCAACGGCATGCTCGCCAACGCCGCGACCTTCCTCGTCTCGCTGCTCTGCCTGGGCCGGATCCGGCACCGCGAGACGCCGGCGGCGCGGGCCACCGACCGCGCGCTCGGCCGCGAGGTCGCCGTGGGACTGCGGCTGCTCGCCGGGGACCGCTGGCTGCGCGCCCTGGCCCTGTTCGGCGCCTCCTCCAATCTGGCGCTGATGGGGTACCAGTCGATCCAGGTGGCCTTCCTGGTGCGCGAGGTCGGGCTCGACGCCGGCACGGTGGGCGGCCTCGTCGCCGCTGCCGGGAGCGGGGGCGTCGCCGGGGCGTTCGCCGCCCGCCGGGTCGCCGCCCGGACGGGCACCGCCCGGGCGATGGTCCTCTTCGAACTCGGCCTGCCCGTGCTCGCCCTGCTCATCCCCCTCACCAGCGGCGGCGCGGGCGTCCTCTGCTACGCCGTGGGCGGGTTCAGCGTCTCGGCCGGGGTGGTGGCCGGGAACGTCATCAAGTCCGGCTTCCAACAGAGTTACTGCCCGCCCGAGCTGCTCGGCCGGCTCACCGCCAGCACCGCCGTCCTCAACTTCGGCACCATCCCGCTCGGCGCCGTCCTCGCCGGCGTCCTCGGCACCACCCTCGGGCTGCGCCCGGCGATGTGGATCGCCACGGCCGGGGTGCCCCTGGCGGCGCTGATCCTGCTCCTGTCACCCGTCGGCCGCGTCCGCGACCTCCCCACCGGGCGCCGGACCGCCGACGGGGCGACCGCACGGCCGGGGGCCGCGGTCGGGGCCGCCGAGGAACCCGGCCGGCCCGCGCACCCGGCCCCGCCCGCCCGGCCCACCCGTACGGCGAACTGACCGTTCGTCCCACCCACCGGCCGGGGCCGGACGCCGGGCCGGACCACAGGCCGGGCGCCGGGCCGGGGGACAGGCCGGAGGCCGGGCCGGACGCCGGGCCGGACCACAGGCCCCGGTCACGCCCACCGGGCCCCGTCCGCCGACGGGCCGTAGGTTGGCTCCATGGCACGGCGCACCAGGGCCGCCCGGCTCACCCCTCCCAGCTGGCTGACCGCGGGACTGCGCCCGCACCCCGCACCCGTGCCCTGGGCGGCGGTGGCCCGCGCCTCGGTCGCGCTCTCCGCCCCGCTCGCTGTCGGCTTCGCGACCGACCGGCCCGAGTACGGCGCGCTGGTCTCGATGGGCGCGCTGTCCGCCGTCATCGGCGACACCGCCGACGCCTACCGGATGCGGGTCTTCAACATCGCCGTGCCGCAGCTCTTCGGCGCGGTCGGGGTGACGCTCGGCACCCTGGTGTACGGCGAGGGCTGGCCGGCGGTCGTGGTGCTGACCGTGGTCGCGCTGGTCTCCGGGATGATCTCCTCGATCGGCGCGGTCGCCTCCGTCTCCGGGCTGCTGCTCCTGCTCAACGCGGTCGTCGGGGCCGGCCTGCCGATGCCGCAGCCCTGGTGGAAGGCCCCGCTGCTGCTGAGTCTCGGCGGGCTGGTGGTGCTGGTCCTCACGCTGTTCGCCTGGCCGCTGCGCGGCGGCGTGCCGGAGCGGGAGGCCGTGGCCGGCACGTACCGGACCGTCGCCGGCTTCCTGCGCGCCGCCGGCACACCGGCGCACGACGAGCGGCGGCAGGCCGTCACCCAGTCGCTCAACGGCTCGTACGACCTGCTGCTCGCCCACCGCACCCGCCGGCACGGCCGCTCCCCCGGGCTGGCCCGGCTGGTCGCGCGGCTCAACGCGGTGATCCCGATCGTGGAGGCGGCCTCCGCCGCCAAGCTCCGCCCGACCCGGCTCGGACCGCTTCCGGAGGCGTACCCGGCGGCGGTCCTGACCCTGGCCGACGCGATCGGACAGGGCTCCGCCGCCGTGCCGGCCGACCTCGGTCTGCCACCGCCGACCGGGCCGTCGGAGCGGGCCCTCGACCAGGCGCTCCGGTACGCGGCGGCCGTCGTCGCCGAACCCGTGCCCGACCCGCGCGGCCCGCACCGCTCCACCCCGCACGGACCGCACCACGCCGCACCCCCCGCGCCCGACCCGTCCGACGCGGTCCACCCACCCGACCCGCTCGGCCGGCCGGCCGGCCCGCGGGTCCGACTCCGGCGCACGGCCCGGGCGGCCCTGCTCTCCGGTGCGTCCTGGCGGTACGGGCTGCGGCTGGCCCTCTGCATCGGCCTCGCCCAGGCGGTGGTCTCGGTTCTGCCCGTACCGCGCTCGTACTGGGTCGCGCTGACCGTCACCTTCGTCCTCAAACCCGACTTCGGCTCGGTGTTCTCGCGGGCCGTGCTCCGCGCGCTCGGTACCGCCGCCGGGCTCCTGATCGCCGCCCCGGTACTCGCCGAGGTGCCCATCGGCTGGTGGGACGTGCCCACCATGGCGCTGTTGGCGACGCTGGTCCCGGCCGTCTCCGCGAAGGGCTACGCGTTCCAGACGGCGGCCATCACCCCGGTGATCCTGCTCCTCTCCGACCTGCTGAACCACCAGGGCTTCCGGCTGGTCCTGCCCAGGCTGTACGACTCGCTGATCGGCTGCGCGATCGTCCTGGTGGCGGGCTACCTGTGCTGGCCCGAGTCCTGGCACACCCGGATCGGCGACCGGCTGGCCGACGCGGTCGGGGACACCGCCGCATACGTGGCGATGGCGTTCGCCGCCGGGCCCGGCCGGGACCAGACGTCCCGGCTGCGCCACCGGCGGCGGCTCTACCGGGACCTCTCGGCGGTGCGCTCCGAGTTCCAGCGCGCGCTCACCGAACCGCCGCCCACGGCGACGCGGGCGGCGGCCTGGTGGCCGCTGGTGATCGCCGTGGAGCGGGTCGTGGAGGCCACCACCGCGACCCGGGTCCGGGTCGAGCACGGCGAACCGGCGCCGCCGTCGGCCGGGGTCGGCGCGATCACCCGCGACCTGGACGCGCTCGCCACCGCCCTGCGGACCGGCACCGCGCTGCCCGGGAGCACCGGTCCGGCCGACAGGTCCGAGCCTCCCGGATCGTCCGGGCCGCCCGAGGACGCGGCGCCGCAGGATACGGACGACGTGCTCGGCCCGCTGCGCCGCGAGGTCCTGGCGGCCCGCGCGATCGCCTCTCCCGTGCTGCGCTGACACTCCCGCCCGCCCCCGGCGCCCGCCCGCGCCCGCCCCGGACCGGGCCCGCTCAGTCCAGCCCCACCCGCGCGGCCTGCCGCTCCCGGTGCCCCCCGCCGTCCTAGATCCGCCGCCACGGCCGGTCCGCCTCCAGCGCGAACCCCAGCTCCAGCAGGACCCGCTCCCCGCCGTGCGCCGCCGACAGGTGCACCCCGATCGGCAAGCCGTCGGCGGTGGCCCCGGCCGGCAGCGCGAGCCCCGGGCCGCCGGTGACGTTGTTGACCGGCGTGAACGCGACGTACCGGACCAGCCGGGCCATCAGCTCGTCGAACGCCACGTTCGGGCTCAGGTGCCCGATCGGCGGTGCGACGTGCGCCAGCACCGGCGAGAGGACCACGTCGTACGCGTCGAACATCGCCGTGTACGCCTGCTCGGCCCGGCGGAGGCGGCGCAGCACGCCCGGGGTCCGCGTGAACTGGCGGTGGAAGCTGCGCCGGAGCCCGGTGGTGAGGCCGTCCAGCTTGCGCGCCTGGAAGCTCGGGTCGAGCGCCAGCTTGCCGGTGGTCGCGATCAGGAAGGCGATGTACCCCCAGTACATGGTGAAGTCGCGGGAGAACTCCTCGCCGAACGGCAGGGTGGCCGGGGTGACCTCGTGGCCCATCGACGCCAGCCGGGCGGCCGTCTCCTCGACCGCCGCCCGGGTCGGCCCGTCGGTGACGGCGAGCGGGGAGTCGACGACCAGGCCGACGCGCAGCGGACGGTCGCCCGGCCCCTCGACCAGGCCGAGCGGGGGCAGTGCGGGGTTGCGGTGGTGGCGTTCGGCGGCGGCGAGGAAGGCGGCGGTGTCGCGGACCGAGCGGGTCAGCACGCCGTCGGTGATCAGGTCGATCGGCAGCAGGCGGCCCTGACCGTTGGCGACCATCCGGCCGCGTGTGGGCTTGAGCCCGACCAGGCCGCAGCAGGCCGCCGGGATCCGGATCGAGCCGCCGCCGTCGTTGGCGTGCGCGATCGGGACGACGCCGGCGGCGACCAGGGCGGCCGAGCCGCCGGAGGAGGCGCCCGGGGAGTGCGAGGGCCTCCACGGGTTGCGCACCGGGCGGGCCTCGGCGAACTCGGTCGAGGCGTTGAGGCCGAACTCCGGCAGCCGGGTCTTGCCCAGCACCGACAGGCCGGTGCTCAGGAACTGCTCGGCGAAGCCGGCGGTGCGGCGGGCGGGCTTGGCCCGGAACGCCGAACTGCCCTGGCCGGTGGGCATGCCGCGCAGGTCGACGTTGTCCTTGAGGTAGCTGGGCACGCCGTGGAGCGGCGCGTCCCGGTCGGCGCCGGCCGCCGTGTGCGGCCGTTCGTACGAGGCGAACGCGACCGGCGCGAGGGCCGCGTCGATCCGCTCGGCGCGCGCGGCAGCAGCGGCCGCCAGCTCCGCCGGACTGACCTCGCCGGCCCGTACCAGCGCCGCCAGCGCCACCGCGTCGTGCTCGCCCAGCGCGTCGTCCCCGAACGCGTGCACCCGGTCGTCGGCCATCCGGACTCCCCATCCCTACCAGTCGGTAATACCGCGCGAGCTGAGCAGTCTAGGGCTGGCGGGCCCCGTGGGACACCCCCACGAGAGGTGTCCCACGGGGGTGCCCCACAGGGGGTGTCACGAGCGACAGCCGGGGCAGACGGGGGGAGAAGCCCGAAGGGCGGGGCGGCTTCGCGGCGGCCGACCGGAGATCCGCTCCGGGCACGATCGCGCCGCACCACCCGTTCGGCCCTCCGACTGCCCAGGACCGACAGCCGGCGCCGCCCGGCAGCCCGCGCACCATCGAAAGCTGGTCACCGCATGCTCGACTACGACGACACCGGATTCCGCCGCGACGGCGCGCCGCACCGCATCGTTTCCGGTGCCCTGCACTACTTCCGCGTCCATCCGGACCTCTGGGACGACCGGCTGCGCAGACTGCGTGCCCTCGGTGCGAACACCGTGGACACCTACATCCCCTGGAACTTCCACGAGCTCCCCTCGGGCGAGGTGGACTTCACCGGCTGGCGGGACATCGCCCGGTTCGTCCGGCTGGCGCAGACGCACGACCTGGACGTCATCCTCCGCCCCGGCCCGTACATCTGCGCCGAGTGGGAGTTCGGCGGTCTGCCGGCCCGGCTGCTCGCCGCCGGCGGGATGCGGCTGCGCAGCTCCGACCCGGCTTTCCTGGCCGAGGTGGACGGCTGGTTCGACGCCCTGGCACCCGAGTTGCTGCCCCTGCTGGCCGGCCGGGGCGGCCCGGTGGTCGCGGTCCAGGTCGAGAACGAGTACGGCAGCTACGGCAACGACGCCGCCTACCTGGCGCACCTGCGGGACGGCCTGGTCACGCGCGGCGTGGACTGCCTGCTGTTCACCACGGACGGCTCCGAGGACTACATGCAGCAGGGCGGCGCGATCCCCGGCCTGCTCGCCACCGCCACCTTCGGCTCCCGAGCCCCCGAGCGGTTCGAGGTGCTCCGCCGCCAGCAGCCCCAGGGCCCGCTCGCCGCGATGGAGTTCTGGATCGGCTGGTTCGACCGGACCGGCGAGCCGCACCACGTCCGGGACGCCGAGGAGTCCGCCCGCTCGCTGGACGAACTGCTCGCCACCGGCGCCTCGGTCAACCTCTACATGGCGCACGGCGGCACCAACTTCGGCTTCTGGGCCGGTGCCAACCACTCGGGCGCGAACCCGTACGACTCCGGGTACGAGCCGACGGTCACCAGCTACGACTACGACGCGCCGATCGGCGAGGCGGGCGAGCTCACGGAGAAGTTCCACGCCCTGCGCGCCGTGATCGGCCGGTACGTGCCACTGCCCGAGGGTGAACTCCCCGATCTCCCGCCCCGCCTGACGCCACGCCAACTCGACCGTCCGACCGGCCGGGCCCGCCTGCTGGACTCCCTCGACGCGCTCTCCGCCCCGGTACGCCGGGCCGCGCCCGAGCCGATGGAGAACGTCGGCCAGTCCCTCGGACTGATCCACTACCGCACCCACGTCCCCGGTCCGCGGCCCGCCATGCCGTTGCGCATCGACGGCATCGGCGACCGCGCCCAGATCTTCGCCGACGGCCGCCCGATCGGTGTCCTGGACCGCAACACCCCGGGCGAGACCGTCCCGCTGGAGACCGGCCCGGCCGGCGTGACCCTGGACATCCTGGTCGAGGCCCTCGGCCGGACCAACTACGGCCCCCAGATGGACGACCGCAAGGGCATCGGCCGCGGCGTCTCGCACGACCGGCAGCGGCTCTTCGGCTGGGAGATCCGCCCGCTGCCGCTCACCGACCTCGACGCCCTGGTCTTCGACGGGACCACCGGGGTGGACGACGGCGACCCCGCCTTCCACCGCTTCGAGACCGACCTCGACGCCCCGGCCGACGCCTTCGTCGCGCTCCCCGCCTGGGGCCGGGGCCTCCTCTGGCTCAACGGCTTCCTCCTCGGCCGCTACACCCACGAGGGGCCGCAGCGCACCCTCTACGCCCCCGGCCCGCTCTGGCGCGCCGGCCGCAACACCCTGGTCGTCCTCGAATTCGACCGTCACGGCGAGGTCCTGGAGCTCCGCGACCGGCCCGACCTCGGTGACACCACCCGCGCCCCCAGCGCCGACTACTGACCCCCGGCCCCTGCCGGGGTCGCCGCGGGTCGGCCGGGTGCGGTCCGCGTCCGGCCGCCCTCGGGCCGAGGGCGGCCGGACGGCGCGGAATCTCCCCGTCCGCCCCGGAATCACTCCACCCCCGCCGTGGTTGACGGAGCGGCAGGCCGGTGATCACGGCCTGCGGTCGCCGTCCGAGGGGGAACCATGTCCAGCAGCACCGGTGTGAGCGGGAGCGTCGCGCCCGGGTTCGAGGAGGTACGGGCGGAGTTCGCCGCCGTCGTCGCCGAGGAGCCGGAGGGCGGCGGCGCACAGCTGGCCGTCCACCTGGACGGACGGCGGGTGGTGGACCTCTGGGCCGGCGAGGGGGTGTCCGGCGATTCGCTGTTCGCCCTCTACTCCTCGGCCAAGGGCGCGGCGCACCTGCTGGTGGCGCTGCTCGTGCAGGAGGGCGTGCTGCACCTCGACGAGGAAGTGGCCCGGGAGTGGCCGGAGTTCGCCGCCGAGGGCAAGGCCGGAATCACCTTGCGGCAGCTGCTGGAACACCGGGCGGGGCTGATCGGCGTCGACGGCGGGTTCACCTCCGAGGAACTGGCGGACGACCGCCGGCTCGCCGAACGGCTGGCGCGCCAGAAGCCGTTCTGGGAGCCCGGTACCGCCTACGGCTACCACGCCTTCGTGATCGGCGCGCTCACCGGCGAGGTGGTCCGCCGACGGACCGGCCGTTCGCTCCAGGAGCTGTTCGAGGAGCGGGTCAGGGCGCCGTTCGGGCTGGACTTCCATCTCGGGCTGCCCGCCGAGCTGGAACCGCGTTACCTGCCGGTGCGGCCGGCCCGTCCGGCCCCGGGGCGGCAGGCCGACGGGCCCGCGCCCGACAGCATCACCGGGATCGCCTTCAACCTGAACGCCGCCCCGCCCACCGATCTGGTGGAGTTCGCCAACACCCGCTCGGTCCGCGCCCAGGGCCCGGCCTCCTCCGGCGGGGTGGGCAACGCGCGCGGGCTGGCGGCGATGTACGCGGCGGCGGCGCACGGCCTGGACGGGCGTCCGCCCCTGCTCACGGCCGGGACGATCGCCGAGTTCGGTCCGGTCCGCACCCGCGGTACCGACCTGGTGACGGGCGAGCAGGACCACTTCGGCCTCGGCTTCGAGGCCCAGAGCTCCCGCTACGCGTTCCTCGGGCCGGAGTCCTTCGGGCACAGCGGCGCGGTGGGCGCCCAGTCGTTCGCCGACCCGCGCAGCGGTGTCGCCTACAGCTACACCCGCCGCAGCTTCAGCGCCGGTGGCGGCGGCGGTGCTGCCGAGAACCACCGCCTGGCCGCAGCGGCCGTACGGGCCGCGGCGGTCTCCCGGACCGACGCCGCGCGCAGCGGCACGGTCGGCTGACCGGCGGGCCGGGCCGGGGCGGACGAGCCGGGGCCGGGGGAGCGGCCGGGCCGGGGCGGGCGGGCCGGGCTCCGCGGGCGGTCGGGGTAGATTGCCGGGACTCCCCCGCCCCGTCCCCAGGAGCCCCGCGTGCTCGACACGACCGACGCCGCCCTCGTCCACGAGCTGCAGCGGGACGGCAGGGTCAGCTACCAACGGCTGTCCGAGCTGCTCGGCATCTCGCGCGAGGCGGCCCGGGCCCGGGTGCAACGGCTGCTCCAGCGGGGCGAGGTGCGGATCGTCGGGATCGTGCCGCCCTCGGTCGCCGGCATCGAGACGGTGGCCCACGTGTCACTGGACGTGGCCGGCCCGGTCCGGGCGGTGGCGGCGATGGCCGCCGGGCGCCGGGCGGCCAGCTTCGTCTCCTGCACGGCCGGCCCGCAGAGTGTGATCACCGAGGTCCGGGTCGCCGACGAGGGCGCGCTGGAGCGTGAGTTCGCGGCGCTCCGGGCGGTTCCCGGCGTCCGGGGGCTGGAGGTGTTCCGGTGCGCCGAGCTGGTCCGGGACGCCTACTCCCCCGTGGTGGCGGGCGTCCGGGCGGGGCCGCCGCCCGAGCTGGACACCACGGACCGGCGGCTGCTCGGGATGCTTCAGCTGGACGGGCGGGCCAGTTTCACCGCGCTGGCCGAGCGGATCGGCCTCTCCCAGCCGGCCACCCGGGCGCGGGTGCTGCGCCTGCTGGAGGTGGGCGCGGTCCATGTGACCGGGCTGGTGGAGTCGCGCGCACTGGGGGTGCGGGAGGCGGCCGGGGTCGGTCTGGGCGTACGGGGGCCGGCCCGGGCGGTGGCGGAGGCCGCCGCCGCGCTGCCGGGGGTGAACTACGTGGCCTCCGGCTACGGCCGGTTCGACGTGGTCTGCGGTCTCGACGCGCCGGACCGGCCCGCGCTGTTCACGGGCCTGGAGGCGGTGCGCGCGCTGCCCGGCGTGACCCGCTCGGAGACGTGGGTGCACCTGGACATCGTGAAGGAGTCCTACACCTACGATCTACCCATCGACCAGGCGATCGGATCGCCCGGGACGCCACTGCGCGAATGATCCGCCGGACATCTTGCAAGTAGCAGGTGAAACGATACCGACACGTCCTTGACGCGTTCTTTTCGCCAACCTTCAATGGCCGGACACCTTCCCCCGCGAGAGAGTCCGGTCCCCGATGGCGTCCTCCCCACCCCCTCCGTCCCAGGTCGCGGCGCTGCCGCGTTCCCTGGGCGTGTTCGGCGGGGTCCTGCTGACCCTGTCCTGCGTCACGCCCGCGTCGTCGCTCTTCATCGTCGTGCCGCCGCTGCTCCAGTCGCAGGGCAGCGGCGCGGTGATCAGCCTGCTGGTCGCCGCGGTGCTCTCGCTCGGGGTCGGCCTCTGCTACGCCGAACTCGGCACTCTGGTGCCCAGCGCGGGCGGCGAGTACTCGATCGTCGGACAGGTGCTCGGCAGGCCGGCCGGCTGGCTGGTCTTCGTGATCTCGATCGTCTCGCTGCTGGTGATCCCACCGATCATCGCGCTCGGCACCGCCGGTTACCTGGGCTCGGTCCTCACCATGGACCCGGCCGTCGCCGGCGCCCTGGTGATGGTCGTGGCGGTCGCCGTCGGCGTCCTGGACATCAAGTCGAACGCGCTGATCACCGGTGTCTTCCTGGGGCTGGAGGTCCTCGCCGCGGCAATCGTCACCGTGCTGGGCCTGACGCACGTCCGCCAGCCGGTGTCGACCCTGGTGCACGCGGTCGTACCGGACGGCCAGGGCGGCACCTCGCCGTTCACCGCGGGCCTGCTGATCTCCGGGCTGGCCGTCGCGATCTTCACGTACAACGGTTTCGGCACCGCCGTCTACCTGTCCGAGGACCTGCGCGACCCCCGCCGCTCGGTCGCCCGGACCGTGCTCTGGTCACTGCTCGCCGGGGTCCTGGTGATCACCCTGCCGGTCGTCGCGATCTGTCTGGGCGTCGCCTCCCCGGACCAGCTGGCGGCGGGCGACCTGGTCGCGGTGGTCGACGACTGGGCGGGCAGCGGCGTGGGCACCTTCGTGAGCCTCTGCATCGCCGCCGCGATCCTCAACGCCGTCATCGTGATGGTGATCCAGAACGGCCGGGTGCTCTACGCCTCGGCCCGTGACCGCACCTGGCCCGACCCGGTCAACCGCGCGCTCGGCACCCTGCACCCGCGCTGGGGCTCGCCCTGGGTCGCCACCCTGGCCATCGGCCTGCCCGGCGCGGTCCTGGCACTGACCGTGCCGATCGACGCGCTGCTCGGCTTCACCGGTGTGGTGGTCGCCGTGATCTACCTGCTGCTCGGCGTCGCCGCGCTCGCCGCCCGGCGCGGGCGGCACCGCTCCACCGACGCCTGGCGGATGCCGCTCTGGCCGCTCGCGCCCGTCCTCACCACCGTCGTCCTGGGGTACACGCTCACCCAGCAGTCCTGGCGCGACCTGCTGATCACCCTCGCGGTGCTGGCCGCCGGCGTCCTCTACTGGTTCGCGTACCTGCGCCCGCGGACCGGTACCCACTGGGTGCTCAGCCTCCCCGCGGACCAGTCACCCGCCACCACCACCGCTCCCGCCCTCGCCGCCGCCACCACCAGCCCGGAGCACCCGTGAACCGCCCCGCCGAACTGATCGTCCACAACGCCCACGTCCACACCGTCGACGACCGGCGCCCCCGCGCCGAAGCCGTCGCCGTCCGCGACGGCCGGATCGCCTGGGTCGGCGACGGCGACGGCTGGCGCGACCTGACCGGCCCCGGCACCGAGGTGGTCGACGCGCGCGGCCGGCTGCTCGTGCCCGGCTTCATCGACAGCCACAACCACGTCCGGCTCGGGTCCGACGCGGCCTGCGTCCAGCTCGCCGGCGCCGCCGACCTCCCCGAGATCGGCCGCCGGATCGCCGACTGGCTGCGCCGCAACCCCGACGCCGAGTGGATCGAGGCGGAGGCCTTCGACTACTCCGCCGTCCCCGAGGGGCGGATGCCCACCGCCGCCGACCTCGACCCGTTCACCGGCGACCGGCCGGCCTTCGTCCTCAGCTACGACGTGCACACCGCCTGGCTGAACACCGCCGCCCTGCGCCGCCTCGGCATCACCGCGCAGACCGAGGAGCTCGCCTTCGGCACCGTCCGGAAGGACCCGGCCACCGGCGAGCCCACCGGGTTCCTCACCGACTTCGCGGTCCGCGGCCTCTCCCGCGACGGCCACCGGGCGCTGCGCGCCGCCGGCGTCCCCTGGGCCGCGCCGGACCGCCAGTACGGCCGGCTCTGCGCCAGCCTCGACCTGGCCGCCCGGTACGGCCTGACGACCGTCGTCGAACCGCAGAACTCGCTGGACGACCTGGCGCTGTTCGAGCGGGCCATCGCCGAGGGCCGGCTGCGCTCCCGCCTGGTCGCCGCGCTGTTCCACCCCCGCGGCACCACCGACGCGGACCTCGCGGAGTTCGCGGCCGCGGCCCGCCGCCACCGCGGCGACCGCTTCCGGGTCGGGCCGCTCAAGCTGTACATCGACGACGTGGTCGAGCCGCACACCGCCGCCCTGCTGGAGCCGTACGCGGGCCACCACAGCCACCGCGGCGAGACCTTCTACCCGGCCGGGGAGTTCGCCGAGGTGCTGACCCGGCTCGACGCGGCCGGCTTCCAGGCCTTCGTGCACGCCACCGGCGACCGGGGCATCCGTACCGTCCTGGACGCCGTCGAGCACGCCCGCCGGGTGAACGGCCCCCGGGACGCCCGGCACCAGGTGGTCCACGTCGAGTGCCTCGACCCGGCCGACGTGCCCCGCTTCGCCGGGCTCGGCGTGGTCGCCTGCATGCAGCCGCGGCACTGCTCCCCCGACATCGCCGGGCCGGGCCGCGACTGGGCCGAGGCGGTCGGCGAGCAGCGCTGGTCCAAGGCGTGGCCGATGCGCAGCCTGCGGGACGCGGGCGCGGTGCTGGCCTTCTCCAGCGACTGGAACGTGGCCGAGATGGACCCGCTGGTCGGCCTCTACACGGCGGTCACCCGCCAGGGGCTGGCCGGCGGGGAGCCCTGGGTGCCGGAGGAGACCGTCCCGCTGGCCGACGCCCTGCGCGGCTACACCCTCGGCAGTGCCCACGCGAACTTCCTGGAGGACCGGCTGGGTTCGATCACTCCGGGCAAGCTGGGCGATCTGGTGCTGTTCTCGGAGGATCTCTTCGCCGTGGACCCGAAGGCGTTCCTGGAAGCCCGGGCCGACCTGACGGTCGTCGGCGGCGAGGTGGTCCACCGCGCCGGCTGACACCCGGGTCGGGTGTCCGGGGCCGGACATGCCCCGGACACCCGGGCCCGGACATGCCGAAGGGCCTGCACCGCGCGGAACGCGGTGCAGGCCCTGGCTGTTCGGCGGGTGACCGATCAGCGGGTGGTACTACAGCGGGCGAATGTTCTCCGCCTGCGGGCCCTTCTGGCCCTGCGTGACGTCGAACTCGACCTTCTGGCCCTCGAGCAGCTCACGGAAGCCCTGGGCGTTGATGTTCGAGTAGTGGGCGAAGACGTCCGGGCCGCCACCCTCCTGCTCGATGAAGCCGAAGCCCTTTTCCGCGTTGAACCACTTCACGGTGCCATTAGCCATTAAAATTCTCCTTGAAAGGCAATTCCCGGAGCCCGCACCTCGCAGGATCCGCGTCGCCGCTATGAGTACCCACCCAGAAGAAGACTCCTAGAAAATCCGAAGAAATTCGAGGAAAATTCCGGAGAAACAAAAAATGCGCCAGCGGTCACAACCGGCAGGCGCACACAAAGTTCATGGGAACCGAAACTGCAACTGACATCGACTGTAGCAGGTCCCGGGGCGGAACGGCGGGTCTTTCTTCCCGGGTTCCGCCGCGCCCCGCCGTCCCGGGTTCTCCGACCCGGTCCGGACCCGGTTCGGGCCCGGACCGGCTGTTCGGTCGGCTACTCCACCGTCACGCTCTTCGCCAGGTTGCGGGGCTTGTCGACGTCCCGCTCCAGTGCGACCGCGGCGTGGTACGCCAGCAGCTGGAGCGGGATGTTGAGGAGCAGCGGGTCGAGCTCCGGCTCGCTCCTGGGCACCAGGATGCAGTGGTCGGCGAGCTTCGCGTCGGGGCGGCGGTGCGCGACGGCGAGCACCCGGCCGGAGCGGGCCTTGATCTCGCCGAGCGTGGTGAGGTTCTTGTCGAGCAGCTCGTCGTCCGGGACCAGGGCCACGGTGGGCAGTTCGGGGCTGATCAGGGCCAGCGGTCCGTGCTTGAGCTCGCTCGCCGGGTACGCCTCGGCGTGGACGTAGGAGATCTCCTTGAGCTTCTGCGCGCCCTCACGGGCGACGGGGAAGCCGCGGACCCGGCCGATGAACATCATGCCCTCGGACCCGGCGTACTCGGCGGCGAGCTCGGCGATGGCGTCGCTCTGCGCGAGGACCTCGCGGATCTGGTCGGGGAGCGCCTTGAGGGCGGTGACGATGCGGCGGCCGTCGGCCGGGGAGAGGTCGTGGATCCGGCCGAAGTGCAGGGCGATCAGGGCGAACGCCACGACGGTGGAGGTGAACGCCTTGGTCGAGGCGACCGAGATCTCCGGACCGGCGTGCAGGTAGATGCCGCCGTCGCACTCGCGGGCGATCGCGCTGCCGACGGTGTTGACGACGCCCAGCACCCGCCCGCCCTTGCGCTTGACCTCCTGGACGGCGGCGAGGGTGTCGTAGGTCTCACCGGACTGGCTGACCGCGATGTAGAGGGTGTCGGCCTCGATGACCGGGTTGCGGTAGCGGAACTCGGAGGCGGGCTCGCTGTGCGCGGGGATGCGGGCGAGCTCCTCGATGAGCTGGGCCCCCATCTCGCCCGCGTAGTAGGCGGAGCCGCAGCCGAGGATCTTGACCCGGCGGATCTCGCGCAGCTCCCGGGCGTCGAGGTTGAGGCCGCCGAGGTGGGCGGTGGCGAACCGCTCGTCGAGCCGGCCGCCGAGGGTGCGCTCGACCGAGCCGGGCTGCTCGTGGATCTCCTTGAGCAGGAAGTGCGCGAAGCCGCCGGTGTCGTAGGAGTCGATCTCCCAGTCGACGGTGGACGGCTGGCGATGGGTGGTGCGGGCGTCCTCGGTGAACGTGCGGAAGCCGTCGGCGCGGACGGTGGCCAGCTCGCCGTCCTCCAGGTGGACGACCTGGCGGGTGTAGCGGACGAGCGCGGAGACGTCGGAGGCGGCGAACATCTCCTTCTCCCCGATGCCGAGCACGATCGGGCTGCCGTTGCGGGCGACCACGATCCGGTCCGGCTGCTCGGCGTCGAGGACGGCGATGCCGTAGGTGCCGACGACCATGGCGAGGGCGGCGCGCACGGCGTCCTCCAGCTCCACGCCCTCCGCGGCGTGCGCGGCGATCAGGTGGCCGAGCACCTCGGTGTCGGTCTCGGAGCGGAAGACCGCGCCGTCGGCGGCGAGCTTGGCCCGCAGCTCGTCGGCGTTCTCGATGATGCCGTTGTGGACGACGGCGATCCGCCCGGCGTTGTCCAGGTGCGGGTGGGCGTTGGCGTCACTGGGCACGCCGTGGGTGGCCCAGCGGGTGTGGCCGATGCCGGTGGTCCCCTTGAAGCGGGCCGGGACGGCCGCGGCGAGGTCGGCGACCCGGCCCTTGACCTTGCGGACCTTGAGCCCGCCGGTGCGCCCGGCGACCGCGACGCCCGCCGAGTCGTAGCCGCGGTACTCCAGCCGGGCCAGGCCCTCCAGCAGGAAGGGGGTCGCGTCCTTGGGGCCGATGTAGGCCACGATTCCGCACATGGGGTGGACTCCTCGAAGACAGGGGGCAGGCGGGAGGCAGGGCGGGGCCCGGAGGGTCGGGCCGGGAGGCCGTCGCCGACCGCGGTCGGCGGGCCTCGGACGAATGACTTCGGACGGGTCCGTCAGCCGTAGACGATCCGGCGCAGCTGTCGCGCGGAGAGTCCCGGCGCCGCGACACGGCGGGCGGGCAGCTCCTCGGCGAGCCGGGCGAAGATCCTCTCGTTGGTCAGACCGCGCGCCTGGAGCTCACCGTGGCGGCGGCGGACGTACTCCTCCGTGGTCTCGGAGAAGTAGGCCAGCACCTCCGCCACCACCCGCGCCGCCTCGCGGGGCCCGAGCGGGCTGGTCCGGGTGAGGTGGGCGAGCAGGTCTTCGTGAGGGTGCGAGGGACCGGGTGAGCTGGACACGAAGAGGGAGCCTAGGCCGGATCCGGCACCGAGTTCAAAGATCTTGCCCGAATTCGGGCAGATCTCGCGAGGTTCGACGCCCACCCGGCCTGATCCTGGCCCGCGCCGGCCTGTCGAACGAAGCATCGGACGGGCGAACGGGCGGGCGAACGATCGGCACGGCGGACGCCCGGCGAGCCCGCCCACCCCGCCCGCGCACCCTTGTGCGAGCACGTACCACCACGTAGCGTGATTCCCCGACTACGCATCGGGGGAGACGGATCAGGACACCGGATTCGTCTCGGAGATTCGTGTCGGAAGAACCGGAGGCTTGCTGATGTGCGGCATCACCGGATGGGTCGCCTACGACCGCGACCTCACCCTCGAACGGCCAGTGCTCGACACGATGACGGCCACCCAGCTCTGCCGCGGCCCGGATGCGGGCGGCATCCACCTGGAACGGCACGCCGCACTCGGTCACCGCCGCCTCGCCGTGATCGACGTCGAGGGCGGTGTCCAGCCGATGACGGCCGAGCACGACGGCCGGACGCTGGCCGCCCTCACGTACAGCGGAGAGGTGTACAACCACCGCGAGCTGCGCGCCGAGCTGGAGGCGGCCGGCCACCGGTTCCGCACCCGCAGCGACACCGAGGTGGTGCTGCACGCCTACCTGGAGTGGGGCGAGCACCTCGCCGAGCGGCTCAACGGCATGTTCGCCTTCGCGATCTGGGACGCCCGCAGCGAGGAGCTGGTGCTCGTCCGCGACCGGATGGGTGTCAAGCCGCTGCACTACCACCCCACCCCGGACGGCGTGGTCTTCGGCTCCGAGCCGAAGGCCCTGTTCGCCCACCCCTCGGTGCGCGCGGTGGTCGACCTGGACGGGCTGCGCGAACTGCTGGCCCTGACGAGGACCCCCGGCCTCACCCCGTACCGCGGTATCTCGGAGGTGCGGCCCGGCCACGTGGTCCGGGTGCGGCGCAGCGGCGTCACGGTCCGCCGCTACTGGGCGCTGGAGGCACGCCGGCACACCCAGGACCTCGCCACCACCGTCGCCACCGTCCGGGCCCTGCTCGACGACATCGTCCACCGCCAACTGGACTCGGACGTGCCGCTCTGCTCACTGCTGTCCGGCGGCCTCGACTCCAGCGCCGTCACCGCGCTGGCCGCCAAGGCGCTGCGCGCGGCGGGCGCCGGGCCGGTCCGCTCCTTCGCGGTCGACTTCGCCGGACAGAGCGAGCACTTCCTCGCGGACGCGGTCCGCTCCACGCCGGACGGCCCGTACGCCGCACTGCTCGCCCGGTACGTGGGCGCCGACCACCGGGTGATCGAGCTGGACAGCGCCGCACTCACCGACCGGACGCACCGGATGGCCGCGCTGCGCGCCAGGGACCTGCCGGGCGGCTTCGGCGACATGGACACCTCGCTGCTGCTCCTCTTCAAGGAGGTGCGCCGGCAGTCGACGGTGGCGCTGTCCGGCGAGTCGGCGGACGAACTGTTCGGCGGCTACAGCTGGTTCCACGACCCGCAGGCGGTGAACGCGGACGACTTCCCCTGGGCGGCCTCGCTGACCAGGCTCGGCGGGACGGGCGCCGGTCCGCGCGAACAGCTGATCGACCGGGAGCTGCTCGGCAAGCTCGACCTCGCCGGCTACCGGCACGCCCGGTACCGGGAGGCGCTCGCCGAAGTCCCGCACCTGCCGGACGCCGACCCGTTCGAGCGGCGGATGCGGGAGATCTCGTACCTGAACCTGACCCGCTTCGTCTGCATCCTGCTCGACCGCAAGGACCGGATGAGCATGGCCAACGGGCTGGAGGTGCGGGTGCCGTTCTGCGACCACCGGCTGGTGCAGTACGTCTTCAACACGCCGTGGTCGATGAAGCACTTCGACGGCCGGGAGAAGAGCCTGCTGCGCGCCGCCGTCCGGAACGTGCTGCCGGACGAGATCGCCGACCGGATGAAGAGCCCCTACCCGAGCGTGCAGGACCCGCACTACCCGGAGATGCTCCGCAGCGAACTGGCCGAGCTGACCTCCGACCGCGCCGCCCCGGTGCTCGACCTGCTGGACCGGCGGGCACTGGCCGACGCGCTCGCACCGGACACCGATCCGCAGTCGGTCCGGCTGGCGGCCGATCTGGCGCTGGACCTGAACGCCTGGCTGACGGAGTACCAGGTGTCGCTCGAACTCTGACCGCCCGCCGGCGTTCACCCGGACGGCGTACGTCGCCCGCTGCGCCGTCCGGGTTCACGGCGAACCGCGCAGCGGGCCGGGTGACGGACCGGCGCCGAGCCGGGTGACAGGTCGTAGGACGGGCCGGGTGACGGGTCGTCCGGCGGTCCGGCGACCGGGGGCGGCCCGCGTCGCCGACCGGCCCGGACGTGCGATAGCGTCGCCGACACCTCCCGAATGGCGGTCGAAAACGCGGAATCCCACCCCCGTGCCGTCAGGATGGGGAGCGACCCGTCCGTCTCGATCCGCCGGGGGATCTCCGCCATGCATCCGCGAGCATTCGCGATTCTCACCGCCCTGCTGCTGGGGGTCCTGGGCCTGGGGTCGGTGGCCGTCACCGACTGGACGCCCGCTCCGGTCGCCGCGACGGCCGGGGAGAACACCGCGGACGGCACCGCCGGAACGGCGGGCGCCGCGCCCGCCGGCACCGCGCAGCCGGCCGTGAGCGCCACCCCGACCGGGGACCCGGCGGTGTGGACCCGCTCGACGCTGCGCAACAAGCTGATGGCCGAGATGGAGTCCACCGATCCCGGGGTCGCGCTGGCCGACCTGGACAGGATCACCAAGCAGCTGCCGTACACCGTCCGGTTCTGCCACCCGATCGCCCACGAGCTCGGGCACGCGGCGGTCAAGCGCTTCAACGCCGACTTCCAGAAGGTCATCTCCTTCCCGCACGAGACCTGCGCCGCGGGCTACCTGCACGGCGCCGTCGAGGAGATGCTGAACGCCTCCGCCCAGCCCGAGACGGACCTGCTCAAGCTCTGCGCGCCCAAGAACAGCGGCCCGTGCATCCACGGCGTCGGTCACGGCACCATGTTCGTCGCCAAGCAGGACGTGGCCAAGGCGCGGGACCTGTGCAACAAGTTCCCCACCGACCAGAACCGGATCCGCTGCTCGGAGGGCCTGTTCATGCAGCTCTTCGGCCCGGACGAGGAGGACGAGAAGGCGAAGGCGAACCTGCCGGCCGACAAGATCGCCCAGGACCCGCTCTACCCGTGCAAGGAGCAGCCCTCGCTGTTCCAGTCGGCCTGCTTCTTCTACGCGCCGACCTTCTACCTCTCCTCGCACGACTACCCGAACCACCCCGAGGTCTACGCCGAGGCGCTGAAGTGGTGCCTCAACGGCAAGGCGAGCGGCGGGTCGGTGGACTGCAGCCGGGGGGTGGGCTCGCGGACCATGAAGTACAACCTGGACCGCGAGGACTGGGCCGCCCAGCAGTGCGCCACCGCCGCCGACGGCTGGCAGCGCAAGGCCTGTGCCGAGGGCCTGGTCAGCTACTACACGGTCAACTACACGGACGGCGGTGCGGCCGGGCGGCTCTGCGCCAAGATCACCAGCTCGGAGATGCAGGGCTACTGCCGCTCCGCGGGCGGGCTCTCCTCCTCGCTCGACTGACCGGCCCGTCCTCGCTCGCCCGACCGGGTCGCCGGTTCGGCCGGCCCGCCGGAACAGTTCCGTCCCAGGTGGTGGGCCCGCGCCGCACGGCGCGGGCCTTTCTCGTACGATCGGCCCGTTGATCCCAGGTGCGCCGAGGACGCCGCGCCACCAGGCCTCCTCCCCCACCCGCTGGAGCACCGCCGTGACCCCCGAGGACTTCCGCGCCGCCGCCCACACCGCCGCCGACCTCGTCGCCGACCACCTCGCCGAACTGCCCGGCCGCCCGGTCTGGCAGCCGATGGACGACGACGCCCGCCGCACCCTGCTGGACGCCCCGCTGCCGCGGGACGGGCGTCCGCTGGCCGAGCTGCTGGCGGACGTCGGCCGGGACGTGCTGCCGTACCCGATGGGCAACGGGAACCCGCGGTTCTTCGGCTGGGTCAACTCGGCCCCGGCCCCGGCCGGCGTGCTCGCCACCTTCGCCGCCGCCGCGATGAACCCCAGCTCCGCCGGCGGCGACCACGCCGACGTCCACCTGGAACGGGCCGTGGTGCGCTGGATAGCCGAGCTGGTCGGGTTCCCGCACCCGGCCGGCGGCGGGCTGCTCACCTCCGGCACCTCGATGGCGACCATCGTCTGCCTGGCCGCGGCCCGTAACCGGGCCGCCCGCGAGGCGGGCCGGGACGTCCGCGCGGACGGACTGGCCGGGATGCCCCCGCTGGTCGGCTACGTCACCGGCGAGACCCACTCGTGCGTCCGCAAGGCCGCCGAGCTGCTCGGCCTCGGCAGCCGGCACCTGCGGACCGTGGCCACCGGCCCGGACGGCCTGCTGGACATCGCCGACCTGCGGGCCGCCGTCGCCCGCGACCGGGCCGCCGGGCTGCTGCCGTTCCTGGTGGTGGCCTCCGCCGGGACGGTCGGCACCGGCGCGGTGGACGCCTTCGAGCCGATCGCCGACCTCTGTGCCGAGGAGCGCCTCTGGCTGCACGTGGACGGCGCGTACGGCGCGTTCGGCGTGCTCGACCCGGCGATCGCGCACCGCTACGCGGGGTTGGAGCGGGCCGACTCGCTCGCCCTCGACCCGCACAAGTGGCTGGGTGTCCCGGTCGACTGCGGCTGCGCGCTGGTCCGCGACACCGACGAGCTCCGCGCCGCCTTCAGCCTCGTCCCCTCCTACCTGCGGGACGAGGCGGCCGGCGAGCTCGGCTGGTTCTCCGAGTACGGCACCGAGCAGACCCGCCCGTTCCGCGCGCTCAAGGTGTGGGCGACCATCGCCCACCGGGGCCGCGACGGCGTGGCCGCGGACATCGCCCGGTGCACCGCCCTGGCCCGGCGGCTCGGTGAACTGGTCGCGGCGGACGAGGAGTTCGAGCTACTGGCCGAGGTGCAGACGTCGATCGTGGCGTTCCGCCTCCGCCCCCCGGGGCTGGACGAGGCCGCGCTCGACGAGCTCAACCACCGGTTGCCGGCCGCCGTCCAGCGGCGCGGCCGGGTCTTCGTCACCGGCGCGCGCCTCGGCGAGCGCGAGATGCTCCGCGCCTGCCTCCTCAACGCGGGCACCACGGAGGAGGACCTGCTCCTGCTCCTCGACGAGGTCCGGGCCGCCGCCCGTGAGACGGTCGGTCGGCACCATTAACCGTCAGGTCACGGGGGATTCGTGACCGTGAAACACCCAGGCGGCAGATTGATGGCATGGAGCACACGGAGCAGCTGACGACCGAAACCGCCCAGGACCGGAACCCGACCCCCTCCCGTGCCCAACGGCGCGGCGCCCGCACGCACCGCTGGCGCCGCGACACGGTGGAACTCGCCGCCGTCTTCCTCTCGGTGACCGCCGCCGACCTGGTCGCCAAGTTCGTGCTGCACGGCCCGGACGGCCCGGTGATGCTCGCCGCCTCGGCGGTCGTCCTGCTCGCCACGGCGCTGTTCCACACCTGGTGGTCACACCGTCACCACCTGCACGGCCCACCGGCGCCGGACGCGCCCGCGCCTCCGCGGGCAACGGCCGGGCAGGCGACGGGATCCCTGGCGGGACCGGCGGGAGACCCCCTGCGGGGCCCGCTGCACGACTTCGAGGAGACGGCGCTCTGGCGGGTCCGCACCACGGTGCAGGACTCCCCCGGCAGCCTGGCGCGGGTGTGCACGGCCTTCGCCGAGCGGCAGGTGAACATCGTCTCGATGCAGTCCCACCCCCTGCCGACCGGGGCCGTCGACGAGTTCTTCGTCCGCGCGCCGCGCTCACTGGGCCGCACCGAGCTGGTCGCCCTCGTCGCGGCGGCCGGCGGGCACGACATCTGGACGGGCCCGGCGGACGCGCACGACCTGGTGGACGTCCCCACCCACGTGCTGGCGCTGGCCACCCGGACCGCGCTCGACGCGGCCGAGCTGCCGATCGCGCTGCGGCAGCTGTTCGGGCAGTGCAGCATCCGGCAGTACCCGCGGGCGGCCGAACGGTCACCCGCCGGGGTGGACGGGCACGTGATGCGCCTGCCGGTGCCGTCCGGGGACCTGATCGAGCTCACCCGCCCGCACCTGCCGTTCACCCCGACCGAGTTCGCCCGGGCCCAGGCCCTGGTCGAGCTGGACACCCTGCTCGGCCCCCGGGTGCCGGACGTCCGGGCCCGGCTCACCGTGCCGACCGGAGCCGACGTGACCGTGCGGCGCGCGGACGCCGACGACAAGGCGGCGGCGCTGGCGATGCACCACCGCTGCTCCCCCGACACCCTGCGCAAGCGGTACCACGGACCGGTCCGGGACGCCGACCGCTACCTGGACCACCTGCTGGACCCCCGGCACGGCCAGACGCTGGCGGTGGAGTCGGCGGACGGGCGGATCGTCGCCCTCGGGCACCTGATGTGGGACGACGACAGCGCCGAGGTGGCCGTGCTGGTCGAGGACGCCTGGCAGCGGCGCGGGCTGGGCCTGGACCTGATGCGGCGGATGTCGGCGCTGGCGCTGGAGGCCGGGGTGGAGACGGTGTACGCCGTCACGCACTCCTCCAACACCGGGCTGATCGCCACCATGCGCAAGCTGGCGGCGCCGCTGGACTACCAGGTCGACGAGGGCACCCTGGTGATCACCGCGCACCTGGCGGAGGCCGCCGAGGAGCTTCCGGTGCCCTGGCAGACCAGGCCGGGGCGGTAGGGCTGGACGGTAGGGCTGGACGGTAGGACGGGGCCGCCCGTTCCGCCGGACCCGCGCCGGGACGGGCCGGAGCGCCGGTCCCGGTCCGCGGATCCGGCACCCAAGCGGTCATCGGAAGGTCATTTTTTCACCACATCCTCACCAAGGACCACGACCGCCCCGGGCCGGACGGCACCCCCGCCGTCCGGCCCGGGGCGGTCGTGCCCGGCCACCGGACGCCCGGGAACCACCGGGCCCGGGAACCGCGTCCCCGACGGCGAACGGCCCCTCCGTACACCGTCGACCCTGACGTCGCGTCAGGACGTCCCCACCGGGTCCTCCGGGGGCGTCGCAGCAGGCGGCGCGGGGTCCGGAGCACCGACCCGGGTGGCGGAGTCGGTAGGCTGATCCCGTCCCCGCCGCCCGACGACCCGTTGTCCGGTCCCGGGCGGTGCCGCAGCAAGGAGGAACCACTGAGCATGGCAGGCACCGAATCGGAGCCCACAGGCGCACGCGACGCCTCGCTGCCCGCCCGCGCCAAGATCGCGGTCACGGCCGGCAAGGTGGCCGCCGCCCTCTCCCAGAAGGCGGGCCGAGGCAGCGGCTCGGTGATCGGCGGCAAGATCGCGCTGAGGCTCGACCCCGATCTGCTCGCCACCCTCGCCGACCACCTGGACGTGGTCCTGGTCAGCGCCACCAACGGCAAGACCACCACCACCCGGCTGATCGCCGAGGCGCTGCGCGCCGCCGGCCCGGTGGTCTCCAACGCTCTGGGCGCCAACATGCCGGCCGGCATCACCTCCGCCCTGGCCGGCGGCTCGGAGGCCCGCTTCGGCGTCATCGAGGTCGACGAGAAGTACCTGGCCGGTGTCGCCCGGGACACCCGTCCCAAGGCCATCGCCCTGCTCAACCTCTCCCGCGACCAGCTCGACCGTGCCGCCGAGACGCGGATGATGGCCGAGAAGTGGCGCGAGGGGCTGCAGGACACCGAGGCCGTGGTGATCGCCAACGCGGACGACCCGCTGGTGACCTGGGCCGCGTCCTCCTGCAAGAAGGTGGTCTGGGTGGCCGCCGGACAGGCGTGGAAGGAGGACGCCTGGTCCTGCCCCGCCTGCGGCGGCGTGATGCAGCGCCCCGGCGACGACTGGTTCTGCCAGGAGTGCGGCTTCCGGCGCCCCAACCCGCACTGGGCGCTCCAGGGCACCCACGTCATCGACCCGCAGCGCGGCGCCTGGCCGATCCGGCTCCAGCTGCCCGGCCGGGCGAACCTCGCCAACGCCACCAGCTCGGCCGCCGTCGCCGCCGTCTTCGGCGTCTCCCCGCAGGTCGCGCTGGAGCGGATGCAGTCCGTCACCGCGGTGGCCGGCCGCTACGACGTCGTCCAGTACCAGGGCCGCGACATCAGGCTCCTGCTGGCCAAGAACCCGGCCGGCTGGCTGGAGACGTTCTCGCTGATCGACGGCCCGCCCGCGCCGGTCATCCTCTCCGTCAACGCGCTCGACGCGGACGGCACCGACACCTCCTGGCTCTGGGACGTCGACTACGAGCGCCTCGCGGGCCACCCGGTGTTCGTGATGGGCCAGCGCAAGCTGGACCTGGCCGTCCGCCTGGAGGTCGCCGGGCTGCAGTTCCACGTGGTGGACTCGCTGGAGCAGGCCGTCCGGATGGCCCCGCCCGGCCGGATCGAGGCGATCGCCAACTACACCGCCTTCCAGCAGCTGCGGAAGGTCGTGGCCGGCTGATGCCGGTCCAGCAGCCCACAGCACGCACGTCACGCACGGAAGGCCTTCGAGGATGAGTGAGAGCAGCCTGCGCGTGGTCTGGGTCTACCCGGACCTGCTCAGCACGTACGGCGACCGGGGCAACGCCCTGGTCGTGGAGCGCCGGGCCCGCCAGCGCCACCTCAACGTGACCCGGATCGACGTCCGCTCCGACCAGGCGGTCCCCACCAGCGGGGACATCTACCTGATCGGCGGCGGCGAGGACCGACCGCAGCGACTGGCCGCCGAGCGGCTGCGCAACGACAGCGGCCTGGTCCGGGCCTCGGAGAACGGCGCGATCATCTTCGCCGTCTGCGCCGGCTACCAGATCCTCGGCCACGAGTTCGTCAACGACCTGGGGCAGCGCGAGCCGGGCCTCGGCCTGCTCGACGTCTGGACCGCCCGCGGCGAGGGCGCCCGGTGCGTCGGCGACGTGCTCGCCGACGTGGACCCGCGGCTCGGACTGCCGCAGCTGACCGGGTTCGAGAACCACCAGGGCGTCACCCACCTCGGCCAGGGCGTCCAGCCGCTGGCCCGGGTCACTGCGGGCCGGGGCAACGGCACCGGTGACGGCACCGAGGGCGCCTGGCGGGACACCGTCTTCGGCACCTACCTGCACGGCCCCGTGATGGCGCGGAACCCCGCCGTCGCGGACATGCTGATCAAGCTGGCACTGGACGTCAACGCCCTGCCGCCGGCCGACACCACCTGGTACGACGCGCTGCGCACCGAGCGCATCGCGGCCACTTCGCGCCCCGCGTAGTACGTCCACGGTCCGTTCGCGACGGACCGGGTGCCCGCCATGCGGGCACCCGGTCCACAGGCGGGCCCGAACGTACGACAATGGGGCTGCCGGCTGCACACCCTCCTCGGCAGCAGGCTGCACTTCCGCGCGGGGGCGCCGACGGCGCCGCTCCCGCGTCGGCTCCTGCCCGGCCGGACGCAGGGGTCGTATGCTCGACTGCACGGCCGGTTTCGGATGTTCTGTCCGGATCGGCCGGTCCTTCACCCCACGGCCATCTCCCCGTCGATCCGGCGTGGGAGGCGGCGGTTACGGTGGCGGTTCGTCGTACCAGCCTGTAGTCCGGCCGTTCCTCGGTTCTGCTCGGGAGTTGCAAAGCAATGCGTATTGGAGTGCTGACCAGCGGCGGTGACTGCCCCGGCCTGAACGCGGTGATCCGATCCGTGGTCCACCGGGGGGTGGTCGACCACGGCGACGAGATCATCGGGTTCGAGGACGGCTGGCGCGGTTTCCTTGAGGGCCACCACCGTCCCCTGACCCTCGACTCGGTGAGCGGCATCCTCGCCCAGGGCGGCACGATCCTCGGTTCCTCCCGGGTGCAGCCGAGCCACCTGCGCGACGGCGTCGAGCGCGCCAAGCAGTACTGCGCGGACCTCGGCCTGGACGCGGTGATCCCCATCGGCGGCGAGGGCACCCTGAAGGCCGCCAAGCTGATGAGCGACGCGGGCCTGCCGATCGTGGGCGTGCCGAAGACCATCGACAACGACATCGCCTGCACCGACGTCACCTTCGGTTTCGACACCGCCGTCTCGGTCGCCACCGAGGCGCTGGACCGGCTGAAGACCACCGCCGAGTCGCACCAGCGCGTCATGGTGGTCGAGGTCATGGGCCGGCACACCGGCTGGATCGCGCTCAACGCGGGCATGGCGGCCGGCGCGCACGCGATCGTCGTCCCGGAGCGCCCGTTCCACATCGACAAGCTGACCGCGGTCGTCCGCGAGCGCTTCGACCGGCAGAAGAAGTTCGCCATCGTGGTCTGCGCCGAGGGCGCCAAGCCCGAGGCCGGCACCATGCACTGGGAGGAGGGCAGCCGTGACATCTACGGCCACGAGCGGTTCACCGGGATCGCCACCCAGCTCTCCCGCGAGCTGGAGCACCGGCTCGGCAAGGAGGCCCGCCCGGTGATCCTCGGCCACACCCAGCGCGGCGGCACCCCGACCGCGTACGACCGGGTGCTCGCCACCCGCTTCGGCTGGCACGCGATCGAGGCCGTGCACAAGGGCGCGTTCGGGCACATCACCGCCCTCCAGGGCACCAGCATCAACCTGGTGCCGCTGGGCGAGGCGGTCGCCGAGCTGAAGACCGTGCCGGCCGACCGCTACCTGGAGGCCGAGACGGTCATCTGACCGCTCCGCCCGTCCGGCCGCTCCGCCCGCGGACCGGTGCCCCGGCCCCCGAGTGCATGCTCGGGGGCCGGGGCCTTCGCGTTCCCGGCAGCCGCCCTACCGGGACCGGATCAGAAGCCGGTGTCGTACGTGTACAGGCTGCTGTGGTCGAGCAGTCCGGCCGGCGTGACGGTGTTCCACGGCTTCATGGTCTCGTTCAGGTCGACGACGTCGGGCGTGCCGGCCGTCGGCAGGTAGGTCGCCCCGGGGTGGCGCTTCTGCCACTCCGACCAGAGCTTGTCGACGAAGCAGTGGTGCAGCCAGAACACCGGGTCGTTGGGCGACATCCCGGTGGCCATCTGGCCGCCCACCCAGACGTGCACCCGGTTGTGCAGGTTGACGCCGCGCCAGCCCTCCAGGTTGTTGCGGAAGCCGGACGAGGAGCTGTTCCACGGCGCGGCGTCGTAGGTGGTGATGGCGAGCACCGACTCGGCGTCGGCCCTGGTCGGCAGCTGGGCCACCCCGGCGCCGAGCTGGCGCCGCAGGTAGGTCCGGCTGTCGATGTTGACGTTGAGCGGCCAGCTGCCCCCGGAGAAGGCGAACGCGCCGGTGGTCACCTGGTTGTCGCCGCTCCTCCCGTTGCCGCCCAGGAAGTCCGCGCCCCAGAGGGACGAGGTGGTCGAGCGGTCGGCCGTCCAGTCCCAGTACGGCAGGTTCACGCTCGGGTCGATGGCCTGGAGCGCCCGCTCGAACTGGAGCAGGTACTGGCGGTGCCACGGCAGGAAGGACGGCGAGCGGTGACCCGTCCGCTCGCCGTTGTCCACGTCGCTGACGATGAACTGGTTGTGGGTGGTGACGAACGGGTCGTAGCCGCCGGACGCCTTGAGTGCGAGCACGGCGTTGACGAAGGCCCGCTTCTCCTGGGCCGTCAGGGTCGCCTGGTTCTTTCGGACTGCCATGAGTCCCCCCTCGATGATGGTGTGCGGTACGGGTGGCGGACGGACTCAGGCGGTCACGATCGGGACGAGCGTGGCGCCCTGAAGATCGCTGACGGCGGCCCGGGCGAGCGAACGCGGCGTCGCGAAGGTCTGGTAGTGGTTGACGACGCTGATCCAGGTGCCGTCGGCGTTGCGCATCATGTGCAGCTCGTCGCCGTCGATCCGCACCTCGTAGCCGGTGCCGGTGCCCCCGTGCTGGTGACCGCCCCCGGTGACGGGGCGGCCCTGGATGCGGCGCCCCTGGAAGACCTCGTCGAAGGTGTCGGACGCGCCGGGGTCGGCGGCCGTGGCCGACCCGCCGCCCGGGCCGGCCACCCCGATCACGACGGTGCCGGCGGCGACCGTCAGCGCGGCCGCGGCCCCCTGCAGCATCCGACGACGGGTGAGCTCCGACGCATGGGTCTCTTCGGACATGGTGATACCCCCCTCAGGTGCCCTGCATTGTTGTTAGGGCACCGTTCACGAACGATTGTTTAATCGTTAATCGGAGGCGATTTCTTGATCGCACTCCCTGTTTCGATGCTCGCAAGGCTTTTTGACCTAGGGAACAGCCACTCGGCGGGGGTGTGGATGGTTGCGTACGAATCCAGTCAAATTTCGGTCGCGACCGAACGGGCCTCGAACCGGAACGGACGGACACCGGCGGGCCGCACGGTGCGACGCCCGTCACGTCCGGCTAGCGTGACGATGCGCCGGACCACCGCCGGCGCAGGCCACCCGGGAAGGAAACAGCCGATGAAGATCCTCGCGTACGGCGTCCAGGCGGACGAGCGGCCGCTCCTGGAGGAGGCGTTCGCAGACCGGCACGAACTGCGCTGCCTGGACCTCTTCCTCAACCGCGACACCGCCCCGCTGGCCGCCGGCCACCCTGCGGTGAGCAGCAGCGTCAACGCCGAGCTGGACGCCGAGACACTCGCCCTGCTCGCCGCCGGCGGGACCGAGCTGATCGCCCAGCGCTCCACCGGTTTCAACAACATCGACCTGGAGGCCGCCGCCGAGCTGGGACTGACGGTCGCCCGGGTCTCCTTCTACAGCCCCTACGCGGTCGCCGAGCACGCCTGGACGCTGGCCCTGGCCGTCAACCGCCGCCTCACCCGCGCCGCGAGCCGCTCGCGCGAGTTCGACTTCCGCCTGGACGGCCTGCTCGGCCGGGACGTGCACGGCATGACGGTCGGCGTGATCGGCACCGGCAAGATCGGCGAGTGCTTCGCCCGGATCGCGCACGGCTTCGGCACCGAGCTGCTCGGCTGGGACATCGCCCCCAACCCGGCCTGTCTGGATCTCGGCATGACCTACACCGAACTGCCCGAGCTCCTCTCCCGCGCCGACCTGGTCAGCCTGCACGTCCCGCTGCTGCCCGCCACCCACCACCTGATCGACGCCGCCGCGCTGGCCCGGATGAAGGACGACGCCATCCTCGTCAACTCCAGCCGCGGCGGCCTGGTCGACAGCGCGGCCCTGGTCGAGACGCTGCGGGCCGGCCGGCTCTCCGGCGTCGGCCTGGACGTCTACGAGGAGGAGACCGGCGTCTTCTTCACCGACCGCTCGATCCAGGGGATCGCCGACGACACCCTCGCCCGCCTGGTCACCTTCCCCCAGGTGCTGGTCACCTCGCACCAGGCCTACTTCACCCGCACCGCGGTCGGCCAGATCATCGACGCCACCGTCCGCAACGTGGACGACTACGCCGCCGGGCGCCGCGGCGAGAACGTCCTCGTCCCGAAGAACTGACCCGACAGGCCACGACGCCTCCGACGACCACACGCCACGCGACACACCAGCACGACCGAATCCCCGTCCTCGGGAAGACCACGGCCCACGATTCCCGGCCGAGACCAACCCATGACGCAACTCCGCACGGGCCACCGACCACGCTCAGAGACAGCGAAGGCTGCTCCGGGCATCTCGAGCGCCATCCCGCCACCCGACTGTCATCGACAACCCCTTGCCCCCCAGTCAAGGGGTTCAACTATTGTCGACAGCCGACGCCTGCGGGCCTCGGCTTTTTTGTTGCTCAACTGCGCTAAAAACATGGGACGTTGACGCTCAGCGTGAGGATCCAAGGTCGATCGGACTCGAACCCGCTCGATACCCAGTCGGGTTCACGTTCGTCCATAGATGCCCGCCCGAGCATGCCTTCGCGGCGGCCGACTCGAAGCCCCCCGCCTTGGCCACGGCTTGGTCCTCACGAAGGCGACGCAAAGCGGCAGCCCACTCTGGTGGGCAAGTGACGGGAGTCGGCGCCGTGGCGCACGCCTCGCCCGAGTGGGCAACCTGCGGCAAGGCCTTCCCTGCTTTGCGGCCCCGGCCGATGGCGAGTCCCCCGTCTCCGTTCCCGAGGTCCCTGACTCGGGGTGGGGTGGGGTTCTATCGCTTGCCATCACGGGTGCGGGGCTGGAGGGCTCGGCGCAGGGCGGGGAGGTCGGCGAGGGTGGCCTGTTCGGCGAAGCGGGCCAGGAGCCTGCGCAGCGCACGTTCGTCGCGGTCGTGGACGGCCTCGGCCAGGGCGGTCAGTAGGGATGCTTGCGTGTGGACGGGCGTGCGAGCCGTCGCCACATTCTGTGCGTCTTCCATGGTCACCCGCCTGCTCGTTGCCCCTGGTCGGCCGGGGCGTGGGTCGCTTCTACGTGCGGGCCGCAGGCTACCTCCCCTTCGAACACCGAAAAATCTATGCCGGGCAGAGTAGACATTGGCGAAGGGTCTGGTTAGTGTTTCTCTCGCAGCAAGCAGTCAGCGGGGCCCGCCAGACACGAACTGGCGGTAGCAGTACGGACGTTCGCAAGTCTCGGTGCGGTTGCGGAGTCCTGAAGCCAGGGTTGGTGCAGTACGGCGGCAGGGCTGGCGGCCGGGCCGGGTGGCCCGCAGTGATCAGGGGCCGCCGCCAGCCGGTACCGCAGGACAAGAAGTAGTGCATGACGAGTAGGTGAAGTTGACGTTGCGTCGCAGTCACCGGTGGTTGAGGTGTGCGAGGTCTCCAGCAAAGGCGCCGGCTGCGGGCGCGCGTGCTGGGAGATCCGGCAGTGGGGTTCTAAGCCAAGCAGGTTGAGCAGGGCAGGCGACGGGGCTGGCTGCCGGACAGGTGGTGGGCCTTCAGGGACACCACAGCGGTACCAATGCAGTTCGCAGCACCAAGCAGTACAGGTGTGAATCACGTAGGACCAGCAGGTGCAGTACCAGCAGTTCGCAGGATGTGCAGTGCTGTAGAGGAAGAGACGGAGGGCGCTAGCGCCATCAGGATCGCCCGGGCGTGGAGTTGAGCAGTTGCTGTCCGGGCGGACACCGCAGACCCCTCAAGGTACGAAGGTTGGTGGTTTCCGGTCACGCATTTGCGATCCCCGCGATCCTCCTCCCCCGAGGAGTTGCGGACACAAGGACCGGCTCAGGGCCGGTAGATGGTGAAGTTCCCCTTCGGGGCCCCGGAGCCGATACGGCACCGGGGCCCCTCCCGCGTCCCCGCCCACCATAGGAAGCCGACTCTCATATGAAGAGGTGCAGTGACCACAACCATCCACCACCCCCTTGGCCTCGACGATGACGACTACCCCGCCTACACCACGGGCTGCGCAGCCGAGATGACCGGCACCACCGCGGGCTTCCTGCGCTCCCTCGGCGAGCACGGCCTGATCACCCCTGCGCGCTCCGGCGGCGGCCATCGTCGCTTCTCTCGCCGCCAACTGCGGATCGCGATGCGCGCCCGCGACCTCGTCGACCAGGGCACCGCCGTCGACGCCGCCTGCCGCATCATCATCCTCGAAGACCAACTCGACAGGGCCCGGCGCACCAGCGAACAACTCGACCGTTCCCGCAGGCAGCACAGCAGCATCTGAACAGCACCGGCGCCGCCGCAGAGGCGGTGGCGCCAACCCCACCGGCGCGGCACGGCGACCCGCTCAGCTGCGCCGACCGGGTATCGGACTGGAGCGGCGCCAACCGGAGCAAAGAGTGGGGCGCCCCTCCGAGGCTCCGCCGATCCGCCTGGACGTGGTCGGCGTCGACCACGTCCTTTGAACATCCGCCACGAACGCCCGCCCCACGGTCCCGGAACAAGCCGCCGGCCACCATCGTGCAGCCGACCCGGAGCAGCCCCGCCTGCCCCCGCAACGCCACCTCCCACCCCCAGGGGAGCTGGGACGTGTGTGCGGACTGCTGTCGCCTCAGGCGGTTCCCGTCTCCACCCGGCTGCGCGTTGCCCCTGGTGCGGTGGGTCGAGTTCACTCCTGCGTGTGAGCCGGAAGGCTACCTGCGCTTCGAACACGGCAAAATCTATGCTGCCCGGAGTAGACATTGGTGCAGGGTGTGGTTAGTGTTTCTCCCGTAGCAAGCAGTCAGCGAGGCCCGCCAGACACGAACTGGCGGTGGAGAGTTCGCAACTCTCGGTGCGGTTGCGGAGTTCCGAAGCCAGGGTTGGCGCAGTACGGCGACGGGACTGGTAGCCGGGCCGGGTGGCCCGCAGTGATCAGGGGCCACCACCGAGCAGTACCGAAGTAGGCGCAGTACAGCAGGTGAAGTTGGATCGCAGTCACCGGTGGTTGAGGTGCGCTGGATCTCGGTAAAGGCGCCGTGCTGCGGGCGCGCGTGCCGAGCTGTCCGGCAGCGGGGTTCCAAGCCACGAAGGTTGAGCAGGATCGGCGACGGGGCTGGCTGCCGGCGATGGTGGGCCGGTACGGACACCAAGCAGTGCCAGCAGGTGGCAGTACGCAGTACCAGCAGTTGTCAGTGATGCAGAGGATGAAACGGAGGGCGCAAGCGCCATCAGGATCGCCCGGCCCGTCAGATGAGCAGTCCTCGTCCGGGCGGACACCGCAGACCCCACGGTAGGAAAGATGGTGGTTTCCGGTCACGCATACGCGATCCCCGCACGCTCCATCCGATGGGGCAGTGCGGACACAAGGACCGGCCCAGGGCCGGTAGATGGTGTTGTTCCCCTTCGGGGCCCCGGAGCCGCAATGGCGCCGGGGCCCCTCCACGCGTTCCCAGAACCGGATTCGAAGAGGTGCAGTGACCACGACCATCAACCGACCCACCACCCCCGACGCCGTCAGCTCGTTCGATGACGACGACTACCCCGCCTACACCATGGGCCGCGCCGCCGCCATGACCGGAACCACGGCCGGCTTCCTACGCGCCCTCGGCGAGCAGGGCCTCATCACCCCCCTACGCTCCGACGGGGGGCATCGGCGCTTCTCCCGCTACCAACTGCGGATCGCGATGCGCGCCCGCGACCTCGTCGACCAGGGCACCGCCGTCGACGCCGCCTGCCGCATCATCATCCTCGAAGACCAACTCGAAGAAGCCCTGCGCATCAACGAACAGCTCCGCGAAGGCCGCCCGACCGGGCAGCCTCCCGCCGCCGACACCTGACCCCCAGCCCGCCCGGCCCGCCGGCGGGGAGCGGTCAGCGGTGCACGCCAAGCCCTCACCGCCACGCACACCGCTCGCGAGGACCACTTCGGGGCTGCCCGGCGGCGCGGCCCGGGCGCTCCCTTGAGTTCACTCGGGGCCGTTCATCGGCCACCGTTCTGCCCGAATTCATGACGCGTGCCCCGCGGTGTGGGCCCGGCCCCGGCTTTTTGCCGTCGGCCGGCCCACGCCCCGCGCTCCCACCGGCCGGGCAGCCGTCCCATTGAGGGCCGGATCGGTTGGGCCGACAGCAGAACCCAGCGATACCAGCCTGTGCAGATCCTCGCCCTAACAGCCCCCAACAGGATCGCTGTCGCGCCCGCCGCAGCGTCCACACCGCGGTTCGACACACTGCCGAGCCACCAGAGCCGCGCCGCGCCCTGACCGGGGAGGGGGGAGCGGCGTCGCCGCATCCCGAGCACGTTCGGGCCTCGCCGTCAGGCTGTGCCCGCCGGCGAGGCCGGATGGTGGTGGCTGTTCACTGGCTGGTGCGGCGGTCAGCGGTCAGCGGTCAGAACGTGCCGCGGAGTTTGGCCAGTGCCTCGTTGAGGAGTATTTCGCCGTCTTCGCGGGTGCGGCGTTGGAGCACGTAGGCGAAGTGGGTCTTGAAAGGCGTGCTGCCGGGCGCTTCCGGGGTGTTGTCGGGGTCGGTGCCGGCGGGCAGGCCGCACCGGCGGCAGTCCCACAGCTCCGGGGCCTCGACCCCGACCGCGAAGCGGGGCCGGCTGTGGTGGCCGTTGCCGCACCAGAACGACACCGCAACGCGGGGCGCCAGGTCACCACGCTCGGACTCACCCATCGGGCCCGACCCGATCCGTGCACCCCTCAGACCGCCATGTCCCTGCGCCACGTTCGCTCTCCTCGCCACCGTACCCACCCCTCCCGGACACCCCGCGAGGAGCGCTCAGCGTACGACGACCACTCCTCCGCGCAGCAGAGCGCCGGCACCACCGAGGACAACCACGCCTCACTGGACATCCGGAGACGAAGCAGCCGGCAGCGTAGGCGGGGTTCGGCGGCCGGCACCGCGGCCTTGGTCTACCGGGCGAGAAAGGCTGTTACAGCCTTTCCGCCGAACGGGCGGCGGGTCATCCTGGTCCCTGGATCGTCGTAGCCCGGTCTGCCCGGCTATTGTGGCCAACCCTTGCGTCTCTCCCCCGAGGTGCGGAAGGTTGCCGGACATGGCCTGATAGGCCGTGAGAAGGAAGCCTCCGCCATGGCTGCACCGATGAAGTACCCGCCCGAGTTGCGGCAGCGAGCTGTTGCCGCGTACCGGGCCGCCGATCCGAAGGGCCGAAGCCGCACATCGCCCGCAGGAAGATGCCTAGCCCGTGTCCGCCGGCGCCCACTCGCCCCACTGGGCGCAGCGCGAGCACATCCTGCCGATCGTCTAGGACTTGTCCGGTCGATCATGTGACTATCGCCCACCGTGCTCGTTGGTCGGGGCATCGGGCGGGGTGATCTGACGGATGCCGAGTGGGAACGGCTGCGGCCGTTCCTGCCGGTCGGCAACAGGCGTTGTGGTCGGTGGCGGGACCATCGGCAGGTGATCGACGGGATCCTGCACCGGGTGCGGACCGGTGTGCACCGG